>CAZXYA010000404.1:0-8707 GCA_964644655.1 uncultured Saprospiraceae bacterium | reverse complement strand
AAACTAAGGCAAAAAGAAACTAAATTTATCCGCATGATGGTTTATTTTAATAGCATATAGAAGAACTTCTCCTGAATGAAATGGATAGGTTCGATTCCTCAAAAAAAATGACCAAAATCTATTCCAGATTCTAGTATTCTAAAAATAAGCTTGAAAACAATCTATAAACGCTTATTTTTTTTAAATAATTATGCTGATTTAAGAATAGAGCGCAGAGAATAGAGAAAAGAGACTTGATAAGTACTTAGTATTAAATAATCTCCACTTTGTAAAAGCGAAGAAATGAGTTGATGAGTTTATGATTCTCATTACCTCATTAATCTCATCAGCCTCATCACCTCAAAAAAACCAGATTATTATTACTTTTTATTTAACTGCGCATAAATACTGCGTAGTATCCTCCTAACTTGCGATCAAAATAAAAAAACAATGAATATTACCGCATTAAATAAGATGATAGCAGCAGGATATGTAAAGGTGAATCAACACCCAACGGAAGAGCTATTCATTTATAATTATTCTGAAACCGCACAATTTGAGCGAATTTGGAATGACATTACATTGCAATGCCGAGGATTGATTTTAGATGGACAGGGTAGGGTAGTGGCTCGCCCTTTTCCAAAATTTTTTAATTTGGAAGAATTGGTCAACGAACCGATTCCTAATTTACCTTTTGAGGTGTATGAAAAAATGGATGGCTCCTTGGGGATTAGTTATACTATAGGAGCGGAAGTTTATATGGCGACAAGAGGCTCATTTATAAGCGAACAATCGGTCAAAGCCAATGAATTATTAAACACCAAATATGCAAGTGCCAAAGCACAAATGAACCCAGCCATTACCTATTTATTTGAAATCATTTATCCTCAAAATCGGATTGTTTTGGATTATGGTAATAATGAAGAATTGGTTTTATTGGGCATGATAGAAACAGCAACGGGGAAAGAATTACCTTTAGTCGATATTGGATTTCCAATAGTCAAAAAATATGACGGCTTAACCGATATTCATCAATTGAAAGCTTTGGCATTTGATAATAAAGAAGGTTTTGTGGTGCGGTTTGCCAATAACTTCCGTTTAAAAGTGAAATTTGAAGAATATGTACGGATTCATAGAATCATGACCCAAGTTTCTTCTAAAACTATATGGGAAAACTTAAAAGCGGGCGACTCCTTCAAAGAAATTTTAGAGCGAGTGCCAGATGAATTTTATCAATGGGTAAAAATAACGAAAGCGAGATTGGAAGAGGAATATGAACAAGTAGAAAATATTGCTAAAAGGGAGTATAAAGAATTAGCTACTAGAAAAGAAACTGCTTTGTATTTTCAGACTTGTCAATATCCAAAAATTCTCTTTTCTATGTTGGATGGAAAGGATTACTCGGAGACTATTTGGGGATATATTCGACCTACTTACGAGCGACCATTCAGTCATAATATAGACGAGTTAGGAGGATGAGCAAACAAAAAAGTCCTAGAGGACTATTTGGTGAAGTGAACCGCAACGCAGATGGGAGAGCAAACGGATAAATACGGATAAATACGGATTTAACGGATATTGACGGATTTTTTAATTTAGTGCGTAAAATCCGTTCAAGCTCCGTTCAATCCGTATTTATCCGTTGTACCATCCTATCTAATTAATTAAAAAACTAAAAAAATAAAATCATGAAAACAGTAATAATATTAAGAGGGCTTCCAGCAAGTGGAAAATCAACCTATGCGAAGGATTTAGTAAAAGTCAACCCAGGCATGTATAAGCGCATCAATCGAGATGATATGCGAGAAATGTTAGATGGGTATCAATTTTCTAAAAGCAATGAGAAATTTGTTAAAAGACTAAGAGATTGGTTAATTGTCGAAGCGTTAAGAGAAGGAAAGCATGTGATAGTAGATGATACTAATCTCTCGCAAAAAAATATCAACCGAATCAATGATTTGGTGAATGGGTATAAAAAGCAGACAGGAGAACAAGTTAAAGTGGAGGTGAAAGAATTTACGATTGAATTGCAAGAGGCCCTTCGACGAGATGCTAAGCGGAAACGCCCAGTTGGTCGACAACAAATAGAAAAATTGCACCGTCAATTTTATGCGCCAGAAGGTAAAAAAGGACGAGGGCCTTATTATATGGCGCAAAACAAAGATTTGCCAAAAGCGATTATTTGTGATATAGATGGTACCTTGGCGATTATTGATGGACGTTCTCCATTTGATGCCACAAAATGTGAACAAGATGCCTTGAATGAACCAATTGCCAATATCGTCAAAGCCGAATATGCCAAAGGCACACAAATTTTCTTGTTTACAGGAAGAAAAGATTCCTCTAAAACACAGACCTTAAATTGGTTGCAAAAAATGGAAATTCCTTACCATGAATTGGTGATGCGAAAGCACGAAGATGTGCGCAAGGATTCCATTGTGAAAACAGAATTTTTTGATGCCCATATCAAAGATAAATTCTTTGTAAAGTACGTCTTGGACGACCGTAATCAAGTAGTAGATATGTGGCGATTGGATATAGGCTTGCCTTGTTTGCAGGTGAATTATGGGGATTTTTAGTGGACTAGCAACTAGTCTACTATCGCCTGATAAACCAAATTATGAAACTTCTCTCTAGCCTGTAAATGATTATAAGGCATTACTTGAATCATCATTAAAATGGCCATTTCTTCTTTGGGGTCAATTCTAAAATAAGTGCCTGCTGCGCCGCCCCAACCATACATGCCTTCAGAACCTAAAGCTTCTGTAGCAGCTAAATCGGTCGTTACAGAAAAACCTAAACCAAATGCGGTGCCTCTGCCGGGTAAAGCGATAGGCCCACCAGCATGTGGCGTATTTTGGGTATGGTCGCTAGTCATCAAAGCTAAGGTTTTTGGGCTGACCAAACGATGTCCATTTAATGTCCCTTTGTTCAATAGCATTTGGCAAAATTTTAAGTAGTCATTCGTGGTAGAAACCAATCCGCCACCACCAGAAAACATCGTTACTGCTTTGGTATATTTACTCATGGAAGGATGGTCAATTACTTGTAAACTACCGTCCGTTTTTTTATGCGTATAATTGGTGATAAAACGTTCATCTTTAACATCAGGTACTTCAAAATGGGTATCGTTCATGCCTAGTGGTTTCAGAATGCGTTCTTCCAAAAATTCATCTAAAGGTTGATTGGCAATAATTTCTAATAAAGCACCTGCAACATCGGTAGAAACACTATATCGCCATCCTGTTCCTGGTTGGTGATACAGAGGCAAGGTACTCATCGCTCTTAAAAATTCTCGATTGGTTGTGCCTACTCTTTTAGCACCAACTTTATACAAAGAATCCACATGATTAGGTGGAAATCCCCAACCATAGCCAAAGCCAGTTGTGTGTCGCAAGACATCAATGATTCTAATTGGTTGTTTGGCAGGTTCCGTTTGACCATTACCAATATGCACTTGCATATCCTTAAATTCAGGCGCATATTTATGCAAAGGCTCATTCAAATGAAATAAACCTTCTTCATATAACATCATTAAACCAATAGAAACAATGGGTTTAGTCATGGAATAAATTCGGAAAATACTATTGTCTTTTAAAGGGTCTTTGCTGTCTACGTCTTCATAGCCATAAGTATCAAATTGTACGACTTTTCCTTTGCGGATAACGGCTGTTTGTACGCTGGCTAATTGCCCTTTGTCCACGTATTCGTGCATTTTGGCTTCCATCATTTTTAAGCGAGTGGAGGACATGCCGACGGATTCTGGCGTGGCGGTTGGTAAGTCAATAGTAGTAGTTGTAGGTATTTTATCAGTTGAAATAGAGGTTTGTGCAACTGCATCATACGTATTGCTGATGATACAAATAAGCAGTAGGGAAAAGAATAGGGATTTGAATTTCATGCTTTTGACGTTTTGTTAGAGCTTGTTGGGGATTTTTTTTGGAGATGAAAATAGCCCGAAGGATAAATTCCCAACAAGCTCTTAATGGTAAATGTCAAAGGTAGTCATTTGATTTTAAGAAAAGAAATGAATGTGCTAATCAGGTGGATGTCCTTTTCCAATAGTGACACTACGAATATTTTGCAATCCAATACGATTCATTTTTAAACGACTAATAGTAGCTCTTCCTGTTGGTGTTAAACCTATTATGGTCAGCAGATTATCACTCCATTTAAAATATTCGAGCCATGTATCTTTTCTTGGATTAAAGAGTGGATTTTCCATTTTGGTAATAGGGTCTATTGCATTAATAGCCTTTGCTTTAGACCAATTGCATGCATGGCAAGCATTAGCTAAGTTATGAATATCATTTGTGCCATCAAGTATCGTAGGTAAAATATGCTCACATGCAAAGGTAGCAGAAGAAAATGCTTGTAGCAATTTGCAATATTCACAGCAATATTTGGCTCTTTTTCTTACCGCTTCTTTTATCTTATTAGTTACTTTGGGTTTAGGCATAAATAGTTTGGGCAGATTCTATCTTTAAATTTTTCATAGTTTCTTCTACCGTACTTTCTCTAAGTTCTGCCAATTCATTTAAGAGTTTTAATCTTTTAAAAGTCCATTGGTCGAAAATAGGTATTAGCTTTAGTGCTTCTTGATGCTCTGATGGTGTAAGTCTTGTTTTTATAGATTTTTCTATAAGTTTTTTTTGCCGAAGAATCACCTTTTCAGATGGACCACCATTTTGTATTTTATCAATAAGCACTTCTTCCCTTTTTTTATATTCAGGAGATTTCCTTCTTTCAAGAATTTTTAATGCTTTAGTCAGAAAGCCTTCTAAATCGGGGATTTTTAGTTGCTTTACTTCTTTGAGCAATTGGTCGATTTTGCCTTCTGCATTTTTTTCGCCACTAATTTTAAGTGTGCTCATAAACTACTTTTTAATAAAAATATAAAAACTCTATCGTTGAATTAATGAGTTACTAGTTATAAAAATAGCAAATCATTTTCAAAAAAACAATCTTTTTATAGGTTGGATAAAGTATTATTGTCGCAAGCGAGCATTAAAATTCTACTCTGTACTTTTAGGCACGATTAGTTAGAGAAACATTGAATCTGGTAACATTTATTCTTTCACAAAAAGAAACTGTACAGATTTAGGGGAGAAACGAATATTCTTAACTTCTGAAGGTCGTTTGGTGAGTAAGATTGGCGCTGTATTATTTGCTTGATTGATGGGGATGCCATTTAAATCAACTTCTAATTGAAAATCATTAGCCGCAATAGAATCATATCGACTCAAGCCAATCACAAAATTGGTTTTTACTTTATTAGGGAAAACCTTCAAGCTATCAGGCGCATTTTTAACCCTAACAGGCAAAAAGATTGATTTTTCCGTAAACTGCTCTACAGGAATATGTACCTGAACTGCGGAGGCAGACAAAGTAATTTGAGGCTTGGTATTGGGTTGTAAGGTCAGCGTACGATTAACAGTACTTTTTAAATCATCTAATGCTAATAAAGTAGTTGGCCAAGAAATGTAATCTGCTAATAAGGCACTTGGGCCACTAATAGTGATACTATCGGGCAGGAGGTCAATGGGGGCTTGTAGGTGATGTTCGGGTGCGAAACTTAGTTGTCTGTCTAAAATAATGGGGATTTTTTTCTTAGCACTTGCTCCTAATTCAACAGTAATATAATCGAAGCTCATATCAAAGACTGTTACATTTGATGACTGAGCATGTTCGACCATTTTTCCTTTTAGCTGATTATTGGTAATTGTTTGACTCGGTAGATTGTCTAAATCAAAATTAAGCTTACTATTACGGTCACCAAAATAATCATACATCAAATCCCAACCTCGACCTTCAAGGGTCACCCGAACTTTTTTAGGTGGAATGGTAACAAAAGACATATCGGTAGGCAGGGTATAAGTGAGCGCCACATCCCGATTGGCTTTATAATCTTGAGATAATTTAATTAATAACCAAAACAGCAAAGAAATCCCCATACTGATAAGCAGAATGCCATTATCTGTTTTAAGAAAAGCTCGAATGTTTGCGCTATCTATATTTATTTTGGGTAGATTCAAATTTATTTTTTAAACTATCAGCAATGATTATCAATTCTTGATATCCATTGAATTTATAATAACATCAAAATATTAATAAAAATGTGGCATAATTTTTTTGTTTAGGGATTTTACAAAAAATAACCTATGCAGACGGGCTAGGAGGATTGCAAACGGATTTAAACGGATTTTTCTTATAAAATATATATTATCTTTTTGCGTAGGTTATTTTTTTCCTTTTCCCTTAATAAACCAAATCCTGCTATTATATAAGTCATTCTGACATAAATAACTCCATTACAATCTTATCTGCCAATAATTTTCCTTTGTCCGTTAGGGTAAAAATATTATTTTTTTGTTGCATTAACGCTTCTACTAGATAGTCCTTACTGATTTTTTGAAAATGCGTTTTAAAATTAGCGCCCCAATTAGCGATTTTATGAATATCACAGCCCCACTTAGTACGTAAAGCAGTTAAAATATATTCATTGTATTGTTGTGCGGTACTCAATGTTTCTTTTTCAAAAGCAGGCTGATGGCTATTAATAGCTTGAATGTATTTGGCATTATGCGCAATATTCCATTGACGACTAGTCCCATTAAAAGAATGGGCTGCTGGACCAATGCCTAAATAAGTAGCGCCTAACCAATAGTTAGAATTATGCCGAGCATGCCAGTTGGGTTTTGCAAAATTAGAAATTTCATAATGCTCGTAACCTGCGTTTTTTAATGTTGCCATTAAAATTTCAAATTGTTGCGCAGCTTTTTCTTCATTAACGGGTGCTGCTTTGCCTTTTTTAACAAAATGATCCAAGGCAGTATCGGGTTCAACGGTCAAACAGTAACAAGAAATGTGAGGAATATCAAAATCCAGAACGGTTTGAATGTTTTGTTCCCAGCGAACGTTAGTAGTAGTCGGCGATCCATAAATTAAATCAATGGTCAAATTATTAAAACCAATAGCCTGTGCGTTTTGAATACAAGTTTTTGCTTCTGTGGCATTATGCGCTCGATTCATAAACTGCAAATCTGTTTCAAAAAAAGATTGAACCCCAATGCTAAGGCGGTTGATTGGTGTTTCTTTTAATTCCCTTAATTTTTGTTCGGATAAATCATCGGGGTTGGCTTCTAAGGTAATTTCTGCCTTTTCGTGAATGCTATATAAATGATTGATTTTTTCAAAAATCAGGGCTAAGTCAGTTTGCGTTAATAAGGAAGGAGTTCCACCACCAAAATAAATAGTATTCAAAGTTTCGCCTTCGATATATGCTTTTCGGTCTGTTAATTCTTGTAAAATAGCCTGTACCATTGCATCTTTCTGTTTCAGAGAAGTCGAAAAATGAAAATTGCAATAATGACAAGCTTGTTTGCAAAATGGAATATGTAAATAAAGTCCAGCCATTTTAGTTATTCACGTTTAACCCATTCTGGGTTATAAATTCTATATCAAATTAAAGTCGAACATTTAGTACGGGCAATCCCTTGTGGTTGCTCTCGACTGGGGCAATCACAAGGGAATAAGGCAATACTTTTTTGCTCCGAGTAAAAGCTAGACACGTATAGTACTAAAATCACAATTTCATCCAGTTTATAAGTACTTGTACAAAATTAATCGACATTTTAGAAAGAGGGTAATGAGTTAATGAGTTTCTAAGATAAATGAGGTAAACAAAGCATTTTAGACCAAATACTAGGCTCATTAGCTCATAAATCTCATTAACTCAGTATCCTCAAAAAGTGTCGAATATTTCTGCTCAGGTACTTAGTATAATCATTAAATGACTGATTAAAACAGAAGATGCTACTTTACAGAAACCTCCACAAAAACAGGTAAATGATCTGAAGGATACCGACAATCTTTTGAATCACTCAAGGTCGCATATTTTAAAACATTGACCCAATTAGGATTTGTGAAAATATAATCAATTCGACGGGTTAATGGTTGATGAAATTTGAAACCATTAAAAGTACCTTCATTACCGAAAGGCGGAGATTGACTAATTTTTTGGGTATCTGCTAATTGATTGGTCAAAACGGTATAAACAGGATCAGTAGGTGTTACATTAAAATCACCCATTAGTATAATTGGATAATTGGCTGTATTAAGTTGTTGGATTTTTTCTAAAATCAATTGAGCTGCATTTTTCCTAGCCACTTTTCCAATATGGTCAAAATGAGTATTAAAAATCCAATATTTTTGCTGACTTTGTTGATGCTCTAATAATAAATAAGTACAAGTTCGATTGCAAACAGCATCCCAGCCCAAACCAACTTTATCAGGCGTTGGAGACAACCAAAAAGTACCTTCTTTTAATAATCTGAATTTATTTTGATTATAAAAAATAGCAGTATATTCTCCTTTTGTTTGTCCATCATCCCTGCCAATGCCTTTATAGTCATATCCTTTCAATCTTGTTTGCAGATAGTCTAATTGATGCTTCAATCCTTCTTGCGTCCCCATAATATCTGGTTGATAGAATTGGACTTGATTCAATAAAAATGCTTTTCTATTGGTCCAAGAATCTAAAGAATCTCGGTCTGTATCATAGCGAATATTATAACTCATACAGGTAATAGATTGTCCATAAAGCAGTATTTGCAGACTAAAGCATAATAAGGAACCGATGATTTTTTTCATAAATGTCTATTTCATAAATAGATTTAGTACAGCGTGTAAAAAGTTTTTTATAATTCTGCTCGGCGCCTGCGGCGCC
>CAZXYA010000403.1:0-8730 GCA_964644655.1 uncultured Saprospiraceae bacterium | reverse complement strand
TTAGTGGCTTGATTGTTAATATTATTTGATTATTTAGAGCGTCAGATTAAAAATTGATATTACAAAAATTACTATTATTAAATAATCACGTCTAACATCCATGCCCCTTCATTTATCCGTGGTAGCAATTAATACCACCGACAAATGAAGGGACACAGATAATTATCAATTTTTTATCTGACGCTCTATTAACTATTCAACCATCAAACAATTTTGAATCTAAAAAATCATACAAAGCTGACAATCAACAACTTCAAAATCAATTTAAAAATGCAGAAATACTACTATTGTATATTAGTCTTATCCTTTATTTATAGCTGTCAATCATCGACTATTACCCCAACTAATAAAACGGACATTATTGTTTCAAAACGGACGGTTCAACTAGAAAAAGACCGCTATAATGTTGCCTTTCTAATCATGGATGGGGTCTATAATACAGAGTTAACAGCGCCCTATGATATCTTTCAGCACACCATCTTTAGAGATAGTATTAAGGCGATGAATACTTTTTTAGTTGCCAATACCTTAGAGCCAATTACTAGCTTTGAAGGAATTCGCTTGCTACCAGATTTTAATTATTTAGCGGACAACTTACCTTTAATAGATATTCTAGTCGTCCCAAGTGCAGAACATCATTTAGATACTGATTTGGAAGATGAAGTCATGCTGGATTTTGTAAGAAAAGTAGATAAAACAGCAAAATATATTACCTCACATTGTGATGGTGCTTTTGTTTTGGCCAAAGCAGGCATTTTAGATAATGCAGTTTCCACTACTTTTCCAAGTGATATTGGCAAATACAAAAAAATGTTTCCGCATTTAGATGTTCGGTCAGATGTGTTATTTGTCCACGATGGCAAATACATCACTTCTGCTGGTGGAGCTAAATCTTTTGAAGCTGCCCTATATTTGACGGAGATTATGTATGGCAAGAAAATTGCTCAAAGTTTGGCAGGTGGTTTAGTTATTGATTGGCAAATAGACAAAACACCAAAAATAGTTATTGAGAAATAAGCTGTATAGCAATAAGCCAAGCACTCCATTTTTTGCCGCAACTAGGACAATTCTATTCCATCTTTTTGTAAAAAAGTCACTTTTGTCGGATAACGTGTAATTCACTCCTATTAAATACATCTGAATATCTGTAGTTTATCCCTACTTTTGGTATCCATACACTCAACTAATCCGTTCTATCCCAAAGTATCCGATTGAATTACCCCTATACTCATCTAGGTCTACAATGATAAGTGCAATCTCTATGAAAACTAAAGAAGAAGGCTATTCAGTCCAGAAGCCTAAACTACAGAAAAATCATCATCTAAAATAAATTCATACCACAAATGACTAAAAAAGTCTACTTATTATTGGCAAGTCTTTTTGTTTTTACAACTGTCTTTGCACAACATGAAAAAGCGATTAGTTCTGCTAAGCAGTTTTTAAAAGAAAATATCGATAACTGGCAATTAACAGAGACAGATATTGCAGATATTGCAATAGAAAATGTCTTCACTAGTAAGCATAATGGTCTTACACATATTTACTTTAACCAGCGCTATCAAGGGGTTAAAATATTTAATGCGCTCAGTACGGTTAATGTATTACCCAATGGGGAAATTTTGCACGCTAGTAATCGCTTCTTACCTAAAATAAATACCTTAGTCAATACTACTCAACCTAGCATTAATCCAGAAACAGCGATTCGGAATGCAGCACTTCATCTGGAGATTAAAGAAGTAGCAAATTTGACGAATAAAAAGAGGGAAGGTAAAAATAAAACCATTTATAAAAATACCAAGATCTCTAATACGGATATAAGTGTAGAGCCAGTTTACCAATTAATGGAGGATGGTAAATTACACTTGGCATGGGAATTAGCAATTGATATGACCAAAAAGGCAGATTTTTGGAATATTCGGGTCGATGCACAAACAGGAAAAGTAATAAGTAAAAATAATTGGACGACCCATTGTTCGATTGGTATGCATGAACACCAACAAGGCTGTGGCTTTTTAGAAAAAGAAAGTAAGTTAGTCGAATCTGTTCAACCAGTAGCGGAATTTATGCCAACGGTAGATGGTAGTAGTTATAATGTTTATGCATTCCCTATTGAAAGCCCATTACACGGCAATAGAAGTATTGTTAATGAACCCGCAAATCCTGAGGCTTCTCCCTTTGGTTGGCATGATACAAATGGACAAACAGGACCAGAGTTTACGATTACTAGAGGAAATAATGCGCATGCTTATGCAGATTTAGATGATAATAATAGTTCTGTTGGGGGGGAACCAGATGGGGGAAATAACTTAGTTTTTGATTATCCAATCATTGAAGGAGGAGAGCCAGATACGAATAGAAATGCAGCTATTACTCAGTTGTTTTATGCCAGTAACATGATGCATGATATTTTTTATACTTATGGTTTTGATGAACGAGCAGGGAATTTTCAGGAAACAAATTTTGAATTTGGGGCAGGTGCTGGAGATTATGTAAGGGCAGAAGCACAAGATGGATTTAACTTAGCCCTAACAAATGATCCTAATTTTATAAGCAATGCTAATTTTGCGACTCCTGGTGATGGAAATAGGCCTAGAATGCAAATGTTTGTTTGGGGAAGAGGTGGGGGAAGGTTATTGCAAATAACGGCCCCTTCTGAAGCTGCTGCAACTTTTGAAGTAGGAACAGCGACTTTTGGTACACAAGTTCAAGATTTACCAGCGCCTATTATAGGACAAGCAGCAATAGTTGATGATGGCTCCTTTAATAATCCTACCTTAGGTTGTGACCCTTTCGTGAATGCAGCTGAAGTCAACGGTAAAATTGCCTTGATTGATAGAGGAACTTGCTTCTTTTCCGAAAAGGCTACCAACGCCAGAGATGCAGGAGCTATTGCAGTTGTTATTTGCAATTTTGAAGATGCTTTAGTAAGAATGGGGGCAGGTGATAATTTTCAAGGTCCATTAAATATTCCTGTAATCATGTTAAAAAAGAGTGATTGCCAAGTAGTTAGGACACTTATCGACGATGG
This sequence comes from uncultured Saprospiraceae bacterium, assembly GCA_964644655.1. Lineage (GTDB taxonomy): Bacteria > Bacteroidota > Bacteroidia > Chitinophagales > Saprospiraceae > JAFMDF01. The sequence continues at coordinate 5,702 of CAZXYA010000403.1, read as the reverse complement.
ATTAGAACTAAAGATAGAGAGTCCTCCTGCTAATGGACCTGATTTTTTAGACGGAGACTTTGATAATGGAATTATAGCGCATGAATATGGACATGGTATTTCTACCAGATTATCAGGAAGTCGCATCAATTCTAGTTGCTTGACTAATGATGAACAAATGGGAGAAGGTTGGAGTGATTATTTTACTTTGGTAACTAGTGTGAATCCTGAAGATACAGGCGTAGAGCCAAGAGGTATTGGTAATTATGTATTGAGAGAAGATATTACGGAGACAGGTATTCGATCTTTTCCTTATTCAACCAATATGGAAGTTTCACCTTATACCTACTCAGATATTATTAGTCTTAGTACGGCACCACATCCAGTAGGTCAAGTTTGGACAGCGATGATCTGGGATTTATATTGGGCAATGGCGGACGAACATGGTTTTGACCCAGATTTATTTAATGGAGGTGCAGGCAATCATCAAGCGATTCAATTAGTCATGGATGCCCTAAAAATACAAGCCTGTAGCCCAGGATTTGTAGATGGTAGAGATGCTATTTTAGCAGCAGATCGATCAAATAATGGTGGTGCGAATGAATGTTTAATTTGGGAAGTTTTTGCCCGGAGAGGCTTAGGTTTTAGTGCGTCTCAGGGAGATTCAAGAGATAGAAATGATGCTATAGAAGCTTTTGATATACCTCCTTCTTGTACCAAAGCATTATTATTAACCAAAACTGCTACAGAAAATATTAATGCTGGAGCCGAGATTGAATATACCTTAACCTTAACAAATTTTAAAGAGGAAAGTGTAACGAATGTAGTGATAGTAGATAATTTGTCAGAAGGTTTGACTTTTGAATCTGCTTCTATGTCTGCTACTGTAGGTGGGGGGACGATTCAATTTGAAGTACCAATATTAGCAAGTGGAGACGAAATAGCAATTACCTATAGAGTCGTTACAGATGCTAACCGAGCATCTACTCGTCAGTTTTTTGATGATATGGAAGATGGTGGTACTTTTTGGCTGATTATTGATGAAGAGAATACTAATTTGTTTGGCTTACAAGATGTTTTTGTACAAAGTGGTGAAAATGCTTGGCATGTTACCAACCCTGAAGATAATAGTGAGCAGTTCTTACAGTTAGATGAAGAGATTTTAATAACGGGTAATCAACCAGCCTTGCGGTTCGCACATCTATATAGTATTGATGAAGGAACAAGTGGTGGTCTAGTAGAAATTTCTACAGATGGCGGTACTAATTGGATTGATTTAGGACCTCATTTTATTAGAAATGGATATGTTGGTGCAATAGCTTCTAGTTTGTTTGTCGCCGCTGATTTGACTGCTTTTTGGGGAGAAAGTGAACAATTTATCACCTCCTATATCGATTTAAGTGCTTTTATGGGAGAACGGGTGACTATCCGCTACCGATTTGGTAGTTTATTAAATCCTAACACTAGTGTACCCAATCAAAATTTCGATGGCTGGTTCATTGATGACGTAGAATTTCTAGATTTACAAATCTACCAAAGTGAAGCTTGTGCTACGAGTGCCGAAGGCGATAATGTATGTGCAATGGCAATAGCAGGCGGAACATTCGTAGAAGTGGGTGGGTTAAATACTAGTACACAGGACTTAGAAGCTTTAGGGCTACAATTTGAAGTCTTCCCTAATCCAGCAGGAGCGTATATTAATGTTAGCTTGCGAAATGAAGCAGCCAAAGAGGGTTTACTAAGTTTGTATAATATGAATGGACAAACTTTAATGGAGCAAGAAATTAACATCAATCAATTTACGCAGGTTATTCCAATGAATGTAGAAGCCATAGCAGCAGGCTTTTATTTTGTCAAAGTGCAGACGAACGAAGGGATTGCAGTAAAGAAGATTATCCTAGAATAAAAAATAAAAACTCTTTTTATAAAAAGGCTGTTTGCATTGGTGAACAGCCTTTTTTGTATTGAAGTTGTTTCAAAAATTAATTGTCATTCGTAGCCGCCAAATTTGGCTGGCTTGCTCAATCTAAAATAAAATCAATCAGCATGAAAAATTATATCTTTTTAGCCCTAAGCATTTCAGTATTATTTCTACTAATAGCTTGCGACGAAACTCCTAATCAAACAGATACCGCCTTAGCGATACTTACCCCATCAACTACAACAGCAAAAAAAACGATTCCAATGGAAAAACTATCGGATTATTGGTACCAAGGAAAAGCAGAAGTCAGCAGTTATGATTTACAACAAGCAAGATATAGCGATGTCCATCCAGGAGAAGCCGTTTTAGTATTTGTCTCTGAAGATTTTTTAACCGACAAGCAAGTAAAGAATGATAATTATACCAATAAGAATTCTATCCCGATTTTAAAAAATAATTTTTTGCGAAAGTTTACGACGGGCATTTATGACTATTCTATTATGACCTCTGTTTTTACGCCCGCAGATGCTAAAAAATTTCCAAGTACGCCTAAAGTAACAATTTCTTCTCAAGATTGGTGTGGGCAAAGTTTTATGCAAATCAATCAGCAAAAAAATAAGTATAAGGTACAACTACGTTCTTATTTTGAAAATGAAGGGGACAAAGATTTTACTATAGATGGTGCTTTATTAGAAGATGAAATTTTTAATAGAATTCGGATGAACCCCGATGCTTTGCCAACTGGAAAAACACAACTAGTACCATCTGCTACTATTGTTCGTTTGATGCATTTAGAAATGCAACCAATGGCTACTATTATCACCAAAAAAGCTTATACTGGAACGGATTTCAAAGGAGATAATTTAGTGGCTTATGAAATTGAGTATCCAACGCTAAAAAGAAAGTTAACCATCGTCTATCAACAAAAAGCGCCTTATATCATCGAAGGTTGGGTAGATAAATATACCGCACTTTCTCGACAACAATTGACGACTAAAGCAACTCGAAAAAAGACGATACTCAGCCCTTATTGGCAACAGCATGGGTCGAAGGATGTTGTGTTAAGAAAAGAACTGGATTTGACGACTTTTGAGTAAATGGTTATAAAAGACTTACTTTACCATACAAAAATGAGTATTATCGCCCTTCGTTGCTTCGCAACTCGGGCGGTAGAGGGAACTTTCTTAGTGGTAGAGTAAAAGACTATTCCTTTTTAGTAAGAATGGTCTGACTTTCCGCAATTTTGATGGTCAAAAAGTTAGTATCTAATGTCCAATCTTGCTTGTTTAAAGGAGGGTTTTTATAAAAACTATTAAGGACCGTAGCATGTTCTCCTACTTGTAGCTGCACGTCTTTTGCATGAATGTAGCCATAATTCCCGTCAGGAGATTGCACGTATAAATATGGAACTACTTTTTTCTTTCCTCTTTGAGTGATTATTTTTTCATAATGCTGTACTATTTTTAAAATCGCATCAGGGGCTAACTTTTCTACCACCTCGCTTAAATAAGTTGGTTCAGCTCTTAAAAACCCCTTTTCAGGAATTAATTGACCCTCAATAACCGTTCTACTTTCTTCATAAAGCGACTGATAAGTTTGGGTGGATGCTTGCCAGACAAAAGAATAAGTCACATATTCCAAACATTTTTCATTGGCTTGATTTAATATTTTTGGCGTTAGCATCATACTATAATTAGCACAAGCTAAATAATCTACATAAGCCACTCGAATGGTTCGCTCATCAATCTCTATAAACTTGAATAAGGCAGGGGAAGGAGTTTGGGATGCATACATTAACTCCATTTGCTCTTCAAAAACTTTGGTAATAGATCCAGCTTGGAAAGCATAAATTTCTACTACCCTATTTTCTGAACGATGTGCATTGTCAAAATTACTTTTTAGCAATAATAATTCTGGTACATTATCGGCGGTCAAATCTTGTAAAACAAACGCCCGCAATTCACTCTGACCCATTGCACTTTCTCCTGCAAACTGAATGTGATACGACTTACCTAATCGACTTGTTAAAACCAGGTAATATTCTTTGTATAGTGGATTTAAATAATCATCCTCATGAAAATTATCTTTTCCTTCAATACCTGCAATCCAAATCGTTGTTGCTGCTAAATCGGCTGAGAAATTAAATTTTCTTAAATGAAAATCGCTTAAGTTGGGGGGAATATCTGAGCTCGGTAGGATAACTGCCAAACCATCTCCATAGACCCAACCTATTTTATCATCAGGTGCTTTAACTTGATACCATTTAAATTTTTGATTTTGTGCTTCATCTTCATGTTCAAAACGTGTTTCTTGAAGCACTTCAAAGAGGGTACCTTCTTCATAAAAAATATTAGAATGTGCAAAAAAAGAAGAATCTGGATATAAAATGACTTTATTCAAAGCCGTACCAGGCCTTGAAGATAAAGTTTGCCCTTGCAACCAGCATGAAAGGCATAAGCAAATATATAGGGGAAATAACCGCAAATTATTAGGGTTAAAATTAGATTCAGCTATGAGTTGTCAGTTTATTATTGTAGGTAGCAACTGATAACCATCAACAGATAACTGCAATACTAACTTATAAAGTTAATTTTAATAATATATAAACCACAACCATGCCGCTTTAGAACGCTATCAATAGGTTGTTTAGCATACCTTTAGTTGATTTTTAAAAAAGAATGGTGATAATTGGTCGAACAAAATTAAGCGCCTATACATTAAAGAGGTGTCGTCCTTATACAAATTCTAAAAATAAATGTTTTTTTAGAGAGTTTTGCTTACTTTTATAGCGATATTTGATAATTTCATAACACTTTGAGGCGTTACTATTTCTTTTTTGATCGTCTTAAAGTTGTATTTATTAATACTCAAAAATTTAATCAAAATGAATTTAGACAGATTAAATAAGTCTAATAACCCAATGATTAAGGAAGAAGTCCTTAGAGGAAATTTGACGAATAATCGTCAAGAAGTCATGACCGTTCAAGGCGGCGTGAATAAATCCTTTGTCCTTTTTGGTGTTTTATTAATGACTTTTTTTGTGGGCTATGCCAACCCTAGCCCATTATTTATGTACGGAGGTATGATTGGCGGTTTTATCGTTAGTATTATAGCTTCTAGAGATTTACAGCGATCTAATATTTGGGCACCGCTATTTGCTGGTCTTTATGGTTTAGCGATTGGAGCTATTTCTTACTTTTATAGTGCAGCTTATGATGGTATCGTTTTACAGGCCGTTACCATTACTTTTGCTATTTTCTTTACGATGTTAACTTTGTTTAAATCAGGCTTAATTACCGTAACAGAAAAATTCAGAAGTATCATTATGATGGCTACTGGCGCAATTATGCTATTATACATCGTTAGTTTTGTATTAAGCTTATTTTCCATTAACATGCCATTCTTACATGAGCAATCTATGATAGGGATAGGGATTAGTGCAGTAATTGTGGTTATCGCTTCTTTAAAATTATTGGTTGATTTTGATAATTTTGAAAAAGGAGAACAATTTGGCTCGCCTAAGTATATGGAATATTATATCGCAATGGGCTTATTATTTACCATGATTTGGTTATATACAGAGATTCTTTGGTTATTGTCTGCTGTAATGAGTGGAGACTGATTTTGAGAATTGACTAACTAAAAAGCCTGCTTCGTTTTTGTAAATGGAGCAGGCTTTTTTGATGTATTTTGAAACCACCCTAAAATTTAACTAGCTAATGTTTGGTAGGTGTATTTAGTAAAATAAACTTAAATGGTGGGCGATACTTTCAAAGTATCGCCCACCATTTAAGCTTATTTT
>CAZXYA010000402.1:0-8746 GCA_964644655.1 uncultured Saprospiraceae bacterium | reverse complement strand
GCAAATTGAAGCCATACATCCACCAAGTATATTCTTTGGAAGATTCTAGACAAGCATTGATTGATATGATGGATAGAAAGGTATTGGGGAAAATTATTATTCAACCTTAGGAAATTTTCAATTTTCAATTTATAATTTTCAATTTTCAAAACGGAATTGTTTGAGAATTTAGGATGATAAATTGGAGCTGAAATTTATCCCATTTATTATCATATAATTTTTAATTTATCTTTACTGTTTCTATTAAACGATGAATTACTTCGTTGCGACAGTTGAAAATTGAAAATTGAAAATTCTAAATTATCATGGTCGTAAACGCTTACGCAGCTCAAGAAGCAAAAGGAGAGTTAAAACCTTTCCAATATGAATTGGGCGCTTTAAAAAATAATGAAGTAGATATTAAAGTTTTGTATTGTGGCGTATGTCATAGTGATATGAGTATGCTGGATAATGAATGGCGAAGTACCGTTTATCCATTTGTACCAGGACATGAGGCAGTAGGAGAGATTATAGCTGTTGGTGCCGGCGTAAGAAATCTGAAGGTGGGTCAAAAAGTGGGCGTAGGTTGGACCGCAAAATCTTGCTTGACTTGTGATGAATGTATGACTGGTTATCATCAAATGTGTAATCGAGCACAGCCAACTATCGGAGGTAGACACGGTGGATTTGCGGATAAGTTGAGAGTGCAATCAACTTGGGCAGTACCAATTCCAGATGGAGTTGATTTAAAATCTGCAGGTCCTCTATTTTGTGGAGGTATTACGGTATTTAGCCCTTTAATGCAGCATAATATTAGCCCTTTGAGTCATGTTGGAGTGGTAGGAATTGGTGGTTTAGGACACATGGCACTTGCCTTTTTGAAGGCATGGGGTTGTGAAGTGACTGCTTTTTCAACCAGCCCAGAAAAGGAAGAAGAAGCTCGAAAATTAGGCGCACATAATTTTGTGAGTACGCATGATAAAGATAGTTTGAAGAAATTAAGAGGGAGTATGGATATGGTCTTAGACACCGTAAATGTGGAGCTAGATTGGAATAATTATTTAAAAGCACTAAAAAGCAAAGGAATTTTGCATATCGTAGGGGTTGCCCCGCAAGTTTCGGCACGAGTCGGTAACCTAATGGGTAAACAAAAATCTATTACGGCTTCTCCAACAGGTAGCCCTTACCAGATTAAAGAGATGTTGAAATTTGCGGCTAGACATCAATTAGCACCAATGACAGAGCATTATCAAATGGCAGATGTAAATGAAGCTTTTGAGAAATTGAGGAATGGGAAGCCTCGATATAGAATTGTACTAGAGGCATAAGTGTGGAGGTAACACAACTCTCTGAGTTGTGCCATGTTAGATTATTAATCACAAAATCTATTTGGCAATGAAAGAATATAAAGTTGAAGCGCTTACTTATTTTAGTAAGGTTACGAAAGATAAACAACATATAGCGAAAGCTTCCAAAAAAGAAATTCAACAAAAAATTGATGATTATACGCAATTTGGTTGGCGGTTAGTGTCTACTGATGCTGCTAGTTTTGGAATAGCGATGTATATATGGTTATACTTTGAAAAGGATTTACCAGAAGTGAAGTGATAAAAGAAATAATTGATTTTACCAATCGTAATTCGATCAATTATAAATTAATACCATACACCAACAAACTTTACTTTTCTATTTTTTAACAAAGATTAAAATGTAGAAAATGAAGAAATCAACTCCTAAAAGTTCAGCACCAATATTAAATAATCGTAGCCTTGAAAAAGACTATTCAACTTTAGTTCCAATTCTAAAGAAGGGAATAAGGGTTCTAGATGTAGGCTGTGGAACGGGAGCAATTTCAAAGGGAATTGCTAAAAAAGTAGGTCCAGAAGGTCAAGTAATAGGAATAGACAGAAGCAAAGCCTTAGTCGAAGAAGGAAAAACCCTCTTTGATTTCCCTAATAATTTAGCATTGAAAGTAACTGGTTTATTTGAATACAAACCGAAAGAAAAATTTGATTTAATAGTCGCTGCTAGAGTCTTGCAATGGTTGCACAACCCACAAGCTGCGTTGGTGAAAATGAAAACTTGGCTCAAACCAAAGGGGCAAATTTCTATTTTAGACTATAATCACGAAGCATTGGCTTGGACCCCTGCACCACCTAAAAGCATGCAATTATTTTATCGTGATTTTTTGGATTGGCGAAGTAAGATGGGCTTGAATAATGCGATTGCAGAAAATTTGCCTGATTATTTTGAAAAAGCAGATTTACAGCAAATAGAGGTAATTTCTGCGAATGAAACCTATACGAAAGGAGATGCTAATTTTTTGCATAAAGCAGGGATTTGGATTGAAGTAGCAAAAGGCGTTGGTCAAAAAATGGTAGCAGAAGGCTTTGTAACGGAAGAATTACGTTTACAAGCGATAGCAGAACATCAGCATTGGATAGAAACAGAGGCGAAACAGATGTTGATGAAATTGAAGGAAGTGAGAGGAATTATAAGATGACAGGATTATTAAGATTAACAGGATTTATAATCCTATGAACTTTTATTTCTAGTGGTCTTCTGAAAAATTGAATTTATAAATTATACTAAAACATATAAGGATTCAACAAGAAAACGACAAGCTGTAGATAGTTATAATAACTTTTAAGGCTGCTTTTTCCTCTTGTTCATCCTGAAAAATCTCCGATTAAAATACGGAGTTAAAACTTGTCATCCTGTATGAAACACCCTTTCATGAAAGACTTGTCGCTACCAGCAGTAGCGGCACCGATGTTTTTAATCTCTGGTCCCAAACTAGTGATTGAAACTTGTAAAACTGGAATCGTAGGCACTTTTCCTGCACTAAATCATCGAACAACGGAAGGTTTTGATGGATGGTTAACCGAAATTGAAACGGCTTTAGATGGCTATACGCAAGCTAATGGAAAACCTGCTGCACCTTATGGCGTCAATTTAATAGCGCACCGAACAAATCCAAGATTACAAGCAGATTTGGAAGTATGTATCAAGCATAAAGTACCTATTATTATTACGTCTTTAGGGGCAGTTTCGGATTTAGTGGATGCCGTACATGCTTATGGAGGATTGGTTTTTCATGATGTGATTAGTCTTCGGCATGCAGCTAAAGCGGCGGCGGCTGGTGTAGACGGTTTAATTTGTGTAGCGGCAGGTGCTGGCGGTCACGCAGGTACTTTACACCCTATGCCATTTGTACAAGAAGTGCGCAGCTTTTTTGATGGCACTATTCTATTGAGTGGCTGTATGAGTACTGGAAGAGATGTTGCTTCAGCTATGCAAATTGGGGCAGATTTAGCATATATGGGGACTCGATTTATCAACGTGGCAGAGAGTGAGGCCGAAGAAGGCTATCGAAATATGATTATTGAAAGTGGTACTAAAGATATTGTCTATACTGCTGCCGTTTCTGGAGTAAGCGCTAATTTTCTACGCCCAAGTTTAGAAGCCATGGGCATCACCAAAGAAATGTGGGCATTAAAAGGAAAAGTTGATTTTGGAAGTGAATTAGATGCTGCGAAGGCAGAGGCAAAAGCTTGGAAAACGATTTGGTCTGCAGGACAAGGAGTAGCGACCATTAAGGACAATATGCCAGTAGCAGCATTAGCCAAACGGTTAAAAGAAGAATTTATCGAAGCCGTTAAAGAACAGCAACAATTATTAAATACTTACGCATAAATTAAGAGTAGAGAACAGAGAGTAGGGAATAGAGATGAAGCAGTCTCTACTCTCTATTCTCTACTCTCTACTCTATTATCAAATCTGACTTCTTTAAAAAAAGAATATGAATTTTAAATTTACTCAAAAATCGCTCAAATTACAGAAAAGAGTTCAACGCTTTATGGATGAACACATCATCCCTGTAGAAAAAGAATATTATAAGTACTCACAAGGCGATAAGCTTTGGGATGTTTGGCCAGGCTTAGATAAACTAAAAGAATTGGCTAGAGCAGAAGGCTTGTGGAATTTGTTTTTACCAGAAGATTATGGTAAACTAAGTCCAGGATTGACCAATTTAGAGTATGCGCCATTAGCAGAAATAATGGGCAGTGTGTCTTGGGCTTCTGAAGTGTTTAATTGTAGTGCGCCCGATACGGGGAATATGGAAGTATTGGCAAAATACGGCGATGACGCACAAAAAAATAAATGGTTGAAGCCATTGATGAATGGAGAATTGCGTTCTGCTTTCTTGATGACAGAACCAAGAGTAGCTTCTTCTGATGCGACAAATATTGAGACTTCTATCGTAAGAGATGGCGACGAATATGTGATTAATGGTAGAAAATGGTGGTCTTCCGGAGCATTGGACAAAAGATGTAAGTTTTTTATCGTAATGGGAAAAACAGACCCTGAGGCTTCTCGACATACCCAACAAAGTATGATTTTAGTAGAAGCGGATAACCCTGGCGTTAAGATTATACGTCCGATGCAGGTGTTTGGGAATGTAGATGCACCACATGGTCACGCAGAGATTGATTTAATCAATGTAAGAGTTCCCGCTAGTAATTTATTATTAGGAGAGGGTAGAGGATTTGAAATTGCACAAGGTCGTTTAGGACCAGGGCGTATTCACCATTGTATGCGTTTATGCGGAGTAGCACAGAGAGCTTTAGATTTAATGTGTAAGCGAGTAACCGAACGACAAACTTTTGGTCGATATATTAAAGATTATAGTAGTATCCGGCAAGAAATTGCACGGTCTAGATGTGAATTAGAACAAGCTAGATTATTGACCCTTTCTGCGGCGGATAGAATAGATAGAGAAGGGGTAAAAGGCGCTAAAGATTTGATTGCGATGATTAAAATTGTCGCCCCAACGATGGCTTGTACGATTATTGATAGAGCGATTCAAATTCATGGAGGTATGGGCGTTAGTCAAGATACGCCATTAGCAGCCATGTATGCAGGTTCTAGGACATTGCGTTTAGCAGATGGACCAGATGAGGTGCACATGTGGCAATTAGGTCGAAATACGGTTAAGCAATATCAGGCTAGAGTGGCGGAGAATGCGTAATTACCTAGCTTCGTAGGCTGGCTGAAAATGGGTGATTTGCTAAATTTTTATCCACGATAACTATCGGGATAGTAAATCTAAATCCTTGTTTTTAAAGCGTAAAAAAATAATAATATATATGTGACAAATAGTTTTTAGCAACGGATTAAGTTAGCAACGGATTTGACGAGCTAGACAGTAGTTTGTTTTTTGAATATTTATTAATTACTTCAAAATAAAAGCTATTAAAATCGGGTTAGTATTTCAAATACTAACCCGATTTAGGTTGATTAATAAGCTGCTATATAAAATTTTTTGAAAACAAAGAAAATGAAAAATATTAGATTTGATAATCTATAATGGAATAAATGGTGGCTATGCTTAACTACTCTTTCTTTATTACTAATTTTAGGAGGTATATGGCAACCTTTTGAACTGGAAAATCCTAAAATATATAAATGGGGAAGTAGCATAGGTTTGTTGATACAATCTGCTTTTTGGTTTAGAATGTTTTGGCATAAAAATTATGTTCAATGGAACAAAAAAGGAATGCTTATCAGAGTCAATTCGATCATTGGAACATCCCTAAAATTTGAAGAAATTAAGACCATTAATTTAGATGGAGAGACTTTGGAAATCATTTTATATGGGGGAAGGAAAAGCAATTTTATTGATTTAAAAAATATTGCTGAAAAAGATAAACTAAGATTGAACCAAATTATACAAGAAAATATAGCAAATAAAAGAAGATAATTTATTGACGTTTTATAAACCTAACCGTGTACTGTTAACTGTACACTATTATACCGAAAAAATATGGTCATCGTAAAACCAGCAGCTACTATCATGCTTGCCAGAGATACGGAAGCAGGTATCGAAGTCTTATTATTAAAAAGAAACAAGGCCTTAAAATTTGCCGCTGGTTTGTGGGTATTCCCTGGTGGAAAGATTGAACCAGACGAGATAGAAAGGGGGCAAGACGATATAGGAGCAGCAAAATTAGCGGCAGTCCGAGAAACACAAGAAGAAGCGGGTATAGCTATTGACATCAATAGCCTAATTCTCTTTAGTCATTGGACGACCCCTGAAATTGAACCTAGACGATATGCTACCTGGTTTTTCTTTGCAGATGTAAGCAGACAGGATTTAACAGTAAAAATTGACGATAGTGAAATTAAAAATCACAGCTGGGTTAATCCTCAGGAAGCATTGGATAAAGTAGGTAGAGGTGAATTAGCGATGATGCCACCAACTTATATTAGTTTACAACGCATTAGAAAGTGTAAAACGGTAGCAGCAGCATCAGCTTTGCTAAGTGAAATTGACCCAATTTATATTTTGCCTGTTTTGCGAATGAAAGAAGGGAAAATGGTTTGTATGTATAAAGGAGATGCTGGATATACTACTGGAGATGCGGATTTAGCTGGGCCAAGACACCGCTTAATAGCCAATATGCGAAATGGTGATTTTACTTTTGAATATTGTGATTGTGAGGAAGTTGTGCCTGTTAATGCGGGTATGCATTTGTAATAGGAGGGTATTGATTAACCTTAGGGTAGGCTGTTCAGAATTTGGGGTAAAGTTCCCTTAGTTTTTGAGTGAGTAAAATCATAAATCTGAAATAATACCTGCCTACCAGCAGGCAGGCATCACAAATCATAAATCTATCTAGTTTTACGTGACAGATTTATGATTTAAGAACTGTGATTTAAGATTTATGATTTGGCACAGAAAAACACGGGAACAAAAAATTACTATATCTCCGTAATTCTGAACAACCTACCTTGGGGATAGGCTGTTCAGAATTAGGAATAAAATTCTCCGAGAAAATCCTAAACCATACCTGTCTGAATGGAATGGGCAAGCCTGTTAGTATTATGGATTATTGATAAGATAAACCATACTGTAGGGAGATTTATGACGTAAGATTTATGCACTATGATTTATGATTTTTTACTAATGTATATATATTGAAATAAAATACTACCTTTGCACGGTCTACTCCCTTCTACTTTTTAATATTCCATAACCGATTTATTGACAGTTCTATTGATAATAGAACAGAAAACTAGCTGTTAGTTTTATGCAAAAAAGTACTAATGATTAGTATTGTTTTTTTGTTGTTATTTGGTTTGTTTGTTTTGGCTTTTCTGCTTTATCGGCAGCAAAAGAAGACACATTTATTGAGGGAATCAATTCAAGAATTAAAGGAAGTACAAGAAATCAAAGAAATTAAATCCTACTTAAAAGGGAGAGACGAAGAGCGAACCAGAATTGCTGAAGATTGGCATGATGGCATTGGAAATTCCCTAGCTACGCTAAGATTAATCGTCGATACTATCCAACCTCAGAATACAGAAAGACACACCGAAGCACTATCACTACTGGAACACACCCAACGAGAATTTAGGCAAATTATTGAGAACGAATTAGTTAATGACTTTTCTGATAAAGCAGCTATTATTCCTGTTTTTGAAAAATGGCAGCAGCAGCTTCAATTCGGAAACATTATGTTTGTTTTTAAAGTATATAATTTATATAAATACAATGATTGCCAACCAATTTTTAAAACGCATCTTTATCGAATAGTGCAAGAATTACTGGCTAATACTATCAAACATGCTAAAGCTTCTAAAATTAAAATTGAACTTCGAGAAGAAAAGGACTTGCTCTTATTAAATATGGAGGATAATGGAATCGGATTCAAAAAAGAGCAATCAGCACACAATTTTATGAGGAGTATTAATCGAAGATTAACTATTTTAAAAGGAGAAATGAAGTTAACGGAGGAGAAAGATAATGGAGTTAAAATTCAAATAAAATTACCCTTAGATAAAATAACAATTTAATATATATTTTTATTTTTTAATTGATTAAGGTGCTGATTTTGAGTTACTTTTATTTAGTGTATTTTCTTAAAATACCCTTTTTATAGTAGTTTTGGAATGATACTTGTCTTATGAAATTATAAAGAACATAGAATTTAAGCAACGAAAGATTTGGAGAAAGTTACTGATAAATAAACTTTCTCATCCCTGAACAAAAAATATTTCCATGGACGATGTTATTAGAGTAATTATCGCAGATGACCACATTCTGTTTCTGGACGGTTTGAAACGTGTTTTAGCAGAGTCAACAGCTTTTAATTTTGATATAGTTGGAACAGCTACCTCTGGATTAGAAGTTATTCGTTTGGTGAAAATGAATAAACCACATATCGTTTTTCTGGACTTAAACATGCCGGATAAAGATGGTTTAGCTGTTTTAGAAGAAATTAAAGCTTGGAATAAGGAAATTAAAGTAATTGTGGTGACGATGTATGATAAAGCGAAGATCGTAAAATCAGCGATTAAGATTGGTTGCAAAGGCTATGTTTTAAAAATGTATGGCAAAAATGAGTTGTTTGAGGCGGTAGAAGCGGTTTTGTCTGGCGAAACCTATATTGGTCAAGGTATTGCATTTAATAGCCAAGGTATTCCTAAAAAAGAAGATGTTCGATTTGATGATTCCTTTATTAGAAAGCATAAATTAACAAAAAGAGAATTAGAAATTTTACGACTTATTAGCCAAGCTTTGAGTAATAAACAAATTGGCAAACAATTATTTATTAGTGACCAAACAGTTAGTGTACACCGCAAGAATATTATGAGAAAATTAGGAGTTAGCAATACGGCTGGTTTGATAAAAGTGGCTTATGATAATAGTCTTATTTGATGCTTGATGCTTGATGCTGGTTGCTTGATGCTTGATGCTTGA
>CAZXYA010000401.1:0-8773 GCA_964644655.1 uncultured Saprospiraceae bacterium | reverse complement strand
AATCTAATGCTAACTGATAGCCTTCTAGTGTTTGTAAATCTGCTACGGTAAAATCAAGCGTAATTATTTCTCCTGCTTCAAGGGCTTTGTCTGTCCATTTAAAAGTCAATTTGTTCCTGTTTGTTCTTGCTTCGCTTTGCTGTAAATTATTGGTCGTTGCGGTGCCATTCAAATCGCCAATCTTAATGGCTATAAAATCAGCATCCATTCTATCTATTTGATGGTTATCAATTTCAATAGCTTCTCTAAAATCTTCTTGTAAAGGCGAGGTAGTCGTAAATGCATATTGAGCATCCACAAATCGCCAGCTATTATTCGTTGGAAAATCAGGTATAATATTTAAGATTAATTGACGTAATTGGACTAAATCAAAAGCCGTAATAGTTCCTGATTGGTTTACATCTGCTGCAATGTATTCGTAAGGAGAGGTAAAAGTTTGCAAACCTAAAATGTGTTTACTAATCACAATTAAATCAAAAGTAGTCACTCCATTCAATGGTGCGTCTTCCTTGATAGGAATCACATTATAAGCTACACCTTTATTTAGATTCAAAGAAAAGTCACCTCCAATACTAGTTGTGGTATTTGGCATGTCTCCAACTCCATCTATCCTAATATCGACTGCTTCTACCATTTCTCCTTCGGTGGTATGAATATTTCCTGCCACAATCGCTTGTACAGATGGAGGGTCACCTATACAAATACCTGCACTATTCGTCACATTTACTATAGAGGAGCAGAAATCAAAATTATTTTCTTCATCTAATACATAGTAAAAAATTTGTTGTGCTCCTCTGAAATCACAATCCAGAAAAATAGTACTCGGTAAACTAGCCACCCCCGCTTTATCATTTGGTGGGGTCAAAGAGACACTTTCATGCCAAATTTTGTAAGTCAATCTAGATTGCGGTGTACAATTATCCCAACTGTCTTTATCAAATTGTCTGGCATCTATCCTAGCGGTTTCGTCTTGTGTGATTTCTACGTTTACTTCTGGGATACAGACTACATTAGGTCTAGCGCAATCCCAAAACTCATAATCTTTAGTCAAAGAGCCTTGATTTCCACAATTATCAAAAACAGTAAATCTAACGGTATAGATCACTTTTGGTCGAACCACCCAGAAAAATTTATTTTCCGCTCCATTACCTACTAAAATACCATCCTCATAAATTTCATAAGTAAAAGAGAAATTTTGAAAAGCATTTTGTTCACAATCACTAGCTTCTACGGAGAAAGTTCTGACCGTATCACATTCATAAGGGGCCGCTCCAGGTGTAATATCTTCCACTCCAACAGGAGCGGCATCTCCTACCCCATAAATACAAGTTGCCACGTCATTGATGGATAAAGTAGGCGCTACATTATCGGTTACTTTTAATACTTGAATATAGGTGTAATAACCATAATTAGAGACATCTTCAAAAGAAATGGTTCTTTCCATGTCTACTAAACCTAAAGCATTTTCTGTTCTATTTAATTCGATTGGTTCCTGTCCTTGCACATAATTACACCAGTTAATAATATGATAGGTTCTAATCACTTTAAAACAGGCATCTGGTACCAAATCAAACACTTGATCTTCATGCTCCCAACCAACTAAATCGCAGGCGCCATTTTCAATCGTAATATTCGCCTCAGGCACTTGGTCACCACATTCTCCAAAGAAATCTACGGGTAAAGTAAAGGTCCAACCTGGTGTATAGCTGATACTGATGTTCTGAAATTTCCATTCAGAAGAATTACCTTGTCCGTTCCAGTCAGTAACTCGGTATCTTCTTCGTCCTTCTATTACCCCACATTGTGAATAGATAATTTGATATTGTTGTTGACTAGTGAAAGGTACACAGGCTAAATTATCTTCACAAGCAGGATTCCCAAATTGATTGTTATACTCTGCTAACAAATCATCCGTTAAGTCTACCCACTCCGCATCGTTGAAAAAGCCATCTTCATTGGTATCGGTCGTAACACCAAACTGATCATTATGGAAATTATCACAAGTTCCATTAAAATCTGGCAAATCTTCACAGAAAGGAGGAATCACGTCCAATAAAATCACATTGAAGCCACAAATATTGGTATTCCCGCCTTTGTCTGTAAATCTAAGTTCAGCAAAGAAGGTTTTGTGTACATCTGTACAAACAAAATCAATGTATTCGCCCCACGGGCCTCCTTCTCTTCTAATTTCTATTTTGGTAATGCCACAAGCATCTTCCGATTGATGATCTATTTCGGAAGCAAACAATCGAGTGCCATCGGAATCATAGGAAATCTGTATTTCATCTCCACAAATAGCTCTTGGTGGTGTTCTATCTTCTAATCTAAAATATTGTAAACAAGAATCTCTTAGTGCATTTTCTTCTAAAGTAATGTCCATTGCTTGCCAGCCAACCCTAAAGGTATCACATCCTAGCTCACCAGCTTCTTGCAAATTATCCGCTATTTTTACCCAAGTACCGTTTCGCAATTGTTCAACCATATACATAGAAATAGTCGGTTCTGCACAAATATCTGAGACGGATGGTTTTGTTAAACTCACTCTTCCAGTACACTCAAATGGAGGTAGGGCAAAAGGTTGTGCCGTAGCCAAAGAACCATAAGGCGAACAATCAATAGTTGGTGCTAAGGTATCAATAAATTCAATTAACTGAGTATCGACTCTAATTGGAAATGGAATCGCTGCACAGCCATCTACCACCGCCCAATATCGAGCAATCTTTTTACCGCCAGGATGCGGTATTTCTTCATCATTTCTAACTAAGATATAGTTACAAATATATTCGTCCGTACTCAGCGTCAAGGTGTCTCCAGGCATCGGAATTCTTATAATCCCTAATCGTTCATAATCTTCCATCGTTTCAGGATTATCCTCTCCACAGCTTAAGGTAATATCTGGTAATTGAATAATGTCTTCTAAATTAGGTCGAATAACTCTTAAGGTATCAATTTGTCTGGCAGTATTACCACATTGATCTGCTGCTTCCCAAGTTACTAAATAGGTGCGCATAGCTGCACATTCCTCTCCGCTAATCAGCTCATTATCAATCGCTCGTAAAGTAATAGAATCACAATTATCAACAACTGTTGGTTTCGTTAAGCTACTGCCGATGGCATCAAAATTAATGGTCCCGCAAGTCATTAAGGTATCTACACTATGTGTCATAAATTCAGGCTTAGTACCATCAATAAAATTGATATAGCCCCAACACACATCTTTGATTAATTCATCCGCACAACAACCGCCACTATAATCATAAACTCTAGTAATCTCAACTACATATTTAGTATCTCCACAAAGCTCTACCTCCCCTTTAGTCACTACTGGATATTGGCCATTTCTACTAGTTCCAGTTTTAATAATGGTACCACTTTCCGTCCGAACCACAATATCATAATATAAATTAGCCGAAGTATCACAAGCTGCTTCTAAGATATAATCAGGCCGAATATCTGCCAAACATGCAGATCCTAAAACGGCTGCTACCTCGTCATTACAACTTAAAGCTGGTGGCGAAATAACAATATAACTTCTAGCCGTAATCGTTGGTGTGCTTTTCATGGTATGATGTACCGTATAACTACCAATTGCCAGAGTATCAATCACAAAAGAGCTATCTGCACGAATACAGGTATCCTTACAAAGACTTCCTTTAGCGTTGAAAATCTGCACTAATAGGCTATCATTCAATAGGCCACAAGCAGCATCTGTATTAGCTGCAGTAATTGTAACAGCCGCTTTGAGTTCATCACAATCCAAGCTCAAAAATTGATTGCTTGGAGGGGTCATGCTAACATTACCTGTTTCACAAGTAATCCAAGCTTCCCAGCCACTACTCTTAATATCATCTCCATTTGTCTTAAATTGGAAAGTCAAACAACCACTTGAATTCGCTGCTTTATCACAACTAGAACCAACCCAACCACCATTAAATTGGAAGTTGCCAAAACCAGTTCCCGAAGCGATTAAAGTACTCATCGTGTCTTTTCCATTAAAAGCAAAAAGGGTATCGCCTATAGCCAGATCAAAGTTGGAAAAAGAGGCCCTTAAAAATCGGCTACTATCAGATGGGCAAATGACAACTACATTACTTCTTGGCGCAGTATCTACATATAAAAGATTAGCCGTACTATCACTTTCAAAACTGACCTGTTCTCCGCAATCTGTAATCGTTACAGTATCTACCCTATTCATTGTTGGGATGCGAATTGTTTGGGTCATCATAGCGGCAGTATTTGCGGCATCAGTCGTCAACTCGTTAAATACAGTAGCATGATTGTCGGTAGAGAACTCGGTAGCGCTAAAGGCAGTTGTAAGTGCAAAAATCATGCACAGACCAAGAAAAAACCCATAGTTTTTTAGTTTTGGTAAGCATAGCAATAGCCTTGCTCCAATGAATTGTAGAGTCATCATTACTTAAATCGGTTTAAATAGAAAAAATATGTTTTGTAGTACGTTTTTAAAGATAAAAAATTGATAAACAGGCGTTTATTTGATAGTAACCCCAGACGCTAAATCTGGAAATTCTCCTCTACAGACCAAGCGTCTGTGTTACTATCAAATAAGGCATAAAGGGAAATAATACAATGAAAGAGATCCCGCCATAGTGTTATCAAGTGAACTAACGTCAGTTCACGCACTTTGCAAGACTTAATAAGGAAGGAAAACAAATGTGTAAAAAGAAGTGCTTAAGGAAAATTGAAAATAATAAATTTAAAATTTGAAAGCGCTGACTAGCAGAAAGCTATAATTTTAAAAATATAAATTTATTTTTTTCTTATTTCTAAATTAGAAAATGGGTGCAATAATCCACTTAAAAATTTTATCGTGCAAACAATTTTTACAGGGCAATTTTTTTAGGAAAAAGGTAATATACTTAATAGAATAATAATAATCGGTAAAACTTAATATGCTTACACTTATCCAAAAGCCGTTCCAATTTTTAGTTAATTCCAGAATCTTTTTGGTAATTATTTCAAAGCTTTTTTATCAAATATAATAAATTTATAATATTAAAAATAACTTAATTTTATACTAGAATGAAAATTAAATTATTACATATTATAATTTTTAATCACTTTATGATTTTTATTAAATTAGTAATTAAAATAATTTATTAAAAAATTATATTTATTTTATTTTAGATATTAAATCGGCAGTTGGAATATCGAATTTCTCGGCTAAAATAGCTAATCGTTCTGCTTCCTGCTCAATTACTTTACTTTCTTTTTGTCCATTTCTAGTAGTAATAAATTTATCATTAATCATAGAGATTCGTCCAACAGGTGTTGCTTTGGTACAAATAAAATTCTTCCTAAAATGAGAATCGGGTTGCGTTTGTTTGCGATCACATTCTGGTTTAAAATTTTCTAGTCGTTGGGCTTCAAAATTAAAGATGTATTGTTCCTTAAAATTTTCACCATCTTCTGAGTGCATTAATAACCATTCGTTCTCCTTGTATTTGGTAAATTTATAATAAGCATGCATGTCTTTTTGAACAATATCTAAGGTTAGTTCTTTTGGTAGGATAAAAGAATCTCCACCATAGCCAACATCTACTAGCCATCTCTTTTCCAAATCTACAATCAAAGCTGCATGGTCAAAAGGTGGCCCTATTTCCCCTTCTTTATTAATGACTCTTGCAGCAATAATTTTCGTCTGAAAACCTATAGCTTTTAATAATTCATTAAACAAACCATTTAATTCATAGCAGAAGCCACCTCTATTCCCTTCCACCACTTTTTGATACAGCTTCTTTTCTTTTAATAGGATAGGAATATCGTAGTGAATATTTAAATCTTCAAAGGGGACGTTATATAGATGTGCTTGATGGAGTCGGAAGAGGGTTGCTTTGTCTGCTTTTAGGGCTTGAGTATAATTGATTCTTTTGAGGTAGGCTTGGATATTCATAATTTTGATTTAAGTCCAAAGATACTCATTCAAAAAACATAACTATTAAAAATAAGGCTCTTTGACAATTTTTGCAAAAGTGGAACGGATGGTTGACTTCAGTCAACCCGAAATGCTTGAAATATAAAGATGCCTACCCGTTGACTGAAGTCAACCATCCGAATGAAATGCAAAAATTGTCAAAGAATCAAAAATAAATAGTGGGTGCAAAAAACTATTTCTCATAAATGGAAGGATATTTTTGCTGTTTGGGTATAACAAAACGGTATACGGTCAACGGTGTACGACTGAGTAGCCTTTATTAAAATTAAGATAGCTTGCTAAAACTCATAATTCTCAACACTTTTAGCGAGCTATAAAAAAAATACCTCGCTAAAACTCATCTTTACAAGCACTTTTAGCAAGTTATCTTTATTTGAGCACGAATCAATATTTACACAAACTATTATCCGCCTTCACAAAATAAGCCTTATAATTTGTAGCTTCCTCATCCATACACCCCTTCAAATTCAAAATCTCCACATTCTTAAAATCAATCGGATGACTTTCTGCTTGTAGCGCAATATACCCCCCTTTTATCAACTCATCTGCTCGTTCAATAAAATCTGGCGCCTGCTCTACGTGCGCCGACTCCCAATTCAATGGATTACCTTTCGATATATAATTAGCGTCCAATCGTGGATGTTCATAAACCATTACTGTATCCCCTTCTACAATATGAATCCAAGTAGAATCACCTAATACAATAGCCTCTACATTCACCCATTGATCACCATCATAAGTTTTGGAGGTAGAACTATAACAATGGTTTTTAATCGGTTGACCATCAATTTCAAAATAAGTTCCTGGGGTACAAATATTGGCGGTTGTTCTAACTTTGCCATTACTCAAGCCGCCTAATAGTTGCAATTCTATAGAAACGGGAAAATGTTGGTCTTTGCCTAAGCTCGCAGGAGATTGGGAATGAAACATGACCCCACTATTTCGTACATTCCAAGGTGCGCCTCCAGGTGTTTGTTCGCCTGTAAATCGGTAAGCAAAGCGCATTTTGTAGTATTCCATCGGCTGTTCATAATATATATGTCCAAACTTATTGTCAAAGTTTTCATACTCCTCATATTTGATACGGACCATATCTTCCTCTACCACAAAAGTATTTTTGTAATTATCATCTATTTCATGCCCTGCAATATGAATATCCCAGCCCGTGAAATCTTTGCCATTAAACATGGGTTTCCAGTCTTCCTCTGTTGGGTCATTTTGATTCAGTCTATTTAGCCAATCTGCCAATCTATCTGTCCAAGTTTGTAAATAGCCCATACCGACCGCCAAACCAAAGCCATGTCCGCCTTCTGGGTAAATATGTAATTCGCTTTCTACATCTTTATCTTTTAAGGCTTGATAGAAAACAAGGCTATTTTCGACAGGAACAGCTTCATCATCTCCTGCATGAATCAAGAAAGTTGTTGGTGCATCATAGCCCACTTGGAGTTCATTGGAATAATAGTTGACCAAAGCTTCATCGGCAGTTTCACCAACTAAAGCCTCTTTCGACCCTTTATGGATAAAATCAGCTGTCGTGCTAATCACAGGATAAATCAAAGTCATAAAATCGGGTCGGCTGGAAATTTGCTTAATAGGGTCTACTGCATCTTTACTCCCATAATCAAAATGAGTCCCTAGTGTAGCCGCTAAATGACCTCCAGCGGAAAAACCCATAATCCCAACTTGGTCGGGGTCAATATTCCAATCTTTGGCATGATGTCTGACCAAACGTATCGCTCGCTTAGCATCCAACAAAGGGGATTCATGCGGCACAATTTGGCTCTCCGATTTTGGCAATCTATATTTCAACACAATCCCCGCTATCCCTTTTGAATTTAACCATCTTGCTACATCAGTCCCTTCCCAATCATAGGCTAATCCGTAGTAACCTCCTCCAGGACAGATAATGACCGCTTGCCCTGTTGCATTTCTTGGCGTAGGCAGATAAACATCTATCAATGGTGTCTGCACCGTGGTAATCCAAAGGATGCCCCCATCGGTATAATGCTTTTCTTCTTCGGCTGTTTTTTGAAAGTTGGGGATATTGCCGTCTTCCCAGAGGTTTAGCTGATGGTCTTGGGCGAATACTATAGCAACAAAGAACAATAAAGAGATTAAGATGGAATGCTTTATCATATTTTTATTTTTCTAAAATTAAAAAACACCACTTAATTACAAAATTAAGTAGTGTTTTTTATTAAAAATCAATCATGCCTATTTCCTTTTCTTTTGAAATTTAAGATAATATTTCTTGACCATTTTTTTTAGTGCAGCAATTTCTTCTTTATCTAAGGTGGTAATTTTTTTAAAAGCTTTTAGCACTACTTCATTTGCCTTAGCTAATTCTTTCTATTGAAAATGTTTTTTTATATTCTTGATAAATGCTACAGGTAATTTCGCTATTTTAGCAATACGTTGATTAGTCATACTTAATTCTTCCACTAATAAATCTAAAGCTATTTCTAGTATAGATTTAAATTCCCCAATAGCCATTCCCTTTTTTAGTCCTTTCTTTTCTCCTTCAGCAACAGCTATATCATAAGTTGTCATAGCCACATCTTTTACATCAACTGGCAAATCTTTTACAATATCCATAACTTCTTGTTTTTCTAGTTTATAAGTACGGAATAAATAGAGTATCATAATCTCTAAGAAACTTCCAGTATTTAAATTATCCTTGAGTTCCTCTACAAATATAAAAATTTCTTGATAATGTTGTTGGATAAATGCTTTATCGCTCTTATGTTTCAATAGTAATAATGTGCTTAGTAGCCTGTCCAGTTAATAGTGACGGGTAGATTTTGTCATAAAATTTGT
>CAZXYA010000400.1:0-8775 GCA_964644655.1 uncultured Saprospiraceae bacterium | reverse complement strand
CTTAGGGCTTATTTCCAGTACTAAACCTGTCCCGACCCTTCGGGATGATACAAATATAGGCGGTGCGCTGCACCTTGCTATCTTTTTGCGGTCAATAAGGTCTAACGTTGTAAATTATTGAAAGCGAATGAATTACAATTCTTTGATTTTCAATTTGTTCTATCCTAGCCGTGAACCGTTTGCCATCAACCGTGGACCGATAGTCGGGAATTATACTCACTTCGGCGACAACCGAATAATCGGACAAATAACCTCTTCTAAGGAAATACCACCATGTTGGAAAGTATTTTTATAATAGTTATTAAAGTAATTATACCGATTGGGGTATAAGAAAAATTTATCTTCTTTTGCAAAAATAAAAGTAGAACTCACATTCGGTTTTGGCAACATGCCTTTTTTAGGGTTTCTAATTTCTAAAACATCTCTTCGATCATACTGTAAATTTCTACCTACTTTATATCTTAGATTAGTCGTTGTTTCTCTATCCCCTATCACTCTTGACGGCTGATGCACTCGAATCGTTCCGTGATCAGTCGTGATGATAACTTGTACATCTTTTTCTGCTATTTTTTGTAATGCTGACCATAATGGTGAATGTAAGAACCAAGATCGAGTTAAAGACCGATATGCTTTTTCATCACCTGCTAATTCTTTCAGTACTTCCATTTCTGTTCGAGCATGAGACAGCATATCAATGAAATTATAAACAATCACCGTTAAATCATTATGCAAATAATTTAAAATGTTATCGTTCATTTGCTTTGCATGATAAACATTCGTGATTTTGGTATAATCAAACTTTAGAGGTTTTCTAAAAGTTTTTCTAATTTGTTCAGACAAAAAGTCTGCTTCATGATTATTTTTCCCACCTTCTTCATTGTCGTTTTTCCACCATTTAGGGTAGTGATTTGCCATTTCAGAAGGCATTAAGCCAGAAAAAATAGCATTTCTACTATATTGGGTAGAGGTAGGTAAAATACTATAGAAATAATCTTCCTCTTCTACTCGATACAACTCATTAATAATTGGTTCTAGAATTTTCCATTGGTCATAGCGCAAATTATCCATTAAGACCATTACCGTTGGTCTACCACTTTTCATTTCAGGAAAGATTTTTCGGCGCATCAAATTATTAGACATAATTGGCGCTTCAATATCTTCATTGACCCACTTTACATAATTTTTAATAATAAACTTGGAAAAAGCAGCATTGGCTTCGCTCTTTTGCATGGATAAAATATCTGACATTTCTGTGGTATTAGAAGTGTCCAATTTCAATTCCCAGCCAATTATTTTTTGGTAGGTATCTACCCAAGTTTTAAAATCTAAGCCACTATTGATTTCCATCAAAATTTGACGAAATTCTTGCTGATAATCGGAAGAAGTACGCTCTTTAATCAAGCGTTTGCCATCTAGAATTTTTCTAAGCGTCAATAAGATCTGATTCGGATTAACAGGCTTAATCAAATAGTCTGTTATTTGAGCCCCTAAGGCTTCTTCCATTACATTTTCTGCCTCATTTTTAGTAATCATCACAACAGGCAAATGGGGATAGGCATCTTTAACTTTTGTCAAAGTTTCTAATCCTGTAATACCGGGCATGGATTCATCCAAAAAGACGACATCTATGTCATTATGAGTTTCACATTCCTCTAAGGCATCATAACCATTACTAACCGTAATCATTTCATATCCTTTCTTCTCTAAAAACATAATCTGTGGCTTCAATAAATCAATTTCATCATCCGCCCAAAGAATTTTAATTTTATCCATGTTCTATTTAAATTTTTTCTAGTGGTTTGCTTGATAAGGGATACTGATTTAATAAATTTACATTCTTGCTCGGCGGCTCTCCCAGCGGTTTTACGGTTCACAGAACCTTCATTATCCTTCGGGAATATTCACTCATGCCGCCTCGTTTTGGGGTAAATCTATTTTAATCCATTCCTCATAGGTTGTTTCCGATACTACTTATAGTTTGAAATATCAAAAATGTAGGATGTATTCATTTTTAGTTAGATTACAAAAGTAATCATTTAATGACTCTAATCATTGCTTTGTTTAAAGCTGCTAACTGAACGGCTAAATTGTTTTTTATATTTTAGTTTACGCAAGCTCATTTAAAAATGATTTGAAAAGCAAGAAAAAGTTGGGCTTTCTCTTTGGAAATCCCCTATTTGATAATTAATATTACAAACTTTATCAACCAGAGTAAAGATCAACTCACATTTCGCAATTAGAACATGACCATCGAATCGGCACAAAAAACAATAGACAATTGGATACAAACCATTGGTATTCGCTATTATAATGAATTAACCAATATGGCAATCTTAACCGAAGAAGTGGGAGAAGTTGCCCGATTGATAGCAAGAATATATGGGGAACAATCCTTCAAAAAAAAAGAAGATGAAATCAATGCCAAAGAAAATTTAGGCGATGAAATGGCAGACGTTTTATTTGTCTTAATTTGCTTAGCGAACCAAACTGGCATTGATTTAACCGCAGCTTTGGAAAAAAATTTGATTAAAAAATCTATTCGGGATAAGGAGCGACATGCGAATAATGAGAAATTGAAGTAGCGGAGGGCGCGGGGCAGAGGGAAAATGTCTCTACATTTCGTTCACTGCAAATTCCTAAATTAAGCGTAAATTTCCTAGAAAAACTGTGGTTTCGACAAGGAAATTTGCTTACTGACTTTATACTTAGTATTTTCACCTTTAGAAAACTAATATTATAGGTTGTCCTAGTACAGTGTAACAAAAGTTATTTATAATTTTAACGTGTCCCCCAAGCGCAGCTTTGCTCCCTTAAAATCCCTTGTCGAGCTGCCGCAGGCAGCGAGGCGGAATTGTAACTTATTTAGTTTACACAGTACTAGAATCTATCAAACTAAAAAAACATACTATTATGGATTGGATGAGTGAGTTTTTACCAACCTTTAGCATCATTCTAGTGGTGGTAATTAGTGGATTTATACCATTTACAGCAATGTCCTTCTTTATGGTGGTTATTCCACAAAAAGAAAAAGAATTTACCAAGTCAATCAAGGAAATGGGGATTAGCACCTCTCGAACTGTTCGAGATAGTTATTCTATTTCAAGATATATTTTTCCTGTTCTATTTGCTTTCCTTATCTTTTTTGGGTTCATAGCTGCCTTTGCTTTTACTGGCAGTAGTATTAGTTTTAATGATAATGTCTTTTTATCAGGCCCTTTTTATGGTACAAAAAACACGGCAGTTATTAATCAAAGCTTTTCGGTCTTAGCTTGGGCTTTTGCAGGAGGTTTTTTATATTCTGCCTATAACATTATTCGACGCTTAAGGGCTTTAGATTTATCTCCTGGAGTTTATTACAGTTCAGGCATTAGAATTTTGCTTGCCTCTGCGGTTGCTTTGGTTTTATCTTTTTTAGTAGGGGAAGAATCTGCCGCTAATCCAGAATCCGCCACCGGTCAATTGTTTACCTTGAAATCATCCTTAGCCGCTGTTTCCTTTTTAGCAGGCATTTTTCCACAAAGAATTTTAAATTATTTAATTCGAAGATACCAAGCTTTTGTAGCTAGTGAAAGTGTAACGGAACAATCGCTGAACCTTTATAATATTGAGGGTATTAGTATTTATCACAAAGAAAGATTAGAAGAAATCGGGATTGATAATGCTCAAAATTTAGCCACTTCTAGTTTAACGCAATTAATTGCAGAAACCCCTTATGATGCTCGTCAATTATTGGATTGGATAGGTCAAGCAAAGTTAGTCTGCTATGTTAAAGATGATATTCATCGCTTACGGGCTATTGGCATTCGTTCTGTTTTTGATTTACTAAAAGGAAATAAAACTAAAGCTGCATTGAGAGAAATAGCAGATGCGGTAGGTTTAGATACCCCGATTTTGGAAGTCGTACATAATCAAGTGAAGGACGATCAAGGAATTAGAGCCTTATATAATTTTCAAGGTAATAAAAACTCTCCAACCAGAGATGCTCAAGCAACTAAAGAAATGGAAGGGATGGATTTTAGTAAGCCATTAGACACTTACAATGAAGCGGCTAAAGGATAGTTAGTATTATATAGGCGCTATATCGGTTTAGTTTATAGAATCTAATTCTTCCTTCAAAAATCGTCCCGTATGACTGCTTTTATGTTTAGCGACTTGCTCAGGCGTACCTTTACAAACAACTGTTCCACCACCATTTCCTCCTTCTGGACCAATATCAACAATATGGTCAGCCACTTTAACCACATCCATATTATGCTCAATAACCACAATCGTATTCCCTTTATCAACCAATTTATTTAATACAGCTAATAAATGTTCAATGTCTTGAAAATGTAATCCGGTCGTAGGTTCATCTAAAATATACAAGGTTTTTCCTGTTGCTCTTTTAGATAATTCCTCGGATAATTTGACCCGTTGCGCTTCTCCACCTGATAAAGTAGTGGCTTGCTGACCTAATGAAATATAGCCCAATCCAACCTCTTGCAAAGTTTTCATCTTTCGATAAATCTTAGGTATATTTTCAAAGAAAATTACCGCTTCATCCACCGTCATATCCAACACATCAGAAATGGATTTTCCTTTGTATAAAATTTCTAAAGTTTCTCGGTTATAGCGCCTGCCCAAACAAGTTTCGCATTCGACTTGCACATCAGGTAAAAAGTTCATTTCAATCACTCGCTTACCTGCGCCACCACAAGTTTCGCAACGACCACCTTTAACATTAAAAGAAAAACGACCTGCTTTATAGCCTCTAATTAAAGATTCTGGGTGCTTGGTAAATAATTTGCGAATTTCTGTAAAAACACCTGTATAGGTTGCAGGATTAGACCGAGGCGTTCGCCCAATAGGAGATTGGTCAATTTCAATAACTTTATCTAAATGTTCTAAACCTTTAAACGATTTATACGCCAATGGTCTTTTTCGACTTTTATAAAAATGCTGTCGTAAAATAGGGTAGAGCGTCTCATTAATCAAGGTAGATTTTCCACTACCCGATACTCCTGTAATACAGCAAAATGTACCCAATGGAATGGTTAAATTAACGTTCTTTAGGTTATTCCCTGTTGCCCCTTTCAATTCTATTTTCTCTCCACTCCCCTTTCGGCGTTTTTCAGGAATGGCTATTTGCCGTACATTATTTAAATATTCGGCAGTAATGGTTTTATTTTTTATAAAATCTTTCGGTATGCCCTCACCTACTAATTCGCCCCCAAATTTACCAGCTCCAGGACCTAAATCAATTAAATAATCAGAAGCCAACATAATGTCTTTGTCATGTTCCACTACTAGGACGGAATTACCAATTTCAGCTAATTCCCGTAGTGCTTCGATTAATTTTTGATTATCTCTTTGGTGCAAACCAATACTGGGTTCATCCAAAATATAAGTAACACCTGTTAATTGAGAACCGATTTGAGTCGCTAATCGAATACGTTGCGCTTCTCCGCCTGATAAAGTTCTAGCTGGGCGGTTCAACGATAAATAAGTCAATCCAACATGCAATAAAAACCCTAAACGCAGCCGTAACTCTTTCAGAATATCTTTAGCAATAATCGCATCTCTTTCTGACAAGTCATTTTCAATACCCTCCAACCATTCACTCAAAGGCACTAAATCCATTTCGGATACATCCGAAATATTCTTGTCTTTTATTTTAAAATGAAGGGATTCTTTTTTCAATCTTTGCCCAGCACATTCTGGACAGGTATCGACTATCATAAATTCTTCTGCCCAACGTCTAATTTTTTCAGAAGAAGTATCTGCATACCAACGTGTCAGCATTTTCACTAAGCCATCAAAGGCTAAATCATAGCTATAATCTTTTTTGCCGTAGCGAATATTGACTTGTACATTATCATCGCCTCCATATAAAATAGTATTTAATGCCGCTTCTGGAATGTCTTTAATCGGGGTCTTAAAAGTGAATTTATACTTTTTAGCAATCGCTTTTAATTGCTTAAAATTCATGGTGTCCCGAACTTCTCCAAACGGCACAATCCCTTGTTCTTCGATAGACTTTGTCTTATCGGGAATAACTTTCGCTAAATCTACTTTATCGACTTTTCCTAAACCTTTACAATTGGGGCAATAGCCATAAGGAGAATTAAAAGAGAAGGTATTTGGGGAAGGTTCTTCGTAAGAGATACCTGATTCGGCATCCATCAAATGACGGCTATAAGGATAAATTTTATTGGTACCACTATCCATTATCATTATCAAGCCATTCCCTAACCGCATCCCTGCTTTTAAGGATTCTACTAAGCGTTCTCTGCGTTCTTCAATGACTTTCAAACGGTCAATCACGACTTCAATATCATGTACTTTATAACGATCTACTTGCATTCGAGGCGTTAAATCTAGAATCTCTCCATCCACTCTTACTTTCGCATAACCCTGTTTTTTAGTATGGTCAAATAGTTCTCGATAATGCCCTTTTCTACCTCTTACTACAGGCGCTAAAATAGTTACTTTTTTATCTGCGAAGTGGTTATAAATATGTTCTAAAATTTGCTCCTCAGTATACTTGACCATCTTCTTCCCCGTCTTATAGGAATGAGCTTCTCCAATGCGAGCATATAATAAACGAAGGAAATCATAGACTTCTGTAATCGTACCAACAGTTGAACGAGGACTCCTACCTACCGTCTTTTGTTCTATGGAAATAACTGGGCTTAGGCCCAATATTTTTTCTACATCAGGGCGTTCCATTTCTCCAATAAACTGGCGGGCATAGGCAGAAAAAGTTTCCATATAACGACGTTGCCCTTCTGCATAAATCGTATCGAAGGCAAGAGAAGATTTTCCACTTCCACTTATTCCTGTAATCACCACTAATTGGTTACGTGGAATCTTAACGGTTACATCTTTTAAATTATGAACCCTTGAGCTAATGACCTCAATGAATTGTTGTTCAGGTGCGCCTTTAAAGGGACTTTTCTTTTTTTTAGAAGATTTTTTTGTTGTGGTAGTAGCCATTTTCCGTTGTCGGTTGTCAGTTGTCAGTTGTCAGTTGTCGGTTGAATGGCCTAACTGATAACCGACAACTGACAACTGGAAACATTTTCTTTTCAATAAAAATTCAATTTGAGCAGATATATTTTAAAAGTAGCTTAGGAGATAACTACCCGCTGAATATCTGCGCCTAGCGCATTCAATCGTTTATCAATATGCTGATACCCTCGATCAATTTGTTGGATATTATGAATCGTACTCGTTCCATTAGCAGACATCGCAGCAATCAATAAAGAAACCCCTGCTCGAATATCTGGCGAAGTCATTTCAATCGCTTTTAAAGCATAGCGTCTATCCAAACCAATAACGGTTGCTCTATGTGGGTCGCAAAGAATAATTTGTGCGCCCATATCAATTAATTTATCGACAAAAAACAAACGACTTTCAAACATCTTTTGATGAATCAGTACACTTCCTCTAGCTTGGGTTGCCATTACTAAAATGATACTCATCAAGTCAGGCGTAAATCCTGGCCAAGGCGAATCATAAATCGTCATAATAGACCCATCAATAAAAGTTTGGATTTCGTAATGCGTTTGTGGTGGAATATAAATATCATCTTCTTGAATATCCATTTGTATCCCCATTCGTTGAAAGACAGACAGGATATTACCTAGTTCTTTAACGGCAGCATCTTTAATCGTAATTTCGGACCCCGTCATTGCAGCTAAACCGATAAAGCTACCGATTTCTATCATATCAGGTAAAATCCGATGAGTTGTCCCTTTTAAAGATTTAACACCTTTTATCGTCAATAAATTAGAGCCAATACCTGAGATTTTTGCCCCCATGCGATTAAGCATTTTGCACAATTGTTGTAAGTAAGGTTCGCAAGCAGCATTGTATATCTGGGTTTTTCCTTTCGCTAATACCGCAGCTAAAACGACATTGGCTGTACCTGTTACGGAAATTTCATCCATTAAAATAAAAGTGCCTTTTAGTTTAGATCCTTCTATGTGGTAACAGCTTTTTTTATCATCATAATTAAAAATAGCGCCTAATTTTTGAAAACCAATAAAATGCGTATCCAATCTTCTTCGGCCAATTTTATCTCCGCCTGGCTTCGGCAAAAATGCTCTGCCAAAACGAGCCAATAAAGGACCAATTAACATGACTGACCCTCTAATCTTTTTAGCATCTTTCTGAAATTCTGGAGATTCAAAAAAATCTAAATCCACATTCTTCGCTTGAAAAATATAAGTATCGGATGCCGTCTTTTTTACCTTCACTCCCAATCCTTTAAGCAAGGCAATCAAACGTCGAACATCTATAATATCAGGAACATTGGTAATGGTTACTTTTTTATCCGTCAATAAGACTGCGCATAAAATTTGGAGGGTTTCATTTTTAGCACCTTGAGGTGTGATGCTACCTTTTAGTTTTTTTCCGCCGACAACTTTAAAAGACTCTGATGGCATGGTGTAGTTTTATATTAGAAATGGTTTGATTGTTGGGTGTCCAACAGATATTTAATAGAACTCAAAGATAAAATAGTCTTGGGGATACTGTTATAAAAATGAAGGTTTTATTTTGTAAATAATAGACTATTACTATGTAGCAAAAAAAATAAGGTTTTGTTTGGCTGCTTCGCAGCCAAACAAAAAGGATATAAAATAACTTTTGAATTACAGCATGTAAAAAGTTTTTTATTATTTTGACATGTCCTCCGAGCGCCTGCCTACCGGCAGGTAGACAGCTATGCTGCTACTTTCGGGAATATTAAGGGTGAGCAACTTGTTGATTTTCAAAGAAAATCAACAAGTT
>CAZXYA010000399.1:0-8791 GCA_964644655.1 uncultured Saprospiraceae bacterium | reverse complement strand
TAATACTGTAAGGATAGTCAAATGGAAAACGACCATTAAGCAATTTTACATAATGACTGATTATGGAATATCATAAATGTTCTATAATGTTATTGCGTTATGTACACTTTGCTTGGGTAAAAAGCGATTATAAACAACTATCTTTTCTTTATAGATTTTTTTCCTATTCCAAAAGTTTCTTTAAAAATGTAATGGAACACTCTTTTTGCCAAGAAGGTAGAGGAGTGGAGCAAAACGTGTGTGGAATGACTCAGGAATTCTGATTTTCAACCGCACCTATAAGTCTGCTTGAACAAAATTTACCCACTATTGGGTATGTTTTTGTTTTAAAAAAAACTATAAAATTGATTATTCATTTAATAATCAAGCTAATAACAAATTAAAATGGCATTTTATATTAATAATAAAGAATTCAAAAGTAAAGGGGAATTTTCCAAATTTGGAAGAGGGTGCGCAACAAAAATACCAACGCCAATAGAGATACTTAGAGTAGATGAAGAAATTTCTTCGAATAAATCCAGAAGAAGACTTTATTCTAAATTAACCATTGAGATCCGCTTTCATCACATTACTCATGGCGCGAGAGGACGAATAAAAAAAAATCAAAGAGAAAAGCAAATTTCTTTACTTAACAAAGCCTTTTCTGGGGCAAACTTGACTTTTAAATATAGTGAATCAAAGGTTCAATTTATTGATAATTATAATTGGTATTTCATGGGTCATGGTTCTGCTTCAGAACGTGAAGCTAAAACTTCACTTGGTCTTGACACTAAAAAGTATTTAAATTTTTATACCGGAGGGTTGGTTTCTGGATTATTAGGATGGGCAACATTCCCATTTGATTTAGCGGGCGATCCACTAATGGACGGAGTGGTCGTATTAGATGAGTCACTACCTGGGGGGAATGCATCTCCATAT
Source organism: uncultured Saprospiraceae bacterium (assembly GCA_964644655.1). Taxonomy (GTDB): domain Bacteria; phylum Bacteroidota; class Bacteroidia; order Chitinophagales; family Saprospiraceae; genus JAFMDF01. The sequence continues at coordinate 7,873 of CAZXYA010000399.1, read as the reverse complement.
AATTTAGGAATGACAGGTGTCCATGAAGTTGGACATTGGTTGGGCCTATATCATACTTTTCAAGATGGTTGTGATCGGATTGGGGATCATGTGCCTGATACTCCTGCCCATCGTGACGCCAACTATGGAACTCCGGATAGAGGAAAGCCGCATAATGCATGTAAAACAGATGAGTATGCTCCTATACACAATTACATGAACTATGTAGACGATGCATGGATGGAAGAACTAACGTCTGCTCAAGAAGTCAGGATAAAGGAGCAGATCATGATGTATCGTACAGGGTTATTAAACCGATAAAGCTTAGTTACGAAACAATTTGAAAACCTAAAATTTGTGATTATGAATGTATTAAAGCAATATTGGTGGCTATTAATTACCTTCTTGATTGTTACAGGAATTTTTCTGACCAAATTCGATAAGCTTAATCCTTTAATATGGAATATGGAGGATCCATCAAGCTTACTTGGTAATGTTTTTGTCAAATTATTAATTGTAGGCGCTTTGCTAGATCAATTAATAGCTGTGTTTTTCCCACAGGACGAAAGCAATGTAGAATCTAGAGCAAAATCGATAGACGCTTTACGTTTGGCTAAAGAAAATAAGAAGCGGGTAAGGAGAATAATATTAGACCAAGAGTTATTCGGAACAAAAACTGATGATCAGGTAAGAGCTTTAGAGCGAATGGATAATCAAATAAGTATCTTAGAAAAAACCGAGAAAACAACAAGGCAAAACATCAATGATATTGATGTTAAAAGATCTGCTTATGTACGTAAAGTCGCTTTTGCAACTGGATTAGTTTTAGCTATTACAGCGGTTACTATTCTAAGGGATTTTATACAAATAGAGGAGAGTCTCAACTATAAAATTCTCTCATACATTGACGTCTTATTTACCGCAGCTGTTCTATCAGGAGGGACATCTGGTATTAATCAATTATTGCAACTAATAAAGGATTCTTGGAAGAAGAGTTAATACAAGTGTAAGACTTCCTATCACTAAAATATAGTACTATGCCTTATAATCCCAAATTTATAGCAGGTCAAAATATTCCACTTCCCACACCAAATGATCGGGTATTATCATTGGCGTTTGGGGGAGGATATGTCCATCACTCACGCCACTCCATACTATTTAATCAGAAACGAGGATTTGCTTTTGTTTCTGCCCATAATATAGATGGAGCAACATTATCTTCATCTCAGTTCACTAAACGCAGATTCCGAGTCGACTCAAAAATTCAACCTGCAACACTCCAGGTTGATAGAGATCGTGGTTATCGGGAGAGTAAAGATGGTGTATTTGGTCCCAACCCCTGGGATCAGGGACACTTAGCACGGCGTAAGAGTCTCTCATGGGGTGATAAAAAGGAAGCTTCTATTGCAGAACTCGAAAGTGATCTATGGTCCAATATTGTTCCTCAACATGAGAATTTGCACGATCATGCATGGGGAAATATAGAAGATTGGATGCTAGAGCACGTTGAAAATAACAACAGACGTGCGTGTGTCTTTACTGGACCCGTGTTTACTGAAGATGATCCGAAGCACAAAAATGGACCGAATGAAATCCCGATTCGTATTCCGGCAGGATTTTGGAAAGTAATTACAATTCAATTGAATGGAGCAATGCGGTCAGCTGGATTTTTGATTTGGCAACGTGATTATGACAGTAAAACTCCATTACCCTTTGCACCAGTATTGGAACAGGTTCGATTGACAACGATTGAAATGTTGACAGGACTTACGTTCTCATCCTTGCGGCCATTTGATCCATTGCTGTTTAATCAGCTAGGACTCATGCGTAATAAGTCAATCTCAATGGCGCGTGAAACTTTCCGCAAAGGAATATCAAGTCCCTTAGAAGTTGCTATAGATATTGATTCAGAACTTAAAGAGGAATTACTATTTGAAGCCACTTCACCAGGGACTTCAGTAATTACCGGGATGCGAGACATTGTGCTTTAAACTTAGGCTATCCATCAAAATGTTTGTCGTTTATATTTCTTTTGTAAGGATATTCAACTATAAAACGACAACAAAACAATTTTACATAATGACTGATTATGACTATATATTAAATGTATCATAATGTTATTGCGTTATGTCACTTTGCTTAGGTAAAAAGCTTTGGTAATAGCAACTTTTCTTTAATTTTTTTCTTCTACAAATCTTCGTTTAAAATCTAATAGAATACTCTTTTTGCGGCTAGAGCAGAAGGAGAGGAGGCAAAATGTGTATGGAATGGGATTATATTATTAAAATTTTTAATTTATAATACTACGTAAATATTTGATTACTAAAATTTTGTATATTTAATATTATATTTTCCTCAAATCTTTTTTTGTTCTTAACCAAGCTTAAAGCTATTCTATGATCATAGATTACAATAAGAATATATAAATTAAGGAAAGTAATTATGGATGATGAGAATCGAAACGAAGATCTAAAAGATCTAGAAAAACTAAAAACCCAAGAACCTAATAAAAGAATTTTTGATACTCGTCATGCCTGGAGAATTATATTAATATTACTTTTTGCGGGAATTGTATCGGGAATAAGAAATCACTTGAAAGAAGAAATTATACCGAGTGGTAGTTTAATAAATGTGATAGATAACTTGAATGTCTGGTTATATCATATTATATCTGCAATTATTGCTGCATCTCTTGTTCCTTTATTTTTACATTTTATTCATAGCGATTTAGTTTTGATAGATAAAACTGATGAAAATAATATTAGAAATAATATGAAAGCATTCATATTATTTGGGTTTTGTCTAATAGCTGGAAGTTTTTCTGACAGGTTTATTGAAGGGATTTATTCTGCCTCAATTCAAAAAGAAATAAATGAATCAAAAAAAGAAAGAATTGCTCATAAAGAAAAAAATGATCTATTAGTAAGTAACCTTCTATATGTTAGGGAGCAAGAGCAATTAAAAAAGGATTCAACTAAGTATGAAAATGATAAAATCATAAAGATTAATAATCTTGTAGAGGAGTATAATATAACGCAAGATGAAGCTAACGTTATAATTGAAATTACAGAAATGACACCTTTATATAAAAATGATTTAATTAAAAACTATTCAGATTCAGATATAAATATCGAAGATTTACTAAAAAGATTAATTAAAGAAGAAATCTTTGTCGAAATTGAAATAAAAGAAAAACTAGCAATAGTAACAAAAGATATATATGAAGGTAATTGATTAGAATACAAAATATTGAATTATTTAATTAAATCAGTCATTTTTATTTTTCTTCAAACTTAAAAAAACAACAGTGGAATACTCTTTGCCTAAAACGACGACTAGCGTTGGCTTTTGGGAAGAGGAGAAGCGAGGGTAATATGTATGGAATGGCTTTGTTCTTTCTAATTATCAGTATTTTACAAAATTTAGTGTATAATATAATTTCCAAAATTTGCTATCTTTGAGAGATCATAATTTCACTTATGTCCTTGATTTTTAGAATTATGAAGAAGTGTTTGCTCTTTAGACAAAAAAATCAGAATAAATTAAATAGACTAGTTAATAGAAGATATATATTGCCAACTCCTATAGATAATATTAATGATGGTCACGAATTTCAGCGAATAGTTGCAGAATATTTCCGTTGTCTTAAAAAGGAAAAACACGAATACCAAATCTCGGATGTGAAGGTAGAGGATTTAGGTGTTGGTCCAGATGACGGATGCGATATATTAGTAGAATTTTATTTTGAAGACGCAATTGGACAGCATACGAAAAGGTGGGTAGTCGAATGTAAATCACAAAAGAGATCAGTTGGTAATAAAGATATTAATATTGATAATTTACAAACTATATTAAGAATCAATAAAGCCGATGGTTATTTGCTTGTTTGTAAAACAGACGCTTCCACATCTTTAAAAAGAATATTAAGAGAATTAAATAAAGATAATTTAGGAACTTTCGAAGTTTGGAATGGAACTCATTTATGGAGTCAATATTCTAAAAGAGAAGGATTTCTTAAAGCCTTTTTTCCAGATTATTATAAGGAAAAATTTATTGATTCTGGCATTAAGGATGGGTTCGAAGAAGCATATAAAAAATTAAAAAAAGAACTTGGATAATGAAAGTATTTGTATCATATTCATTTGTTGATAGTGAGTTACATTTACTTACCTTACTTCTTGAAAAACTAAGAAATCAAGGGCATATTGTAGAAACTAGTAATTTGTATGATAATATTAATCAACCTTATATAATGCCAACTAAGAATAAAATAATTACTTCAGATTATTTTATAGGGATTGTTACAAATAATAGCAATAGTATTAATGACGTCGTTGATGAGTGGAGCTTGGCTAATTTAAGTAATATTAAAAACGTTCTATTAGTAGAGAATGGAGTCAGAATTGATGACTTGAGTTTACAGTTTATTAGGTTTGACAGGTACAATCCTAAGGCTGCAATTGATAGACTTTTTCAAATTCAAAAAAGTAAGAATAGTGGATTGGATAATGCATTAATCGGCGCAGGTATTGTCTTAGGAATAGCTGCCTTGTTATCTCTATTATCAGATTCAGACAATTAATTTAAATCTTAGATTCAAACAATAAATATTATTTTGAGAATCTATCTCTTTTAGTAATGAACCCTTTTTTCTTAGCGTAAAAGACAATTGTTCCTAGTGTTATAGATGTAGGATGATTTAATTTTCGATTATTATAACAATATTTCAAAATATTTATACTTTCCATCTCATTATGTCTTTCTTTATCCTGCTCACAGATTCGTAAGAAATATTTCTCTCCTAAATCATAACTAAAAGAACTTGAAATTGATAGAGCTACTTTAAACCACTCATCAAATGAATGAGTTATAGAAATATCTTTACGTTTTAAAAATTTAATTATTAACTGAACGATTTTTCTATGTTCTGGTTTATTTAGACCTTCAGTTGCATATGCATTTTTTATTAAAGATTTATTTGTAGCAACAGAAGCTTTTTTTGAATTCTTATATACCTTTTCTTTTGTTAGTTTATCAGTATAAATTTCTGAATATTGATTTAAATATAAATTCTCATCCCAAGAAACAAAACATAATCTTGTAATATCACTACCACTATTATCTATCTCAATATTATAATTTTCAGAATAGTATTGACTTAAAGAAGAAAAACTGGCTTTATGATCTTCTGGACTACTATCTAACTTGACTAATGCCTTTAACCCTTTTCCAGATGGAGATAACCAAACTGAAAATATATATTTATCTGCTTTAAGTTTTTCTTTCACATCAAGTATCTCAGAGTCATCAACATGATCAATATCCAGAATCATTAAGCTATTATATTTATCTAAATTTTCAAGTTTTCGCCCATTTTTGAATGTCCCACTGAAAGTAACTATTGGAAGTTTTATTTTCAGTGATTTATAGGAATCGTAATCATTTGTTTTGATATACTCTCTACATTTAGAAATAATATTTTTGTAAGTACCTTTCTTAATATGGGAAAGCTCTTCAAGTAAAGCTTTTCGACTTATGCTTTTAGCAAAAATATTCTCAAACTTTGAAACGTATATCATTATTAATTATATGATTTTTAGATATATAAATATAGTATATTTGAAAAAGGCGTAAGCAAGAGTGAAAGAAATTTCATTATGTTGAACAGGTATGAAGAATTAAATTCTTCTAGGTGTTAGTAGGATAATCATTTAGTGTTATTACGAAAATACTGAAATAATTTACAAGCCTAATAATCCTGATGCTTATGGTTTCTGCTGTATTTGTATGCAGATGCAGCAATGTATCTCAATCACATTGTAGTTACGCTTACGCCTTTTATATTTATCCGATGAAAGAACTAGATTATTATTATTCTGATGATGCAATTATTCGGATGCTTTGCAAGATTCGTGCAAGAATATCGCATAAGCGTCATAAAAAACATATGGCTCGAGATATTAGCAAGCATATTAGAACAAATAAGATATCAATTTCAAAATCAGATGTAGATTTTTTGGTTATACAACCATTATTTCCTACAAGAAGAAATTGGAAAAAATTGAATAAAGATGAGAGATTAGATCCAAATAGATTCAATAACAGTATAGAAAAAAACTCAGCCAGATTATTTAAGTCCTATTTGGTAGAAAAAACGCTTGTCAATAAGGATAGTAAGATGCCCGAACAATGGTATATAAATCTATTAACATTTTGTTCAAGTATAAGAGAAAGACTAGAAGGCATCATAAATAATGAATATAAAATTGAAAAGCCAAAAATATTCCCAATACTAAAAGGTATTAAAAATGGCAAGTTTGTTTACAGGCCTATTACGAAATATTCGATATATGATAAGATAATTACTTCGGCTTTTGCTAAATACTTAACAGAAAAATTTGATCATGTTTTTTTAGATTGCTCATTTGCATTCAGAGCTAGAAAAAATGGGGTAGTACCTACTCATCACGATTCCGTAATCCAGATTCTAAAATATCGAAAAAAGAAGAAGAAATTATGGGTAGCTGAATGTGATATTCAAAAATTCTATGATGCAGTTCAACATATTTATCTAGAAAAAGTTTTCCTGAAAGAAATTAAAAACTTAGAGAACAACGGGGTGAGAATTTCACCTAAGGCAATAAAACTTTTTTTATTTTTTCTAAACTCTTATGCCTTCAATAAAGATGTATTGCCAAAAAATGATGACCCCACTTATTTTAAAAATAACGGTGTCCCAAATGGCAGTTTTGGTTGGGTGGAAAACGAACTTAAGTTGAACTTTGGGGAGAGATATACTAGAGATTACAGAATTGGTGTTCCTCAAGGTAATGCTGTTTCCTGTTTTATAGCTAATCTAATTTTAAACAGAGTTGATAAAACTATTGTTGATAATTTTAAAGATGTTTTATATGTCAGATATTGTGATGACATGATATTGGCACATCCTGATAGGGAAGTATGTAAACAAGCTCTTGAAGTTTATAAAGAAAATATCAAAAAATCGTTTCTTATTTATCATCAGACAAAACAATTTAAAAACTATAAGGATTCTGGAAAAGACTTTTGGGAATTTAAATCAAAAGAGCCATACTACTGGGGTAATAAATACCATGGTGAAAATAACATTCCATGGCTTTCATTTGTCGGATATCAAATAAACTATAAAGGACATATTAGAGTAAGAAAAGATTCAATTGAAAAGGAAATAAGGAAACAGATTAAAGAAACACAAAATGTTCTGATCGCTCTTGGGATGGACAAGAATAGAAATCTAGAGAGAATTAGTGATTTTTCAAGAAAATCAAAAAATCAGATTGAATTTAGTCTCCAACAGAGATTAATATCAATGTCAACGGGAAGAATAACAATCTACAATTACGATAGTGTTGATCAAGGTTTATGCTGGACAAATGGATTCAATTTATTGAATAATAATGAGGTTTCTCAAAAACAACTAAAAGAATTAGATAAAAGGAGAGAGCAACAAATAAGTTATTTAAAAAGAAGTATCATGGAATTGAATACTCAAAATGAAGATGAAGATGAACGGCCTGATTATATGAAGAAACAAAATATATACTTTGGTAAACCTTTTAGCTATGTCCAGTTTTTAGATAAAAAATAAAAGACAGTGGTTTAGTATAAAATTAATTTTACTCAAACTTCCCAGTACTATAATTCACCCGTTTCTTAAAATCAATTACTTCATCTTTTAGTTTTTTGTTCGCATTTTCAATGAGCTCGTTTTGCACTTTCATAATACGTAATACCATCTCTGATTTAAAAATACTCAAAAAATGTTTTAGTATATACATCATACCCTGTAATGGATTTAATTAGTCGCTCCTTAGTAATTCATTTTTAGGTTTTGATATTGAATTATTTTTAATAG
>CAZXYA010000398.1:0-8794 GCA_964644655.1 uncultured Saprospiraceae bacterium | reverse complement strand
AGGCGAAAAACGCAGACATAGCACCGCTATGGCGAGTATTTTCAACGAAGTATAGGGAAAAAAGATGAAGTCATAATGGCTAATTAATTATTTTATTTTGGCTTAGTAGCACAACTTGAATTAAATAGTCTACTAAATTGTCAAAAAAATCGCTGAATATGACCAAATATATATTCCTTTTTTTAGTGAGTTTTCCGATTAGCTTAGTCGCTCAAAATTTGTCTATTACGGGAAAGGTTGTAGATGAAACCAATCAAAAAGCTTTACCAGGTGCACATATCAGTTTGATGTATCCTTGGGAGGAAGCGGTGAAATCGGTAGTGACTGATGCGGATGGATCTTTTAAATTAGCGCCTATTGAAAAAGGGGGCTATAAATTGAAAATTTCTTTTTTGGGGTATGGGGAGATTGTGCAAGAAGTGACCCTAAGTAAAGAATCAATTGATTTAGGGGCAATTGTACTAGCAGAAGGAGCGGTCAATTTGGATGCAGTAGAAGTTAAGGAAAAATTACCCTTAGCCCAGCAAAATGGAGATACAACTGCTTATAATGCTAATGCCTTTAAAACATTGAAAGACGCAAGTGCCGAGGAGTTACTAGAGAAAATACCAGGGGTAATAAAAAGCGGTGGTCGATTGCAAGTACAGGGCGAAAACGTCGGAAAAGTACTGGTGGATGGAAGGGAATTTTTTGGGAATGATCCGAATGCTGCTTTGAAAAATTTGCCAGCAGAAGTTATTAGCAAAATTCAAGTTTTTGATCAACAAAGCGATCAATCCCAATTCACAGGATTTGACGATGGTAATACGGTGAAGACCGTTAATATCATTACCAAAAATGGGGCAAATAATGCCCAATTTGGAAAACTATATGCAGGCTATGGTACAGATAGTCGGTACCAAATAGGAGGGAATACTAGTTTTTTTGATGGAGATCGGCGTATTTCCATCATCGGACAATCAAATAATATAAATATTCAAAATTTTGCAGCAGAAGATTTACTAGGGGTAGTGGGGGGCGGAAACCGTAGAGGTGGTCGAAGCGGTCGTGGTGGTGGAAGAGGTGGACGTGGAGGCGGTCGCTCAGGTCGAGGAATTTCGACTAGTGATTTTTTGGTTGATCAATCGGGTGGAGTAGCAAGTACGAATGCTTTTGGTATTAATTATTCTGATAAATTTGGCAAGAAGTTGAATGTTTCAGGCAGTTATTTTTTTAATAATACAGATAATACGTCTATTGAAAATTCTTTGATTGAATTTATTGATGATGAAGTGACTAGCGAATTTTATCAAGAAGATAACTCCACAAGAAGTGACAATTTTAATCATCGAGTGAATGGTGTTATAGAATATAGTTTTACGAAAAGAACCTCCTTAATTATGCGTCCGAGGATAACTTGGCAACAAAATGAAGGGCTTTCTAGTACTGTAGCGCAAACCTTAATTGATGGGAATTTGCTAAATAGTACGGTAACCGATTTTAATTCAGACTTAAGCGCCATAAGTGGCTCGAATAATTTATTAATTCGACATCGTTTTGAAGCAAGAGGCAGAACCCTTTCCTTGGGTATCGCTAATACCTACACGAATAATGAAGGAGAAAGTTTTTTAAACTCCCTCAATGAGATTCGACGAGCAAGCATTTTATCTGATACCTTGAATCAATTATCTAATTTGGATATTAATGGTTGGCAACATGCTGCTAATATAAGTTATACAGAACCAATTGGCAAAGGTATGGCAATGTTCACTTATCGAGCAAGTGTGCAAGAAGATGATGCGGATAAGCGCACTTTTGATTTTAGTGAAAATAGTCAGACTTTCACCGACTTTAATGAGCCGCTGAGTAGTGTGTTTAATAATAAATATTGGACGCATCAATTGGGAACAGGGTATAATTATAGAAAAGGTAGGACTTTTTTTGCAATGGCTAGGGTTAATGCACAATGGTCCGATTTAAATACGGCAGAGACTTTTCCAGCGATGGCAACTATCAAACGAAACTATTTTAATCTCCTCCCTTTTGCGATGATTCGGGCAGCATTTTCTAAACAAGAAAACTTGCGGTTTATGTATCGCACCAATACCCAAATACCAACCGTTCAACAATTACAAAACGTAGTAGATAATAGCAATCCATTACAATTAACGGTTGGTAATCCTGATTTGAATCAATCTTTTAACCATCGTTTGTTTGTACGCTATACTAAATCAAATTTGGAAAAAGCTTCTGTCTTTTTCTTGATGATTTCAGGTAATTTCACCGATAATTATATTGGTAATTCAACTTATCTAACAGATAGTGATGATCCAATTTTTGCAGCCTTAAATGTGCAGTCAGGCACTCAATTGAGCCAACCAGTTAATTTAGACGGGTATCGAAATTTTAGAGTTTTTTCTACCTATGGTTTTCCTTTTAAAGCGATTAAAACCAATATTAATTTAGATCTTTCGGTTAGTTTAACCGAAACTCCAGGCTTAATCAATGATGACTTGAACACTTCTCGAAATCGAGCTTTAACTAGTGGAATTACTTTTGCAAGTAATATTTCTGAAAAAGTAGATTTTACCATTTCTTCTCGAACGAGTTTGAATAGTGTCGAAAATTCTTTACAAAGAGCAGGAAATACTAATTATTTGAACCAAAATACTTCCCTAAGACTAGGTTGGATATTGCCTGGTGGATTAGTTTATCGAACGAGTATTGCCCACCAATTTTATGACGGCTTAACGGATAGCTTTGATACGGCTTATTTTTTATGGAATATGAGTTTGGGTAAAAAACTATTAAAAGAAGACCGAGGAGAATTGGCCATTACTGTTTTTGATTTATTAAACCAAAACCAAAGTATTGTCCGAAATGTCACAGATGTTTATATCGAAGATTTACAGACCAATGTGTTACAGCAATACTTTATGCTAAAATTTACTTGGAATTTTAAGAATTTCAATTCGGGAAAAGCCAAGGCACAGCAAGAATCAGATACCGATGGTCGTCGAAATTGGGGGCGTCGATTTTAAGTTAGGAATACCGATTTAATAAAATTATCTTCTTTCCAAAGACGATTATAAATAGTAAGAATATATATTTAATCGTTAAAACAGTTCTTAGTCTGGCACAAATTAAATTTATGGCACGTAATGTGATGTATAAATTATACCCTTTTCTATTAAAGAAAACTGATTGTTTGTTTTTAAGTTCATAATAACCTCTCACTATCCTTTCCCCTACATCTAAGAACTTTGCAATAAATAGCTTCCTCCGCTCTAAAACACTCACGGGTTCGACTTTTATTCAAAATACAAATACATGAACTATCACTTACACTTACACTTACTCTTGGTCTTAAGTTTACTTATGCCACTCAATAATCAGGCATTTGTCAATAATTCAACCTATAAAGGTTTAGAACCGTTTAAGGAAAAGGTAAGACTTATCCAATCTCGTCAATTCAGCGGTTCTTTGTATAATCATTCCACTCAATCCTATAAGCAGGACAATCTATTCATAGATGAAAGTGTCTTGCAAATATCCTTAATTGAGGCCAACGCAAAAAAAATAGTTGGAGCTGAGACTTTTCATTTATTCTCTCATGGTCAACCAGGAAGATTATTAATAGATAACGAATGGTTGGATGCTGTTCAAATTGCCCAATGGATACAAGCAAAAAATCTTTTACAGCACAAAAATTATCTCAATATTTACGGGTGTAACTTCGGTCAAGGCAAAAAAGGACGAATGGCAGTTGAGTATCTCGAAACAGTTTTAGGCATTTCAATAGCTGCCTCTGATGATGTAACAGGGATTGATGGAGATTGGAATCTGGAAGTGGGAGATGGCACAACTGCTATTAAAATAGCAAATTATACTTCCAACCTACAAGGGTATATAGACTGTGCTACTGTTTTAGCTGATGATGATCAAATCACTAATTATTCAGCCTTCATAAAAGCGGGTAAAACCTACTTTTATGCAACTCCTTTTTACTTTCAATCGAATGAATTCTTACCAGTAGTGGGAGGACTTTCTTTTTCTCATGGACAAAATGAGTTTAATGCAGATGGCTATTTTGCAGTATTAGATTCGGACTGTAACATCTTTTTTTCGACCTATCTTGGTGCTGAGGATGGCTATGACGAAATTTCAGATATGAAAGTAGATGATGAAGGAAATATTTTTATTGTAGGAGCAACTGAATCAGCTTTATTTATTACCACAGATGGTACGACTCCTAATACTAATGGATTGAATCTTTTTCTAAGAAAATATGATCCGAACGGTACCTTATTATTTTCAACCGTTTTAAACGGAGATAGTGGTAGTAGTGATGATATAGCCTTGGCAAGAATAGTTTTAGAGGGTACAGACATTTATATAGTTGGCGCTAGTGAAGCTTTAGATTTTCCAAGTACGGATGGCACTATCCTTACAGGAGATGAAGATATTTTTGTCGCCAAATACGATGCCATAGGAACGCTTGTATATGCTACCATTTATGGTGGAGATGGACAAGAGCGACCCACAGAAATACTGATAGAGGATGGCAAGGTATTTATCCATGCACTCACAAGGAATGGAACAACTTTTCCAAGTACGGACGGCAGTACACTTAGGGGTAATATTGATGGTGTTTTTACCATATTAGATGCAATAACTGGTAGTATTTCCTTAAATACTATATATGGTGGTACAGGGGTAGAGCTAGATTTTTTTGCTAATGACAACGCCCATTTATTTAGCGATGGTACGGATATTTATATAACTGGCTACACCTTAAGTGTAGATTTTCCAACAACCGACGGAAGTGCTTCTATAGGAGGAGAAGATATTTTTATTAGAAAATACAATACTTCGGGTAATTTGATTTTTTCTAAAATACTCGGAGGGACTGGAAATGACAGGGTTTCAGGAGAAGCCACTTTTATTGATGGAGCTATTTATATGATTGGGCGCACGGAGGCAGGTACGTTTCCAGTATCTGGTGGTTTAGATAATTCGGGTAGTACCTTGATTCTTAAAATGGATACAGCGGGCAATGTAATTTATGCGACCACTTATGGCAATAGTATAAATGTGGAAGGTTTAAAGGTGAATACTGTGGGGGAGTTATACTTCGCAACCGAAGCTAATAATCCAATGACAACAGATGGTAGTGGCTTAGCTTTAGACGGAATGGCTTTTGTCAAATTAAATGCAGATGGAACAGTAGGTGCGGCTTCTTATTTTCGGAATAATGCCAATACTGTTTTTTCGGATATAGAGGTTATCAATGATACGATATGGACAATGGTACAGATCTTTGACGATGCTTTTACAACCGACGGAACAAGCTTTAATGCAAATTCGACCGATGGAGATGTTTCCTTGGTGAAATTTGTTTTTTGTCCAACTCCTATGATTACAGATGATTTATCACCTAATACACAAACAATTTGTAAGAATGGCTTAGTTGGGGAAATTGCAGGGACGGAACAAGTGATAGACGGTTTGACTTTTCCACAAATATTTGAACAAGGAGGGAGCGCTCAAAATCAATCAGATATTGTTTTCATTTACCAATGGCAAGTTAGTGCAAGTGCAACAGGTCCTTGGACGGATATACTAGATCCCTTAGCCCAGCAACAAAATTATTCTCCTCTACCTACTAGTATTAACCAATATTATCGCCGATTGACTTTATGCTCAGCATATTGCGATGACAAAACAGTTTCTACGAGTAGTGTAGCTGCGGTTATCGTTAGTTTAGAGGATGAAGTAATCAGCAATAAATGTCCTGGGCAAGAATTTGAAGGACGAGTAAATCAAAATGCACCACAATTTGATTATTTTAGTTATAGCTTACTCAGTTCGACTTCAGCTGGAATCCTTACTTTTAATGACGACGGGCTTTTCAGTTATCTACCCAATACGAGTAGCTGTTTAAGCGATCAGTTTATTTACGAATTTTGTAACGAAAATGATGGTTGCTGTGATACTGCGATGGTCACCTTGGATTTATTGGATACCACTCCGCCTGATTTTTTAAATATACCTAGTAATGATACGATTCATTGCGATGAGGAAATCCCCCAACCTACATTGATTACTGCCATTGACAATTGTCCTTCAATTGGCGTTAATGTAACAGAAGAAAGCACACAAGGAGAGGATGGTTGTAAATTATACGATTATGAACTAACGAGAATTTGGACGGCAGAAGATGTCTGTGGAAATATGGCTATTGATAGTCAAAAAGTGAAGATAAGAGATATTACCGCCCCTGATATATTTAAAATTTATACCTTGCCCAATGGAAAAAAATTAGTGGCAGGGGTGATGGAAAATGTCAATCAAAATTGGAAAACCGTTCAATTGCCCATAAATTTTCCTACGACACCCCTCATTTTTACGCAAGTCATTACGACCAATGAATCTGCTGCTGTCACCACAAGACTTAGAAATGTTTCTATTTCCCAATTTGAATTAAAATTACAAGAAGAAGAAGCCGCCGACAATCGCCATATACGAGAAAGTGTGGCATGGATAGCTATTGAATCGGGCAATCAAGCAACAGATTATCCTTTAGAAGCACGCTTGATTGATTTAACGCATGATTGGTCTACTCAAAATTTTACAGAAACCTATACCGTATTCCCAAGCTTATTTGCTACCATACAAACGACAGCAGAGGAAGACCCTGCGGCATTAAGATTTAATAATCTGAATTTAAATAATGTGCAATTGCAGATAGAGGAGGAAGGGTCTCTAGATACTGAAGACACACATGCTTTGGAAGTAGTAGCTTTATTAGGAATAGCTCATGGAATTGATTTAACAGATGAAACTAGCGCTCTTTTTGGTGAAACAGGTAGTGTGTCGGTTGATGACCAATGGATCACCGTTCCTACGCAACATCAATACATTAATCCTGTAGTAATTGCGGGGGTGCCTCAGCAGGTAGAAGGGGATCCTGGTGTAGTGCGTATTCGAAATGTTGCTAAGAATAGTTTTGAGATTCAATTTCAGGAATGGGATTATAGAGATGGGAATCATGCCCTTGAACTGATTTCCTATATGATTGTCGAAGGAAGTATTCCGCTTGATGCCTCCATACTTTGCGATGAAGGCACAGATAGTTTGATTATTAATAATGACATCATTGCTTTAGATAATTGTGATGGTAATGTTGTCTTACAGTATGAGGAAGTCGAAGTATCTATCGGAAATGCTACACAAATAGTGCGAACTTGGTATACCGAAGACGAATGTGGTAATGAGACAGGATATAGCCAAATAGTACCTTGTGGTAGGGGAGGGGTACAGTTAAAATTGATGCTACAAGGCGCCATGATTAATAATAAGGAATATGGATTAATGAGAGATGATTTGCGAAGAAAAAACCTTTTACCTCTAGAAGAACCTTATACTGCTATGCAAAAATTCACCCACATTGGCGGGGGGGGAGAAGTGTGTACCGCTGAACGATTGGTTATTGAAGGAGAAACAGCTATTGTAGATTGGGTCTTTGTGGAAATAAAAAATGGGGCAGATAGAAACACAGTAGTAGCGACTAGTGCAGGATTATTACAAAGAGATGGTCGAGTAGTTTCCATAGAAGGGGATAGTGTACTTTATTTTGATAACCTTCCTCCTGATAATTACTATGTGGCGATTCGACATAGAAATCATCTAAAAGTAGAAACGCTTAATCCTTATTTAATCAATGAAAATCACGTTCCTTTTATAGATTTTACAGAAAGATTTTTGCCCGTTAGGGGGCAAGAACCCTTTATTTTAGAACAGGAAAATAATGCGCTTTGGGCTGGCGACTTAAACCAAGACGAAAGAACAATATATCAAGGACCACAAAACGATATTTTTAATGTACTCTTACAGGTAATATTAGACACTTTAAATCAAAACTTTCTGCCTAATTTCATTAATCGTTCCTACACGGTGAATGATTTTAATTTAGATGGAGTAACTATCTATCAGGGACCAAATAATGACCGTTCTAATATACTTTTTAATACCATTTTAAAACATCCAGATAACTCAATAAACGCTTCTAATTTTATTTTATCGACAGATAATAATGTATCTAACACTCCTAATTGTACCTTTGATCCAACGCTTGATGGATGTGATTATGATGACGATGGAAGCACCAATCAAATAGATGTGGATGATGATAATGATGGAGTTGTAGATGGTAATGATATTGCCCCTTTCAATGCTGCTAGTGATAGTGATGGAGATGGGGTGACTGATTTATTAGAAACCCAAAATGGTACGAATCCACTTAATGCTTGTGATCCTTTTCAAGACCATAGTACCTGTCAGCCACAAGATCTTGATGGAGATGGAAAGTTTAGTAATTATCCCGAAGAGCATAACTTATTTGATCCGGATGATCGAAATGCCTGTACCCCCAATTCCCTAGATGCAAATTGTGGTTGTGTAGATTTAGATAACGATGGATATATTTTTGTTTGCCAAACTACCGAAAGCGGACAAAAACAAACTTTGCGAATTACGGTTGAAGAATGGCAATTGAGGCAGTCCTTAGGTAATACTTGTGGTATATGTCCTTAAGCGTTTGTTTTTTATGATTTGAGTCTACTCCGAAAAGTTGATTTTAGGAGAAAATCAAAATATTTAAAAATGAACGATTTCCTCGTTTTTTACTCTTTCAACTTACCATTCTTATCCATATTTGCTTTCACATAGACTTCCTTAGTGGGTTTTAACGGTCGCTTGAACCAAAAGACCCGTCGTAGTCCATCAGGTCCTGGCGCAGGTCGAGTTTTAGCCA
>CAZXYA010000397.1:0-8807 GCA_964644655.1 uncultured Saprospiraceae bacterium | reverse complement strand
TTCAAAATAAGGTTTGTGTAATTCTTCAATGACTTCGTTATCATCAGGAAATATGCTTTTTAAGAATTTTATTTGCTTTCCTCTAATCAAATAAACATCATCGTTTAAATTTTCAAAATGACTTCTAAAGTAGGTCAGAAATTCTTTGGTATCTAAACCTAAATCCTCAATATTTCCAACTCTAATGGGAGACTTAATTACTCTTCCGAGCTTTTTAGAAATATCTTTTTCCGTGAACATTTTAAGAGATAATATTTCTAGGTATTTCACTCATTTTATTGGATATTATAATAGTGAAACAAAATGTTGGTTAAGAGTTACTGTTAAATCTATTTTTAAAAGCGATAGCCTTTCTCTTATTAAAAGTAATAAAATAAAATATTACGGTTGAAATTATAATTTGAAATACTAAAGCACCATCAAAAAAAAGCTCTGTGTATCTAATGTTAATATTATTACTAATCTCAATTTTAAATGAAAAATTAAAATTTGCATACATATAATAAAGATAAATAGTTAAAGAAATTATAAGTGAAATTAGGACACAACCTTCTCCATATTTAGCAAGATTAGCATGAATTTTTGCATTAATAGGATCTCTTTCGATTTTATAATTTTTCAATAATTCTAAATCTACATAAAGTAAAAAAAGCAAATAAGAAATGCTAATAATAGATAAAAACCAATTACAAAATAATAATGTAAACGATTTAGGAGAAAACAATTGGGATACAAGAAAAATGATAGCTATTACAAAAATAAAACCCATTAATATAGAAATTATTCTATGTTGATTTTTCATTTTTCTTCCAAATCCCCAAAAATTATATTCAATAGTGGGGGTAATAAAAAGTAGAAATATTGATAAAATTTTAAAACTATATGCTAGCTTATCTAGATTAGAAATTGAAATATTTTTTTCCGTAAATAAATGATAGTGTTCATCAAAAGCCCATTGGGCAATAAAATATGAGAGTACTATTGATATTATGAACTCGAAAATTATTCTGGCATAGTAAAATATAGTTTCTTTCATTTTTATGGGAGTATTCATTCATCATCATCCTGTTGAAAACGCAAGAAATCTTCTACAGTCTTATTAATAGGAGGGATATCTTTTTCTACAATGGTTTTAAGTAATTCTTCAGTAAGCGGTGTAATAGATACGATACGGTTTGCCTGATATTCAATAATTTTTTCAAAAAGATTTCTAGCAACACGAGCATTCCCAAAGCTTTTATGACGTTTCTCATATAGCTTATCAAAAATGAATATTAATTTTTCTCTTGCTTCTTCATTCAAAACAAAATCATTCTTTTTACAAAACAACTCAAAAATTGCAATCAACTCTTTTGGTTTATAATGGTCGAAATGGAAATACCTATTAAAACGCGATTGCAATCCTGGATTAGATTCAATAAAGTCTTCCATTTCGTCGGGATATCCCGCAACGATGACAACAAGTTCGTTACGATGATCTTCCATTTTTTTAAGTAGTACCTCTATCGCTTCATTCCCAAAGTCTTTTTTGTTGTCTTTTGCCAAAGCATAAGCTTCATCTATAAATAAGACCCCATTTATAGAGGCCTCTACAACTTCCTGGACCTTTATTGCGGTCTGACCTACATAACCTGCAACCATACCAGATCGATCTGTTTCTACCAGATGCCCTTTATCAAGATAACCTAGATGCTTATATATTTTTGAAATTAATCGTGCAACAGTTGTCTTTCCTGTTCCAGGAGGACCCATAAAAACAGAGTGTAGAGAATTATTTACATTTTTTAATCCCTTTTCTTCACGTATTTTCTGGACTTTAAGAAAGTTAGATAATTCTAAAACGGCTTTTTTAATAATATCTAACCCTATTAATTCATTGAGTTCGTCCATGACATCCTCAAGTGTCTCATTTTCATTGGCGTCAGTTTGTTTGACACCTTCTATTTTTTGCTTAGGCTGTGTAAGCTGTTGCTGTATCTTTTTTAATTGTAGTGTTTCTTCATCAGAGATCGTGCCGTCTGCTTTTGCAATGAGCGAAGCAATTCTGTATAAAAAAGCACTAGAGTTAGAGAAATGAGGACTGTCTAATCTTTTTAATATTGAAGGCAATAGGAATTCAGTTCGGTATTCTTCTCCCAAATCGAATAAACTGGCATTTTTAATAGTTTCAATATTCTCATCAAACTTTTCTGATAGGACAAATGTATTAATACGCTCTATGGATAAACTCGCAATAATATCATTCCCTTGTAATTTTTCAAATAGAAAGGCTAAAACAAATTTCACCTTAGAATCTGCCACAATATTTGTTTGATCATTTAGAGGGTAGATGATATTGAACGTTTTAATAATATCTTGTAATATGACATGTTCCGCCTTGAATTCTATAGCATCATCTGTCTTATGTACTATCCCATTTATAGTATTACTGAAGCGTTTATTATTATTAAGATCTTCTGCTAAAGCGTGAATCTTTTCTCCTTCATTTTTTAATATTTGAAGAAACTCATAGTCAATATCGAACTTTTGATTAGCCGATTCCTTTTTATTGACAAAATCTTTGAATTTGTTTGTGAAGTATTCTAAATCCTTTTTTTCGTCATTTTTATTTAAAAGTAAATCATCCAGTAGTGCTATTAATAAATCAATATGTTCATTAGAGAAGCTGGCGAATTTATCATTAGTAAAAAGCTCTTTTTGCAAAGAAATTTTATCATTTGCAATATGAACATATTTCGAAGTAATGATAAAATCGAGTTTATCTATTGATTTTTGTGAAGAATATAAAACTAGTAGGCTTTCATTTTTGATTTGTAGATTAGGGAAAGCCTTAGAAATAGCAAGTATTTTCAGTGGATTTATTGACTTTCCTTTGAAAAAAAAAGTTAGATGCTTTTCAGATAATTTGTTAAAAAAGAGATCAGTAGTTTTATAATATTGTCGAGCATTCATATGTATTTACTATTCGATATGTAGGTTCTAAGGACCTAATTAGTAAGAAAGATTTAACCTTCAGTGTCAATCTGCATCATGGCATCTTCAACGGTATGTACTAGTTCATCAAAGTGAGAGAGTCTTTTAGTTTCCCGATTTCGCTGAAAAGGCAGGTCAACATGTACGTGCTGTACAAAACGAGAGGGGGCATGTTTCATAATGTATATGTCATCAGCAAGATAAACAGCTTCTTGAATATCATGTGTCACAAACAATATGGTAGGACTGAATTTTTCCCAAATACCAATAAGCAAATCCTGCATTTGCAACCTAGTTTTAATGTCTAAGGCTCCAAAAGGCTCATCCATTAATAAAATTTCTGGATTGGACATTAGACTTCTTGCAATGGCCACACGCTGCAATTGCCCTCCTGAAAGAATGGGGTATTGCGCATATTTTTTTTGATGACCGTCTAAACCTACAAGCTGAATCATCTCCATGGATTTTTCATCACGTTCTTTTTTTGAAACGCCTTTAAACCTAAGTCCTAAGCCCACATTATCCAAAACAGTCATCCATGGTAAGGAAGAGTATTGTTGAAACACCATACTTACACGGTTCTCCTTGCTCACTGGATTATCTTTTACTAGCACTGTTCCAGAAGTAGGTTCCTGTAGTCCGGCAACATACCTAAGCAATGTTGATTTACCGCATCCAGACATTCCCAGAATGGCAGCAAATTGACCCTGCATAGGTTTGTCTTCGATAAGGAGGTTTAAATTTTCAATAATTTTGGTTTTGCCTTTATCATAGGATTGACTTACATCTCTTAATTCGATAATGTTTGCCGCTTGTGTATCTTTAAATTGTACTGCCATAGAATTTAGTGCTTGCTAGCCTTATTGACATGTTTGAACGGAAATAATAACTTATCTATAAAGACAAATAAACGGTCCTGTAGTATTCCAATAAGTACAATAATGATTAAAATGGCAAATGCTTTGTCAATTCTACTTTGTCGTTTGGCCGTCCAAATCAATTCTCCTATTCCTCCTCCTTTATTCAACATTTCCGCAATTGTAATATACGTCCAGGAAATGGCTGTTAATACACGCACATCATCAATAATTTTAGAAAAGACATATGGCATATACACTGTTTTAATTGTTTGCCAGGACGTGGCACCAAGTGTGAAAACAGTATTAAGGTATACCTTTTGAACTTCATCTATACGTTGAACAACAACAGGAATTAAATACACTATAATACCGAAGGCAAGAAATGAGACTTTCATTTCGCTCCCTAAACCTAACCACATTATAAAAATTCCAGTGACTGCGGTTAAGGGGATAAATCTATAAGAATCTATTATTTGACTAAATAACCCACGAAATAGGGGGATTAGACCCAATATGAATCCTATCGGTATTGAAATTAAAAGAGCAACTAGATACCCTAAAAAATTCAATCTGATTGAATAAAACGTATTTCCTATAACATCATCGTTTTTATTGAGATCAGGAAAGGCCTTTACCACTTTTACAGGTGAAGGCAATAAAGGGTATACTTTATTTTTTTTCAATCCGAAAGAGGCCAATTGATCTTGCTCTAGTGTTTCTAGATAATCATAGCTCGCAACTAATAACGAATCACTGTCGTAGTACTTAAGATCATTTTCAGAAAAAGTAGAAATATCTATTGACTCATCCTGTGTTATGACCAATTTGGACAAAGATTCTGACATAAAAAACCAAAGCACAATAAGGAAGATTGCCCCAATGATGGTAAGCATAACCTTGTCCTTGGATTCTAAATTTCCTCGTAGTTCAAAATATTTTTTGAAGGCCATTAATTAGTCAACTACCAGTTCAAAATCTGTTCTTCTATTCTTGGATTTACATTCGGCATTTTGGTTCCTTTCACAACCTAAAACAGGTTTATCAGGACCATTTCCTAAAATAATAAATCTATTTATTGGCATATTGTGTTCCTCGATCAGGTAATCTGCCACAGATTGAGCTCGTTTTTTAGAAAGTGCAACATTAGAATTGCGATTTCCGACATTATCAGTATTTCCTTCAATTCGAATACGTGCATTGGCAAAAGCTTTAGCAATAGGAGTAAATTGCAAATCAATTAACTGCTTAGCATTTTCGCCTAATTGAAATTCTCCAGTTCTAAAAGTAATACTTACTCTTTTAGAAGAGAGTGATTCTTTTTCTTCTAAATCTCTACTCACAGCTGTAAATTGCTTCTGTGCCTCTGCAGTATGGCTCCCTCCAGAAAGTGTAGTTTTCGAAACTAAATCTTTTGTAGAAAGTAACCTCCAACTTTTTGCCCCTTTGGTATTAAATCCAAGGTTATCATATTTTACTTTCATCTTATTGTAAAGATCTTCTCCAGTGACTCCATTATAACTAGGATTTAATCCGAAGAAATCCTTGTTATCTCCATGAGTTGCCAAACGCACATTATTGATAGCATCATAACAAAAGTCTTCTGGTTGGGATAGACCTTCTGCCAATATCTTAGCTGCTTTTCGTTTATTGCTATCAGAATTGTTTAATTCAGAAGCTCCTATCATCCATCCTTCATATAAATCTCTAAGCTGATCTTTGTGCGTTTCGATGAATTCCTTTTTTGATACAAAAACATCAGCAATAATATGCGTTGCGTTCTTTGTACTTTCCAAAATTCTAGAACCAGCTACTTTACTTATGCAATCTACATCATCTGGACTCCAGACTACCGCCGCATCTACGGTACTACTTTTAAATGCATCTGCAGCATCAATAGCGCTTGGGACTTCTACTATTTGCACATCGTTTGTTGTCATATCACTGGCTTCTAATAACCAAATAAGGAAGGAATGCGAAGGGGTCATAGGAGCAACGGCAATCTTTTTACCACGCAAGTCACTTACTTTGTTGATTCCTCTTGCAGAGACTATAGCATCGCCACCTCTACTCCAATCTGCTTGAAAAACGACTTGAGGTTGAAACTGTGATAGCCCTTCAACTTCCGTTGGGAATGCATCTATAGTAGCCCACATCAAGTCAATAGAACCATTTTTAAAGGCATCTCTAGAAGCATCAAAATCATCAATGACTTCAAAATTCACCTTGAAGCCATAATCCTTGTAAAAACGAGAGTCATTATTTGCTTCAAAGCCTTCATTAAAATATTGTCCGCCTGCATAACCGCCCCAGGTTACAACACCTACATTAATGACATCTTTATAACCATCTTTTGTTTTTCCTTTACTTGATGATGTTACTTTATCTATCTGCTCTTTTACTTTTGGATCCCTTAATTGAGTAAATAAATAATAGAGTCCAGCAATTATTGCTACGACTATTAAAATTTTAGAGAACGGGGTTAATTTAGCTCTTGCCATGGTTGTGAATAGTTATTAAATTTTTAGTCTTCCAAATTAAATAAATCGGAATATTGATTGTCTTGTGTTCTATTTTTTATGATAGGTGCGTCCAAATCTACGCTATGTTGGTCATGAACTAATAAATCTTTTTGATTTCCAAGAATAAGAGATACACCCTCTTTTTCCCATTTATCAAGTAGTTCTAATCCTTCTTCTTCGAAAATACCATTTTGTAAATCGATAGAATCCATGAAGTTTGTAGACATTTCCATAAAGCGTTCCATTTCGCCAATTTTCATGCTTACATCATCTGCAATAGCTTCTAAAGCGCGATCAAACATTTCCTTTTTATCGTTATTTCCAGCAATAATATTCATTGCAGATTTCATCGCAGAATGACTTGCTCGAATAGCTTTACGTTCCTGCTCTTTAACCATAACTTGATCTTCAATGTCCTCTAAAAGGATCTCGGAGTTTTCATACATCTTTGTGAGTACGCGATAGAGAATCTCCATCTTTTTATAGAGTCCATCAAGTTTTAGATTTGATTCCTGTAGTCTTCCTGCTTTTCTAGACTTAAGGATCATAATGCCCTTTTTATCTTTTTCTTTAGCAGCACTTGCAAGTTTTAAATTGCTATTAATGCTCTTTTTATTGTTATTGATGATTTGTTGCAAACGTTTCATCTGACCTTTAAGCAAAGCAATTTGCTTATTCATTTTTTTCAAATTGCCTTTTAAGTCATCAACATAACTTTTTAGAATGCCGATAGGGTCAATTTGTATAAACAAACCCGTAATCCAACGCATAAATGACTTATACATATAAAAAATGAGATTCCTCATTTTCGGATCTAAGATCATATAAATTAAGGCTCCTAAAACGGCAAGTAGAATACCTAGGTATAAGGTGTTCTCTGCAATCTCAATAAGAAAAGGAAGTGCTTTATATAAAACATAAAGTCCTCCAACTCCAAAGAGTCCCATAAAAAACATCCCAGTTT
Organism: uncultured Saprospiraceae bacterium; assembly: GCA_964644655.1. Classification (GTDB taxonomy): domain Bacteria; phylum Bacteroidota; class Bacteroidia; order Chitinophagales; family Saprospiraceae; genus JAFMDF01. The sequence goes on along the minus strand of CAZXYA010000397.1, from coordinate 1,491 downwards.
TTCCTTCTGGCTTTTTCCAAAAGGTTTTTGGTTTAAATGAGGTATTATTATCCATTTACTTCAAATATTTCTGCATTTTTACTACGTCATCTTCAAATTGTGATTTAAGATGATCATATGATTTTTTAAAATCGTTTTGCGTTTTTATAATTTTGGAATTACTTTCTTCTAATTTAGCTTTAAGACCCTGAATTTGTTCTTGATGTTTTGTGATTTCATCGGTTAACGTCTTGATCTGAGACGATTTTTCTTTGATAATCGACTCAAATTGTGTGATTTCTCGTTCACGACCAGAAACTTTGTTGTCAAATTGACTTTTAAAAGCATTAGTAAATTGTGAATTCTCTTTGTCTAAAATACCGATATAAAAATTAACAGTCTCTAAAAGTTTATCCAAGGTTACACCCATAGTAGATGCAGTTGCAAAAGCCGAACGATATTTTGTGGCCTCATCCATGGGCATCTTTTCTAATGCTTTAAGAGATTTTTTATATTCCAGATAGTCAAAACCTTCTAGATTATTTTTTTCAATAGCTTGAAGTAACTTCTCTATAATTGCTGTGTCAATTGCGCCAGAATTACTTCCTACACTATTATTTGAAATAGGAGGTGCTGTTGTAGAAGCATTGCTTTTTTCAATTGCCGGAGCTGGTTTATCAGAAGTAGAATTCTCTTTTTTCTCCTCTTGAGATTCCTCTACAATGAACAGCGATTTTAAATTTTTTAGCATAATGGTTAAATTAATTTTATACTGCAAGTATTAAAAACAGTAAATAGAAGTCTTATTATTAGGTATTAATTTTAGTTAAATGTTACACTAAGATGATTTTATTATTTTAACCCAAGCAAGCCTGAGGCCCAATAAAAGCAAAATAAATAAAACAACTATATGCCCAAATTTACCAATAAAGAGGATGCCAAAAAACATTCTCTGCAAGATATAGGTAATTATGAAGGTGATTATGATTAGAATGAACAACCCGGTAATTTTTCCAAACCCTGGAATTTGATTGAACGCAACAGTTTTATGAATCACAAAAAACCCAAAACACATTGTGATTAATGGAACAAAATGAGTTATAAAGCTAACTTCCAATAGATTGGATTTTAAAAAGAAAAAATTATAGAGGACGAGAATTAATGACAGTATGCCCGGTATGGCAAAAGCATATATTAAAAAAGTATATAAATAACTCAAAGGAGGATTTAAAGTGTCGTTTTTGACAATCAAAAGTCCAATTAGGGCTATAATTACGATTGCCGAAAGAAAACTCAATAATACGGTTGGATGAGTATCAAACCACGATAAAATTTCTTGCAAAGTCATACCATCTAAATCTTCAGAAATTCTAATTAAATAACTGCTCTAAAATAGACAAAATTAATATTGAGTGAAATAAAATGTTTTATAAGGTTTTCAAATAACCTAGTTTGTATAGGTCTTCAGGTGTTTTTGCTTCGTGTAACCATCCGCCGTTAAGCACTAGATTT
>CAZXYA010000396.1:0-8839 GCA_964644655.1 uncultured Saprospiraceae bacterium | reverse complement strand
AGTTCATCATTGACTTCGTCGAATTGACATTTCATCGTTTGGCGACCATATTGAATCCAACAACTATTTTTATACAGCAGCAATATTAACTCCACATTTTGAAAAAATTCTTAAAAAGACTAAACGAACCTTTTCCAGAAAATAATTCCTTTGCAGCCGATTTTCGCTTTATCGTAGGCGTTGGCATCTTTGTCACTCTTTTCTTGTATTTTTTTCGCCCTTTTGAGATGAATCGCTATCCAGGAAATCCATTTTACCTTTGTGCAACCTTTGGTATGATTACCATCATTGTAGCAAGTGCTTATGAATTATTTGGTACTTATATTTTAAAATTAAAAAAAGATGTCCCTTCTTGGACTTTGGGAAAATGGATACTTTTTACGCTGGGACTCATTTCAACTATTGGTATTAGCAATTATTTGTTCCTTATCTATAAGTGTTGGGTTGCTACAGATTTGGCAACTTTTATGCAAATTTTTATTGGAACGATATTTATAGGTGTTTTTCCCGTCGTATTATCTGGGCTAATGATTCAAATAAAGGCAGATAAACGCAATCGAATACAGGCAACTGGTATGCAAGAGGCACTACCTATTTCACCAACTACTGTTCAAAAAATCACACTCACTACGCCAACCAATCAATCAACTTTAACACTACCAACCAATCAGCTCTACTATTTAGAGGCTATGCAAAATTATGTCGCAATTCATTATTTAAAGGAAGGACAAATGGAAAAAGTGCTTTTCCGGAATACGCTTAGTGCTATGGAAAAACAATTGCAAGCGACCTCCATTATTAGATGTCATCGTTCCTTTTTAGCCAACACAGACTTAATTGAAAAAGTAGCTGGAAATGCACAAGGTTTACGGCTTACTTTAAAAGGTTTACCTGATTTTGAAATTCCTGTTTCCCGTAAATATATTCCTATTTTGAAGGCGTTAATCAATTAGTTTCCTATTTTTAAATTTAAGGTTTCATCGTAACTATTCAGAATTGAGAGCAGAGATTAGAGAAAAGAGATTAAATCTAGAATAACTGCAAATTATTGAAGCTAAAACTCAACGAATTTAAGGTTTGCTTAGGTTTTATCTCTTTTCTCTCAATGAAATGATCTCTATTCTCTAATCTACTGAACAGTTACGTTTCATCTTTCTAATTAATCTAAGAGTTACGAACAATTGGTAGCACCTCCGATAGCCATCGGAGTTAGTCTGTCTGGGACGCTGACCTTTAGGTTAGCAAACAAAAAATATTGTTAATCAGGTCTGAAGACCTGTATCCCGAACAGACTGAAAGTCTGTGCTACCAGTTCCTTGACAATAAGCCCATTAATCTTTGTCATTCGTCCCATCGCCTTGATAAATAGCCCTTCCCTTTGACAGTTATCCCTTTTTTCAGCGGCAAATACTTTTCTGCTTTACTTTTGAATGCAAGAAATCACTCGACTTCATTTACTCATTTATTCATTTCATCATTTACTCATTTTTTATGAAAACCTTCACTTCCATTTTTACCATGATTCATGTGATAGCAGGATTTACTAGTTTGTTGTTATTTTGGATTCCTGTTTTTACTAAAAAAGGGGGCATTAATCATGTTCGACTAGGCAAAATCTATATTTGGTTAATGTGGATAGTAGTGGTGACTGCTGCCATGTTGAGTGTCAAAAATATATATATGGGGCATATGCAGATGGCTGCTTTTTTAGGCTTTCTGACTTTTCTTACTGCCAATCCGCTTTGGAAAGGCATTGCCATTTTAAATTATAAAAAAGGCTTATCGGCTGCTTTTCAGCGAACCCATTTATTATTTGAAATACTCGTTTTTATCGCAGGTGGATTACTGCTTAGTTATGGTATTTACTTACAAGCAAAAGGCGCAGGTGTTTTGATGATTATTTTTGGCTTATTGGGCGTAAGTAATCTAGGTGGCGTCATAAAGATGATAAAAAATCCACCACAAAAAATGGATTGGTTTATGGAACATGTAAAGGATATGATCATAACAGGGATTGCCGCTTATACTGCCTTTTTTGCCTTTGGTGGACGTACTTATTTAGGAGAAATTTTTACAGGTTATTGGATGATTATTCCTTGGGTAGCGCCAACTTTCTTGGGAGTTATAGGGATGAAGTATTGGGAGAAGAATTATGAAAAGCGTAAAGGAAATAAATCCCCAGTTACCATAACAGCATAGTCCTAATCATTCCTTAGGGCTTATTTTCCAGTACGAATGATACAAATGTAGGCGGTGCGCTGCACCTTGCTATCTTTTTGCGGGCAATATTACAAGATTTACATAATTTTGATTATCAATGAGTTAAATCTCCGATAAATGCGGAGTTGAAAACATGTTAATCCTGAAATCCTGCCAAAAGAAATATAAAGATAATTTTGTCCAGCTACTTACCTCATCTTATCTTTAGATAATATTTTGGTTTTAAAAAAAGGTTTAAGCTGTTTTTTTTAATCATTCTTCAAAATATATGTACCTTCCAGTTTAAATTAATCGCCCCACCTTTTTTACTTAAGGGAACAGGAAAAATATAACCTACCAATTCTGCAGCTTTATTTTGCTCATCTACTGCGTTGGAAAAATACTCATTATGCTATGGCATAACTCCGTTTGCAGCCCGTCTGTAAACGGTTCGGAAGTATCCTTCTTCATGCCTTGTAGAAGAACAAACTAAAACCACATTTACTGATACCTTATTTATTTCCTACTCCCTAATCAAATTTATCATGTATATAAAGTCTATTAAAACTATTTTTTTGTCGGTCCTTATAGTAAGTTTTTGTTATACAGGACAGTCGCAAACAAGGGAAGATAAACAGCAGATTATCCAACAAATGGATAAGGAGCTAGAAAAATATGGCAAAATAGCCCACGAAATTTGGGACTTAGCCGAATTAGGATTTTTAGAAAATAAGAGTACGCAAATCTTACAAGATCATCTTAAAGAGGAGGGATTTAAAATCACGACTGGCGTGGCAGAGATGCCAACTGCATTTGTAGCAGAATATGGAAGCGGCAAACCAATCATCGGTTTATTAGCAGAATATGATGCCTTGCCTGATATGTCGCAAAAAGCAAGTCCAGCCAAGGCTGCTAATGAGGACCAAAAAGCAACCGCAGGACATGCCTGTGGACATCATCTTTTTGGTACAGGCTCGATGGCAGCGGCCGTTCATATCAAAAATTGGTTAAAAAAGACGGGGACTTCTGGCACCATTCGTTTGTATGGGACACCAGCAGAAGAAGGTGGTGGTGGAAAAGTATATATGGTACGAGCAGGTTTATTTGATGATGCGGATGCGGTTTTATCTTGGCATCCAGGGGATGAAAATAATGCAGATGCGGGTTCTTCTTTGGCGGCTATTTCTATCCGTTTTAGATTTAAAGGTATTGCAGCTCATGCAGCAGGTGCGCCTTGGCGAGGGCGAAGTGCTTTAGATGGCGTGGAAGCGATGAATTATATGGTCAATCTAATGCGAGAGCATATTACCCCAGATTCTAGAATTCATTACGCTATTTTAAATGGTGCGAAAGCGCCCAATATCGTTCCCGCTTTTGCAGAAGTAGCATATATCATTCGCCATCCAGATATGAGAGAATGTAAGGATATGATCAATCGAGTGATTAAAGCATCCAAAGCAGCCGCTATGGGAACGGAAACAGAAGTCAGTCATGAAATCATCACAGGCTATTTTAATAAATTACCTAATAAAACATTAGCAGAAGTCATGCATGCCAATTTGGAAATAGTGGGTGGGGTCAGTTATACGGAAACTGAACGCCAATTTGCTAATGAAATTATGACTTCTTATGACACTAAGGGTAAAACGCCTGAAACAGCAAAAGAGATAAAACCATTAAAAGTCATTACAAAAGGCATGGGTGGTTCAACCGATGTAGGCGATATTAGTTGGGTACGTCCAACAACGGGTATTCGTACCGCTACTTGGGTGCCAGGTACGGTTGCTCATAGTTGGCAAGCAGTCGCAGCAGGTGGAACAAGTATTGGACATAAAGGCATGATGGTGGCTGCGAAAACAATGGTACTTTCGGCAATAGATTTATTTTTACAACCCGATAAATTGGTCAAAGCAGAAGCAGAATTATTGGAAAGAAGAGGCGGTGATTTTAAATATGAAGCTTTATTAGGAGATAGAAAACCGCCTTTGGAGTATCGGAAAGGGGCGGAGTAAATAATTTTCAATTTAAAATGTTCAATTTTCAAAAAGGAGTAGCAAATAAACGATAGTTCTAAAAGCTACTACTTGGAATTTCTGTAAAATTTCATTGTACCGTTCTAGTAGTCATGCTATTGCCTTTATGAAAATTGTGAATTGAAAATTGAAAATTTTAAATTGTGAATTGATTAATAACCTACCTAATTTCTCTTAAATAAGTATTTTTTTACTTCATTTTTTATTTTTATATGATTTTTTCCAATTTTTAGATTAGATTTATTGTTCATTTTAAACGAATAAAATCAAATTATCTTTCTTTCATTAAAAATAAGCAAAATGAAATTTTCTTTTTTACCGACCTTGTTTGTCGCATTATTATTTTTAGGGACTGGTTGCCAAACAGCCGAGCAGGGCCCACAAGTGATGGCAGCCAAGGATTTAGTTAAAAATATTCAGAAACGATTAATCGAGGCAAAGGCTGGTGACCAAATTTTATTACCTGCTGGTACTTTTGATTTCAAGCGGTCACTTTCTTTAAATGACACCCCAGATATAACGATTAAAGGAGCGGGAAAAGGGAAAACCATTTTGTCTTTCAAAGGGCAAATTGAAGGCGCAGAAGGCATGCTTATCAAAAATGTCAATGGTATTGTTTTAGAAGGATTTACAATAGCCGATTCTAAAGGGGATGCGCTGAAAGTACAAGGTTGTTCCAATGTGGTGATGCGAGATGTAGAAACGACTTGGACCAATGGGCAATTAGCCACCAATGGTGCTTATGGCTTATATCCTGTGAGCAGTACTAATGTATTAATGGAAAAATGCGAGGCTTCTTATGCAATGGATGCAGGCATTTATGTTGGACAATCTAAAAATGTAGTCGTTCGAGATAATTATGTACACCATAATGTAGCGGGCTTAGAAATCGAAAATACCATTAACGGAGAAGTATATAATAATATAGCCAAAAACAATACAGGCGGCATGCTTATTTTCGATATGCCCGATTTACCTCAAGCAAATGGCGACCGCATCAAGTTCTATAATAATACAATGGATGGCAATAACGGGAAAAACTTTGCCCCTAAAGGCATGGTTGTAAGTACGATTCCTCCTGGTTCTGGAATGATTATTATGTCGCATTCCAATATTGAAGCCCATAATAATACCATCAAAAACCATAAAACATTAGGCATTGCAGTCAATAGTTGGTTGTTTACAGGCGTACCTTTTAAATCAAAAGAATTTGACCCTTATTGTACCAATATCAATTTACATGATAATGTCATTAGTGGCAATGTAGGGCCTGCGGATAATACGACGGAATACGGGCAGTTATTTACGGCAGTACTTGGCGGTGAACCTGCTGATATTGTGACCGATGGTATTTTTAAGCCCTCGTCCTTAGATGAAAACGGCAAACCAGTTGGCTATTGCTTTAGAAATAATGGCGATGTTAAATTCATTAACTTAAATGTAGGGATGGGCGCAGCACCAGAAGATATTGTCAAAAACATGAATACTGACATGAGTTTATTTGATTGTGACTTGCCAAGTTTTGATACGAGCGAGCATGATAAGTGGTTGGCGGTGAAGTGATTTCGGTTGTCTGTTATCAGTTATCGGTTGTCTGTTTGAGCGCAACCGACAACTGATAACCGACAACAACAATTATTAACCAAAAACAATACCTTGTTAATGAAAAAAATACTATTTACTATCCCCTCCCTTTTTGCTCTAATCTTGATTTTATCCAACTGTCAATTTGGGCAACAAGGCATTCAGATACCCGTCGAACCTTATGAAAAGTTATCTCAATATCAATTTTTTCAAGGGAATTTAGCGGATTTGCAACCGACTGATAGAGTGATACCTTATGATTTAAATTCGCCCTTATTTTCGGATTATGCCCATAAAGCCCGCTTTGTTTGGATGCCCGAAGGAACAAGTGCGAATTATCAAACTGGACAAGTGTTAGCTTTTCCAGCAGGAGCCGTTTTAATCAAGAATTTCTATTATGAAAATGATGAAACAGATGCTAGTAAAGGCAGGCGAATTATGGAAACTCGATTATTAGTAAATCGAGGAGCAGATTGGGAGGCGATTGGCTATATCTGGAATGATGAACAAACAGAAGCTTATCATGAGGTAATTGGCGATATTAAAGAAGTGGCTTGGACGAATCTGGAAGGAAAACCACAGAATATCAATTACATTATTCCCAATAAAAATCAATGTAAAAGTTGTCATTTGAATGGCAAAAAACAGATTCCAATTGGTCCTAAAGTACGGAATTTAAATAAATCTTTTGTGTATGCCGATGGTGAAATGAATCAGTTAGCCAAATGGGCATCCGTTGGTTATTTGACGGGCTATGATACAGCTATCAATCATCCAAAAGTAGCTACTTGGGATAAGGAACAAAGCGGCACGATTCACGATAGAGCGATGGCCTATTTAGACATTAACTGTGCGCATTGTCATAATAAAACGGGGTCAGCCAATACTTCTGGTTTGCATCTAACAGCGGATGCCCCTTTAGATTTAAATGTTGGTATTTTTAAAGCAACCGTTTCGGCAGGGGCAGGTACAGGCGGATTTACCTATTCGATTGTGCCAGGTCATCCAGAAGAATCCATCATGATTTATAGAATGAATTCTTTGAATCCTGGTGCCATGATGCCAGAATTAGGGCGCAGCACCGTCCATCATGAAGGCGTCGAATTAATCAGTAATTGGATTGCCCAAATGGAAGAAAATCCAGCTATTCGGCAATCGGCAACGTTAAGGTAACACAGCTCTGTGAGCTGTGTCACGCCAGCATTATTCTATAGCTATAACACAAACAGCCCCAACAAGGCAATATATAATAGCTTAGGAAAAAACTAAAACAAATGAAGTAGTCGGACAAAAATAAGCTAACTCTTTTTTACCACAAAGTGACAAAGAACACATAAAGTTGTTTTGACGAGTATAGCTCAACTTTTACCATAAAGGGCATATAGTTCATATAGTTTTGACGAGTATAATCTGAGTTGTTAAGTACTGTGATAAAACGCCAAAAATTGTTAACTTAAATTTTTCGACGTAAGTAATCAAACAAATTTGCGCCAAAATATTAAGCACTACTCGGTAAAAAACTATATGAACTCTATGCACCTTTATGGTAGTAATTAAACTTTACTCGTCAAAAAGGTAGCTAAAAAGTGGTTCGTTTATTTTTGTCACACTACTTACCAAGCAAAAGGATATAAGCACCAATAAATACGCCACTAAAAAAGAAAATCATGAAACCCATTGCCTTATCTCTGTTTTTACTATTGCCAATTTTCCTATTTAGCCAATCAAACACATCCATTCTAGAAGAAGTCACCCACGGCTATGCCGATAATAACGGCGTAAAAATTCACTACGCCAGCATTGGTGAAGGGCCTTTAGTGGTAATGCTTCATGGTTTCCCTGATTATTGGTACACTTGGCGAGACCAAATGATGGCGCTAAAAGATAATTTCCAAGTAGTAGCAATGGATTTAAGAGGCTATAATCTAAGCGGGCAACCCGAAGGTGTAGAAAACTATAAAATGCAACATTTAATGCAGGACGTAGTAGCCGTCATTCAGTCCTTTGGTAAAGAAAAAGCGATTATAGTCGGACATGATTGGGGTGGCGGTATTGCTTGGCAATTAGCCATTCACCGACCAGCAATAGTCGAAAAACTAATTGTTTGTAACCTCACCCATCCAACCCCTCAAGCCGCAGAAAATTTAAGGGTTTGGGCAGGGAATGATAATACTTCCTATACCGATGATTTCCGTAAACATACGGTGGAAACCTTACCTCCTGCTTGGTTATCGGGCTGGGTCAAAGATGCCGAAGCCAAAAAGCAGTATGAAAAAGCCTTTAGTCGCTCCTCCGTAGCAAGCATGGTCAATTATTATAAAGCGAATATGCCGACGAAAGCCCAACGGGCAACTTGGTTACAAGATCCAAAAGTTCCTGACTTACCCAAAGTCAAAGTCCCTGTTTTGGTTATTTTTGGCACCAAAGATAAATATGTCCTAAAAGGCGGCTTGAATAATACTTGGGATTATGTGGAATCTGATTTGACGATGGTAACGTTGCCGAATGCAGGGCATTTTGTGCAGCAGGATGAGTCGGAGCTGGTGAGTAAAAGTATGCGGATGTGGTTGTTGCGGGATTAAAAAATTATAGAGAAATTAGATAATCCGAAAGAAAATTGATGAAAATCCTCCGATAAAATCGAAGTCAACTGTAGGAAGTTAATCCATTGAGCGTGTTTTTCCCAACGGATTAGCTTCCCAACGGATTTTTAGACCTATTATTAATTTTTGTTGTATAAGTAATCAGGCAAATTTAAGCTAACAACCTTGCGCCAAAATATTAGGTGTGATAATTCATTGCTTCCCAGTATTTACCGCCTCTAGCCGCATATTCCCATTGTGCCTCTGTAGGCAAGCGAAATTGTTTGCCATCTTTAATATTTTGTGCCTTAATAGTTGGAATCGCATTTAATTTATCTAAAAAAGCGTCCTTTCCTTCTTTTTATCGCCAATCATAATATCATCCCAACTAACTTGTTCTACTGGTCGATTTGCCCCTTTAAAACGAGACGGATTATTTCC
>CAZXYA010000395.1:0-8842 GCA_964644655.1 uncultured Saprospiraceae bacterium | reverse complement strand
AATATCCCCTTCCGCTCGGCGGCGAAGCCGCCGAGCGGAATATAAACAAACTTTTGAATCGCTGTACTTAATTTAAAGCCATTAAATAACTGCTATTAATGAAATTAGAAAAAGCCACCATTTCAACTATAACTAGTTTACAAGAAATTTGTCTATCAGCCTATACTCAAAATTTTACCCATCATTGGGAAGAAAATGGGCTAGATTTATATCTAGAAAATCAATTTAGCATCAAACGATTAACAATGGATTTGGCAAATCCAAATTTGCTCTATTATTTTATAAAAGAAGTAGATAAACCCATTGGTTTTGCTAAAGTTGATTTAGCAGCTAATTTGGATAAACATATAGCTGACACAGTAGCAGAATTGGAAAAGATTTATGTCTTGCCTGAAATGAAAGGACAAGGTATTGGCAAAAAGGTACTGCTTAGCATTATAGAAGAAATAACATGGATTGGTAAAAAAGTGTTTTTTCTTTGTGTGATAGATACAAATATTGCTGCCATTAAATTTTACGAAAAATTAGGCTTTCAATTTCATAGCAAAACTAGATTAGAAGCTCCCTTTTTTAAGGAGGAATTGAAGGGTATGCATAAAATGTATAGACTGCTTTAACTTTGATTTTAGGAGAAAACCTGAAGAAATCAAACCTTTTAATATCTTTGCTTTTCCAACTTTTTATCTTGTTGATAAAAATGGGGAAATCATTTATTCAGGAATGGGTTTTGATAAAAAAAGAAGCTTAAACTGGATCATTTAATTCAAACTGTTTTATTATGAAAAGTAACTGGAACAACACCCAAGCCAAAAAATTAAAAGGCGACCTATTACAACTAAGAGTATACACCTCTAATTTATTAGGAAGAGACGAAGATTTGGTCATGCATGGTGGCGGAAATACCTCTGTAAAAATCAAAGAAACCAATATCTTTGGAGAGGAAGAAGAAATTTTATATGTCAAAGGAAGCGGTTGGAGTTTAGATACCATTAAAGCAGAAGGTTTTGCGCCTGTAAAAATGAGTGCTTTGCGCAAATTAGTCGAATTGCCCGAATTGTCTGACTTAGATATGGTCAAATATCAAAGAATGGCGATGACCAATCCCAATGCGCCCAATCCATCGGTAGAGACGATTTTACATGGATTGATTCCTTATACTTTTGTGGATCATACACATGCCGATGCAGTCGTTACCATAACCAATTCTCCCAATGGGAAAAAGCGTATTCAAGAGATTTATGGGAAGAACATGCTGATAATTCCTTATGTGATGCCGGGGTTTATATTAGCCAAAACTATTTATGAAATGACCCAAGGAGTTGATTGGGATAGCTTGGATGGCATGATATTGATGAGTCATGGCGTTTTTACTTTTGATCATGACCCTAAGCAGGCTTATGAAAAAATGATAAACATTGTAGATACCGCAGAAAAATACTTAAAAAAACAGGAGGCGAAGGACGTAAAAGGGATTAAAAAAGGGAAAGTGGATACTTTACAATTGGCCACGATTCGCAAACAAGTAGCTGATATTTGGGGCAACCCAGTTTTAAGTAAATTAGATGATTCTCCTGCGGCTATTGGATTTAGCAATTTATCGGAGGTCAAAAAAATTACGAGTCGAGGCCCACTTACGCCGGACCACATTATTCGGACGAAGCGAACGCCTGTGGTCTTTTCCAAAAATTCCCAAAAGGATTTGGATAAATATGTAAAAGATTATAAAGCCTATTTTAAAAAGTATAATCAAGGTGAAAAATTACTCGACCAAGCCCCTAGATGGGCAATTGTACCCAATAGTGGGACGCTTTCTTTTGGACCAAGTCCAAAACATTATAGCATTATTGAAGACATTACTCGGCATACCAAAAAAGCGATTCACCAAGCCGAACATTTAGGAGGCTGGAATGCTTTGCCCCAAAAAGATTTATTTGCAGTCGAATATTGGAGTTTAGAACAAGCAAAACTGTCGAGGGCAGGCAAACCAAAAGCAATGGCTGGAAAAATAGCTATTGTAACAGGTGCAGCAAGTGGAATAGGTAAAGCTTGTGTAGAAAGTTTAGTGGCAAACGGAGCAGTTGTTGCCGCTTTGGATATTGATAAAAAAATCAACACTTGCTTTCCGCAAAAGGAAATCTTAGGCATCCAATGCGATGTGACCAATACCAAACAACTAGAAAAGGCGATTGCCCAAACAGTTATGCAATTTGGTGGTATTGATATGTTGATTTCTAATGCAGGTATCTTTCCAAAATCTGCCAAAATCGCCGACATAGAAGCTAAAAATTGGCAAAAAAGCCTAGACATTAATGTAACAAGCCATCAACGTTTATTGCAACTATGTGTACCTTATTTGGAATTGGGTTTTGATCCTGCTGTGGTTTTCATTGTTTCTAAAAATGTACCTGCACCAGGACCAGGTGCTGCTGCCTATTCGGTTGCCAAAGCAGGCTTAAATCAATTAGGTAGAATTGCGGCGATGGAATTAGGAGGCAAAGGTATTCGAGTTAATATGATGCACCCTAATGCAGTTTATGATACGGCGATTTGGACAGATGAAGTACTTAATTCTAGAGCTAAACATTATGGAATGACAGTAAAGGAATACAAAACGAATAATATGCTAAAGACGGAAGTAACTTCCCATGATGTAGCAGATTTGGCGGTGGCGATGTTGGGGAAGACGTTTGGGAAGATTACTGGGGCACAAGTGCCTATTGATGGAGGGAATGAGCGAGTGATATAATTGGTTCAAAATGATGTGAATAAATTGCATCACTTTTAGCCTCAACAAGGCGACATATCATAGCATAGGATGTAGTCCTATGAACTTCAATATATTATGAAAAAAGAAAAATCTAATTTTATCATCTACGGCCTAAGAGAAATATTTTTAGTGGTCGTTGGAATACTAATAGCCGTTTCCACTACCTCCGCACTAAATGACACCATCCCTGCCATTTTTGTCGGTAATAATAAAGGGGGAACAGTTTCTATTATTGATGCGACTTCACTTGAGGTTATCAAAACCATCAATATCATTCCTGATAAAGCTCAACAAAGTAAAATTCGACAACGATTCCTTAACCGTTATGTCAATAAAAAATTAGGCTCTAAATGTGTAGATGATTTAGACATTTTGCCCGATGGTCAAACAATGATTATCTCCAGACCTGTCTATGCCGACATTGCCGCTTTTGATTTGAATTCAAGCGAATTATTATGGACAATTTCGCTCAAACAACGACCTGATCATCAAGTATTAACCAAGGATGGTCGATTCTTATTTGTGTCGATGTTGACCAATAAAAAAGGGATAAAAATTGACCTTGAAAAACGCAAAGTTGTTGGTGATTATAAAACGGGGCGAAGACCACATAGTATCGTTCTAAATGAAGCCGAAACTAAGGTGTATAATGGTTCTCTAGAGAGTGATAATATTGTAGTAATCAATACCAAAACTTTACAAAAAGAAAAAGAATTAACCTTTCCAAACGGTGTACGGCCCTTTAAAATAATGCCTGATGAGCAAACGATTTATGCACAGTTATCCTTTTTTCATGGATTAATTGAATATGATGTAAAAAAAGGTAAAGAAATACGCCGAGTCGAATTACCTATTCCTGAATTTGTCAAATCCATTCCATTAGCGGATTATCCTTTTGATGCGGCACATCATGGTATTGGGATTTCAAAAAACAAGCATTTTATTAGTGTAGCAGGTACTGTTTCCAATTATGTGGCTATCTTGAGTTTTCCTGACTTACAGCTTTTAAAAACGCTCGATGCAGGCGTTGAACCAAGCTGGATTACTAATGGATTTGAGGACGATTTGTTTTTTGTAAGTGCTAGGAAATCGGATAAAGTATTTGTTTATTCTTATGAAAAACAAGCATTGGTCAAGGAAATTGAAGTGGGAGATTACCCGCAGAGAATGACAAAGGCTTTATGGGTTAAAGAGTAATGTTCCTACTAAATAAAAACGTATAGTAAAGTAAAAAAAGGATCACTTTCAAACGAAAGTGATCCTTTTTCTTAAAACCTCTTTTAAGCATTTAATGAAATCTAGTCAACAAACCTATTATTTCACTATATCTAAAATGTTTAATAGGAAGATTCTACTTCACCTAGCCTCCCGTTTCTTGCTTTAACTGCTTCATCTGAGCGGTCCAAAGTTGAGAAGTGTCTTTCACCTCATCTTCATCGCAATAATCAGTTATTTCTAAAATAGTTGTACCTGTAATGGCGGATTTGGACATTCTAAACTCTAAATATTCTTCCTCCTCTTCTGCCTCTTCCCATTTGAATCGAAGCCTTTCTGCTTCAACATCTTCTACTAGGGTGGCAATTTCTTCGGCTCCGTCCCAAACAAAGGTATAGATGCCATCTGCGGATATATCTACTTCATCACAAAACCACCGAATTAAGGTAGCAGGAGTAGTTAGAAAACCATATAGTATAGTTGGCGAAGCACGAAAAATAAATTCTAAATTTATTTGTACTCTTTTCATGATCGGAAAAGATTTATAGTATGATAAAAGAAAATATCTATGGAATGCTAAAAAATAAATTTATATTTTAAAACTACAAACCACCAATTGTCAAGGTGTTTTTTAATTTTAAGTTTAATTTTAATTGATTCCTATACCGATTGGTTAGAATTATTTCTTATCAATGCTGTATAAAAAAATGAAATTATTGACTCTGTATTTTCTTTGATGATTATTATAATTCACTAATTATCAAAGAATTATTATTTTTGGATATATCTTATATTATTAAATGTCGATGATTTGACGATTCTTTATTGAGGAGAGTGGGCTACTTCTTTATCAACTTCCTTCCTTTTGGCGCAATAAAAACTAAAAAAACCGTATTTCCAAATATATAAGAAAAAAATGTTAAAAAAGTCGTTTCCTTTAGTACCTTGTAAATTTTGTTTATTTTAATAGACCTCCTAGTGATTAGACTCACTAACCCGTCATTTTAAAATTAACGATATTTAGCTGTAGACAGAAGTAGGCTCGCAAAATTACCGTTTTGCGAGCCTACTTTTCTTTTCGTTTCCCCTATCTATGCCAATAAATATTTTATGCTTAATTAATTATTAAAATCAAGCAGAGTAATATCAAAAATTAGCATGGTATTACCTGGTATACTATTATTTCCTGAATTTCCATATGCCAAATTCGAAGGAATTAAAAAAGTACCTGAGCCTTCTTTTTTCAGCAAAGGCAATACTTCCTGCCATCCTGCAATTACATTATTTAGTGGAAAAGTAGCAGTAGGATTAGATTCATCGAATATTGTGCCATCTGCAAAATATCCTTTATAATTTACAGTTACTGTTGAGGTCCCAGTAGGACTTTCACCTGATCCTTGTTCTGTAATGACGTAGTGAATACCAGATAGAGTAGAGTCGGCAACGATATTATTTGCGGTTAAAAAATCTTGAATTTTTGCTCGATCAAACGCTTGCTGATCTACTATTATTTCAATATCTAAGGCTATGACGGTATTAGGCTGTACGGTCCCACTTCCATTTTGTCCAAAACCTAATGCTGAGGGTAATAATAGCGTACCTTTACCGCCAAGATTAAATAATTGTAGCCCCTCTTTAAAGCCAGGTATTAGATTACCTCCTAATGCAATGGTAGATGGACTACATGGTTGACTTGGCACAAAGGTAGTCCCATCTAGGAAATAACCTTTTATAAGTACGTTAACAATAGAATTTTCAGTTACCGCTTCACCATTACCGCTTTCTTCTATAATATAATGTAAGCCAGAAGGAGATTCTGCCGCAGTTAAATTATTAGTTGCTAGATAATCCTTTATTAATGTTTTATCTTCAGCTAGTTGCTGAACTGGATCTACGGCTGGAACTGGAACTGGAACTATATCATTACTACTATTACTACCACAACTAGCTAGTAGAATCCCTAAAAACAGAATGGAGAATAAATATTTCATCTTTTGAGAATGGTTGATTATTTTAATGGATGCGCCCTTTTTATAAAAAATTGATAAGCTCGACATCAAAAATGATAACTTGATTAGGGCCAATAATAGGCCCCGTGCCAAATTCCCCATATCCTAAACTAGAAGGCAAAAGAAGGGTACCTTTTCCACCTTTTTTTAAAAGTGGAATACCTACTATCCAGCCAGCAATAGTTGATTGTAAGGATGTTTGAAAAGCATCGGAGGAATCAAATATAGTTCCATCTGGAAGATAGCCTTTATACTTTACAATTACAGTAGAAGCAGTAGTTGGATTGGCGCCTGTACCTGGTTCTTCTATAATATATCTCATGCCCAATTCACCTGTCTCGGCAGTTAAATTATTAGCTGCTAGATAATCTTCAATAATGTCAACATCTATTTCCAATTGAGCATTATAACTGAGTTGGCCTTCGTCCTCGCCACAGCTTGTAATTAGTATTCCTAGGAATAGGATAGGTAATAAATATTTCATGTTTATAGGTTTTTAACTTTAAATTTTTGAAAAAAGCGAAAATAATAACTTTTTGAGTATTAAGGAATAAAAAAGCATTGAAAACTATTGTTTTTGTCTGTGCTTAGCCAGATAGTAAAAACAGCTTTTTCATAGAGTTATTGAGGAAGTATAATGAATAGTTTAGATATTTTCTAAAAATAGAAGATTCTCGCCTGCCTGCCGCAGGCAGGGATTTGACGAACTAGATGCTATTTTAAATATTTTCGTAATCTCCCTTTTTTACCTGACCATAAAAGCACAATTCAACCAAATTAATTAGATAATTATACATTTCTTATTCCCTTAATTTAACGAATAATTTAATAGATTAGCTGCTTATCGTAGATGAAGAAATAAGGCTTAATTATTAGATTTCACCATTTTTATTGGGGTACTTAATAGACCGTTTGCTTCTAATTGAACAAAATAAATACCTGAGGTTAATTCCTCTCCGATAGTTAGCCTGCCTCTTTTTGCTGTGATTCTTTGCTGACTAATTTTTTGACCAACAAGATTTGTAACGATCAAATTAGTATTTGGTAACATCTCCGTAAACTCATATTGAATAGTTGTATTCTCGACAAATGGGTTTGGGTAAGCTTCGAATGTGGCTACATTCGTTAAAAGAGGTAGACTAGTGGTCATAGTAGAATCTATCTCTGATAGGGCGATATTCAAAATAGTTAATTCTCCATTTTTTAATGCTGCACTTACTGTTTTTGGCTCATAACCCGCTTTTGTAAAACGAATATCAAAAACACCTGGGCTAACTTGCCCCGTCTTATAATTACCAGTAATATCACTCAACGCTTCGTTGGTATCAGAGGAGAGAATATCTATTTGTACCCCTTCTAATGGGTTATTGCTACTTGAATCTACCACTAAACCTTCTAAGTAACAAGCTCTGACATAAGTTGGCTTTAATACAAATAAACCATTATCAATATCAGAACCTAATATAGTTCCAGAGTCAAAAAATGGGAAAGCACCCCAAACACCATTAAAACTACCATTATCTCCCTTAAAAGTATCATAGTTCCCAACCTCTATTAGATTTTCTGGCCGATTGGCATCTGTAATAATAACGCCTTCTGTATAATAGGAAGTTACTAAAAAATCATTTTCGACATGTACATTATGAGGAATCAATCCACTATTGAGGGAGTTTAGTGGACGAAATTCATCTAGTAATTGAATATTCTCCATATCAGAAATATCATAAGCTGCAACGGGGGCATTCTGTCTTTCATCTGTAGTGAAAAGGACATTGCTATCGTCTGATAACCAAGCATTGTGCGTAAAAACAAGAGGAGTAAATTGGTTACTTATGGTAAAAATACTATCCTTATTGCTCATATCTTGTATGGCAAAGGCGCCATCAAAAATATCAGAACTATAAATAAAATCACCTCTTGTATATACATCATGTGCATAGACAGGGGCTGCTGCACTCACAAAAATCGGATTGCCAGGGTCTGTAAATAAATCAAGGATGATAATTCCACCATTATTCACATTACAACCCGCTAAAAAACCATAACCCGTTGCTTCATCAATGTAAATATTATGACAAGTATTTAGCATACCTAATTCAGGTAGAACAGGCGCCCAAAAATAGCTATCCGTTGAATCTGGTGCTTCGGGAAGATTTTTTAAGTTGATAATTTGTAAACCACCAGAAGTTTCATTAATAAAATAAGCAAATTGACCAAACGTTTTGGCATCTCGCCATGTTGACCTTGGACCTTCTATGATAATAATTCTTTCTGGAGAAGTGGGATCGGTAATATTTTCAATGGCAATGCCTCCTCGCAAACAAACTAAGGCATATTCTCTACCCAAACTATCTGTATATCCCCAAATATCACTTAGCCTATCTTGATAGGTTACATTGGCTTGCAATTCCAGATTAACTTGCCCAAAAACAGTACTACAAAGCATTACGAAAAATACAGTCAGACTTAAATTCCTCATTATCAGTTTTTATAAAGGTTTTTGTAATTATTAACTGTTTGGGTGCTACATTAATTGGAAAAATACAAATGTATTACTTTTTAAGAAGAGGAATTGCTCGCTGGATTATAGTTACTGTAAAGCCGAAGACAGAAAAGAGATTAGTAAGTCTACCTCCAAACTAAGTTGTTTAGAATGGAGATAAAATTACCAGAAAATGATAAATCATGTACGTCCCTAAAATAGCTTTCTCTATCAACCAAAAAACGGTTATTTATAATAATAAATAACCGTTTTTTAATAGGAAAAAATTGACTAATTAAAGATTAGATTATAATATCCAGCATCCAGCATCCAGCATCCAGCATCCAGCATCCAGCATCCAGCATCCAG
>CAZXYA010000394.1:1372-8941 GCA_964644655.1 uncultured Saprospiraceae bacterium | reverse complement strand
TTTTAAACTTCATTAATTTATTTTTGCTAACTGCTAACTGCTAACTGCTAACTGCCTCACCTCATTTCCAATAAGCGTTTCTTTTGCATAGAAAATTCTTCTTCTGTCAAAAAGCCTTTATCTCGCAATTCTCCTAAACTGGCAATTTTTTCGAGAATATCGGTATCCATTAAAGGAATGGGGGTTGGTATAGGCGTATCTAATAAATCTTCTTTAGGTGCAGTTATTTGTGCTGTTTTTCTATAATTATTCGCAGCAAACTGGTCAAATTCATCGGTGGTTCTTAAATAAGCTAAAGCATCATGCGATTGAATTTTATCAAAATCATCAAAACCAAATTCTACTGCCTTGTCTAAATGAAAAAAAGCATTGTCAGTCTCTTCCATGATAGAATAGGAACAAGCTAAATTAAAATGGACAGCAGGATCGTCAAATCGTTCATCTAAGGCTTTTTTAAAATCTTGAATCGCCCCTTCATAATCATAATCCTTGTACTTTTCTAAACCACTAATTTTATAAGGATTAGTTCTTGTTCCTGCATGTCGCCCTTTTCTTTTTCGATTACTTTGCCTAAAATTTTGCTTGGCAGGCCTTTTAGTCGTTAATGCAGGATAAGCAGTTTTGCCCTGATTGTATTTGGCATCAAACTCTTCTTTGGGCATGGCTAAAAAAAGAATGCTATCAATAAACCCTATGATGAGTGTAATGATAAACAAAGGAGGTCCATCCCAATAATGAGTAGTGGTAATATGTATAAAGCCAATAATAAAAGAAGCTAGGTAAATCATACCCAATTTACGTTGTCCCAAATAAAACCGATGAACGCCAAAAACGCCTAAAAAAAATGCCAAAACAAAGGCTACACCCTTTTTCTTCATACTATTATTATCGTTGTGAAATTCGATTTAAATAAAATACTAACTACTTAGTTTCATTTGGTTGTGTGTTGGTATTTATAGAGCGTCAGATTAAAAAATGATAATTATCTGTGTTAAAAATTCATCCTCCGATTGAATCGGAGTAAATGGTGTTATAAAATAAATAACACGGATAGTTTGATTTGAAAAATAAAATAATAAATAATTGATAAAAATCCGTTGCGAACTTAATCCTCCGATAAAATCGGAATAAACTATTGCTAATTTTTTTTAGCAACGGATTAAGATTAGCAACGCCTGCCTGCCGCAGGCAGGGATTTGACGAGCTAGATGATATGTCAAATATTTTCGCAATATCAATTATTTACCTGACCATCTAATTACCAATAAAGTTACTAAATAAAATTCACATTAATTGGAGTGAAATAAAAACCAACGAAATATTTCCAAGTTCAGTTGGTAGCTTATTTAATATATTTCCTCAAATAAAAGAAAAATACTTAATTTGGAGCAAAAAATTAGATAAAGATGATTTTTTTTAGGACAAACTGTATTTTATGAAAAAAATCCTGCTGTTAGAACCATTTTTTACAGGGAGTCATCAATCTTGGGCAGAAGGATGGCAACGTTTTAGTCAGCATGAAATAAAAATTTTGTCCTTGCCCGGTAGACATTGGAAGTGGCGGATGCATAGTGGCGCTGTTTCGCTGGCTAGACAGTTGCTAAAAATGGATTTTCAGCCAGATTTAATTGTAGGGACAGATATGCTGGATTTTGCTACTTTTTTAGGGTTAACTCGAACCAAATTAGCTACTATTCCTACTGCCCTTTATTTTCATGAAAATCAGATTACTTACCCTTGGTCGGCTACTGATCCAGATATTGCTTTAAAAAGAGATAATCAATACGGATTCAAAAATTACACGAGTGCCTTTATAGCAGATAAAGTGTTTTTTAATTCAGATTATCATCGACAGTCTTTTTTGTCTGCCTTGCCTGATTTTTTAACTCAATTTCCAGATTATCAAGAGTTGGAGCATGTTAAAATTATTGAACAAAAAAGCAAAACACTTTATTTAGGAGTGGATTTACAAAAGTTTAATAAATGGAAACAGGAAGATAAAATGGAAGTGCCTTTGCTGGTATGGAATCATCGTTGGGAATACGACAAAAACCCAGCAAGTTTTTTTAAAGCCTTATTTCGTTTACAAGCAGAAGGAATTGCTTTTAAAGTAGCAATACTAGGAAAGCATTATAAAAAAGCACCTGCTATTTTTCAAGCAGCTAAAGAGGCATTAGGAAAGGAAATTGTTCAATTTGGAAAAGCCAAGCGATTTGAGGACTATGCTAAATGGCTTTGGCGAGCAGATATATTACCAGTAAGCAATCATCAAGATTTTTTTGGACAAAGTGTGGTGGAAGCGATGTATTGTGATTGTTTTCCTATTCTTCCAAATCGCTTGTCTTATCCAGAGCATATTCCAGCAGCAAAACATTCCCTTTTTTTCTATCAAGACGAGGAAGCGTTTTATCAATTATTAAAAAAGGCGATTTTAAATATTGATCAAATTCGGAAGGAAAAGACCCAAAACTTTGTGAATCATTACGATTGGCGTACTTTAGCCCCAATTTACGATAAAGTATTTTTTGCTCGCCCTTTAAAAAACCTTTTTGATTTCTTTGGACTCGATGTCCAAAGAAATCAAGATTTATGACGTTTTCTATTTTTATAAGAAAAGCCTTTATAGAGTAGTATCTAAATCTCATTTAATAAAAATTTATGAAGACCATTAATTACTATAACCACAAAATTGCTTACGATTTAAAAGGAAAAGGAACAACATTGGTTTTTTTGCATGGTTTTGGAGAAAATAGACAAATGTGGTCAAAATATACTGCTTATTTTTCTGATTATCAGGTATTAACCATCGACTTACCTAATACGGGAGATTCTGAGGTGATGGAAGCAAGCATTGCTCGAATGGCAAAAGTAGTCAATGCGGTTTTGAAGGCAGAAAATATTGAAAAATGTATGATGATAGGGCATTCGATGGGGGGCTATGTGACACTTGCCTTTGCTAAATTATATGAGGCTAAATTATTAGGCTACTGTCTGTTTCATTCTCAACCAAATGCAGATACCCAAGAGAAACAAAAGGGGAGAAATAAGGCAATTGATTTTGTACAAAAACATGGAAGCGAGCCTTATTTCAAAGGTTTAATGCCCCTATTATTTGCTAAAGACTATGTAGAAAATAAGGAAACAGTTGTACAAAAATTAATTGAATATGCAAGCCAAATACCTGCAAAAGGAGTAATTTATCAGCTACAAGCGATGCGGGATAGACCAGATAATCGAGCAGTTTTAGTTAATAGCAAAGTGCCTGTCTGTTTTATAATAGGCGAAGAGGATATAGCCGTACCAGCAGAAAATAGTCTAAATCAAACTTTTTTGCCCAATACGGGAGACATCCATATTTTGCCGAATGTTGGACATATGGGGATGTTTGAGGCGCAACTAAAGACTATCGGTATTTTAAATCGGTTTATTGAATTTACGCTTGGATAAAGTAAGACACCGTTTCAAATTTCTCCCCCTTAACATTCCTAAGAGTAGCAGCAAAGCTGCGCTCGGGGGGCACGCCAAAATGACAAGAATCAGTGTAATAAATATAAACAAAAAATTATTCTTTTACTAAATCACCGCCATCTTGAATCCATTATTAATATTAGCAGCCATTATTCCAGGTTTATTAATTTGTTTGCTTATTTATTTTTTAGATAAACATGAGAAAGAAGGAGCAGTTCCTTTATTAGTGACCTTTGGTTTGGGTATGTTAAGTGCATTACCTGCTATAGGTATTCAACTGTTAGCGTCAAAGACAGGTATAGATAGTTCCGCTAATTTTGGTTTTTTACTAATTTATGTTTTTATAGTGGTTGCTTTTAGCGAAGAATTGGTAAAAATAGTAATGGTATTGGCATATCCTTATCCTCGACCCTTTTTTAATGAACCAATGGATGGTATTGTGTATAGTATGATGGTAGGGATGGGCTTTGCGGTAGTCGAAAATGTAATTTATGCCTATAATTATGGAATGGATACGATATTAGTAAGAGCTTTTACAGCAGTCCCTGCCCATGCGATATTTGCTGTATTTATGGGGTATTTTATTGGCTTATCAAAGTTTCATGCAAGTAGTAAATGGAAACTAATTGGATTCGGATTCGGATTGGCGGTTTTCATTCATGGGCTTTATGATTTTTTTATTTTACAACAATATTATGATTGGTTGATGGGCTTTGGGTTAATAACTATTCTTATAGGTAGTTATTTAGCTTGGTTATTAATTAAGGACCATCGAGAAAATTCTCCTTTTAAAAGGATGGTAGAAACGGAGGCTGCTCAACAAACAGAGGAAGAGGTTTAAGCTTACGTGAATTTTAAACCAATAAATTATTGATATTTTTTAACCTCAATCTAAAATTCAACTTTCATTCCCTCCAAAGGCAGCTTAAAATTGGAAATTATGATAGCTGCTTCGCTGCGTCAGGATTCAAGAAAAAAGTATCAATCACTTTTTGACAACTTTCCCGATAATCTTTTTCTATTTGTGCATCTATCTCATGTTCGGATTTTGCTTGCGTTATAAATTGATCAATAATTGATTGTTGTACCGCTACATCTTTGAAGTTTGCATCTTTGTGTTCAACAGAAATATAATAATAAGCATACTCATTGAGGATATGGAAATATTTTTCCATTTGAGTCATATAGAATAGTCGATGTTCCTGATGCGCATCCAATTCTTCCTCCGTCATTTGCTTTATTTCTTCATTAGTAACTTCTTTTGGAATAGGTGTATAGGCTTTTTCAAAAAGGAAATCGGTGCTGCCAAATTCTACAAGTTTTTCTGTCAAAAAGATAACCAAATTATCTAGTTCGTTTAATATCTCTTCCTCAATATCGTTGACGGCAATGCCTTGAGAAGCAGCAAAAGAATTGGCTAATTTTTCTAAAACACTTTCCAAAAATCCTTCTTGCTCATAAGCATCTTCCAAAAGATGTATTTGTCCTTCCACTTCTTCTAAAATAAGCCCTGCGCAAATAATTTGAGGAATAAAAGCAGCTTTATGGCTTTCTAATTCAAAATTCCTCATTTTCGCATCGACCTTTTCATTGGGCAAATAAGTATCTAAAATTTCCTGTTTGGTCATTAAAGGATTGGTATCCTCATAATCCATATAACCATCAGGAGCAGCAACTTCTGCTATATAATGAAAATTTCCTGCTCCAACTGTTTTGTTTAAGGTTGCCATGATTTTTTCGGAGTCGTCATGAGGGCCTGCAATAAAGTAAGGCTTTCCTTCATCATCTCCAAAAGCGACTTCTAGGTACTCAATACTTTCTACCTTATCTAATAAATACTCCGTCGTGCTAGTAAAATCTTTATGTGGCTCAAAACCACAATCTTCTGCAAATTCTACGGCGCCATAAATAATATTATGCGCTAAGGTGCTTTCTATTGGAACAAAATTGATATCCATAGAATACTCCATTTCCTTAATTGTTTCCCGATAACGTATAGTTGAGAAATCATAGCCAAAAAAAGTATTCTTTACCCCCAAGCATTTCATATCCACAATATAACTAGCCATAATAATGTCTCCATTTGATTTTTGTCTACTGATAACTACTGGAGAAAACTTGCTTGCTTCCCAATCCTCTCGAATGAGACATTCGTGAATAGGGAGTTTTCTAGCGTGTTTTCTAATATAATTAGCTGGTTTTATTTTTACTTGTTGATTGATTTTCTTTTTCTTTTTTCTATTTTTTGATTTTGCCATTTTCCGAATTGTAAGCTTTTAGCATTTTTCAAAAATGCATTGCTAAATTAAATTATTTTTTCTTTTTATGTAAAATTGTCCGTTAAAAGATTGATTGTAAAATTAAAAATGTATAATTGTTTTATTGTCAAAAATTAATATGTTTTAGAATTTATAAATTTGTTTTTTATTATTTTATAGTTCCTAATTTAGGAATGGTATTTTTATATCTTCTATTACATAAATGGAAATCAAAATTATAAAAAAAAGAGGCTATTATTAGGTATATTATTGATTTATGCTATATTTGCTAAGTAATAAAGACCCAATCTTTAAAAATATTTGTTGAATTCCTTTCTACCTTTAAAAAAACTTAAATTTTACAAACGTAAAATTTTCATTCTAAGTTTACACCACACTTACATAAAATACTAGACTTCAATAGACCTTGAAGCTAATAACTTTGTATTTACTTGTTATTTTCGAGTACTTACAATATACATTTATGCTACCTCTTAGCTGAATGTGCCAATTAGTTTTGAAGAATTGTACTATTAAAAATCAATTATTATAACCAATATCAATTAAAGCTTCAAACAGTTTACCAATATTACTTAATGGTGACTATGGATTTATTTCATTTGAGGTTAATTTTTGATTTGTCATTGAAATTGATAGTATAAAAATTTAGAACTGATTATTCCCTAACCCCTCTATGGTAATCAAAAACCCCTTTGGTTCTCGATTGGAATAGCTTATCCTATAGTTACTATAGCCCTATAGCTAATCAGGCTAGCTAATCGTATTTTACCATAACTTCTTACTTATTTCTTTAACTAAAATTTTGAACACATGAAAAACAAGGTTTACCTGTTTTTATTCTTGTGCTGTATGGCCAATTTTGTAATGGCAGGTACAGACAAACACTACTCGAACGAGGCAAATCCATCGTTCAATGAATTAACTGAAACAAACAAAGTAACAAATGAGGCATCTGCATTTTCTTGTGATGCGGAAACACTAGTTCGTTATGATTTAGACGACTGTAGATCCTTTAGGAGTGATAATTCCAATAGGGATTTTAGCGAATTTACGCCTGCTTTTCCAAATCGTGCGGATTGCTCCAGAGTAGAAGCTTCTATAGTCGATAGGGATGGTAGGGATCATTCTTGTGTGGCTGGTGCCAATGGTTCTACTGCTGGTATCTGTGTTCCAATCCACTCAAGTAGTTCTTTTAGAGCGGATGATGATGATGCGGTTCGTTTTGAAATAAGGGTGAACTCTGGGTCTTCTGGAAGATTAACTGGCCTTAGTTTTTATCAACTATCTCCAAGAAACTTTTTACACTTATCTGGTAGAAATGGTAGAAATGATTATGCTAGAGATTTTGGTCTTTTAATAAAAAGAGATGGAAGGGAGATATTTAGACGAACAGATTTATCTACTGCTATTGATGATTGGGAATTTGAAAGTTTCAATTTTGAAGGAAATAGCGATTTTGAATTTTCTGGAACAGCCGTATTTTCTTTTCAAATTCTTGGCTATAATCCGATAGATAATAATGGAACGGGTAGTTTCTTTGATGTAGATGAAATTCAAATCATAGGACTTTGTGGTACATGTGACCCTTGTCGAAATCAAGGCGGCGACTCCGATGGAGATGGGGTATGTGATAATCAGGATAATTGTCGAAATACTCGAAATGCAGACCAAGCGGATAATGATGGCGATGGGATAGGAAATGTATGTGATAGTACACCCAATGGAGAACCTTGCGACAATCAAGGCGGTGACTCCGATGGAGATGGAGTATGTGATAATCAGGATAATTGTCGAAATACTCGAAATGCAGACCAAGCGGATA
>CAZXYA010000394.1:0-1272 GCA_964644655.1 uncultured Saprospiraceae bacterium | reverse complement strand
CCGATATACCATCAGATGCTAAGGTTGAAATTTCTGGCCCAGGCACAGGCTATGCTCAGCAATTAGTGTGTGAAAGCAATTGTTCAAGCATGGAAATGGTGAATAATCTTACTGCGGGAAGTTATAATGTGACGATCCAAACCTTCAATCCTTATTGCTATAATTTAGTAACAGTAACGGTAACAGGAGGTGGAAATAGTGATCCATGTGCCAACCAAGGCGGAGATTCAGATGGTGATGGTATTTGTGATAATCAAGATAATTGTCCAAATACAAGAAATGCAAATCAAGCAGATAATGATGGCGACGGAATTGGCAATGCTTGTGATGATACACCAAATGGTGGACCATCTATTTGTGCGACTAGAACAGTAATTAATACTACATTGTGTCGAGAAGGTTCTGATCGAGGCACTAGGTATGGAGGATTCTTACTTTTAGATAGAGTAGGTAATACTGATTTTATCAGTAATGATCATTATGATTTCCAAAATGGTTCGTTTGTTGAATTTACAGATGGTACAGCTAGATTGACAGGTAGATGGGTAAATGTATCCCGTTCAAATGTCCAATTTGATGTGGATATTCATTTTTCTGGTATCACTACACAGGAACGAGGTAGAGACCATGTTTGTTTTGATAACTTTAGAGCAGACTTGTATTATTATACCAATACTTCAGGAACTTTAACTGGACGAGGAGATATAGAAGGAGCAGTCTTAAGAGTGTCGAGAATTGCAGAGGCATTCCAAGTGGGTGTTGGTGGCAACATTACCGATGAACGACTTAATTTTGGTGCAAGTGGGTGGATAGGAATTAATATAGAACGACAACCGACTACAGGGATTAACATCACCTTTAGGTCTGGTAGTAGTGGGCAGAATGGAGATATTAATATTAATCTTTCTGGTAATGCTAATGCTTGTGTACCTAATGATAGTAGAACGAGTAACTTGACCTTTACTGCTTTTGAAGCACAACGTCAAGTAGCCTTACAATGGGCGACTAATTCTACTTATCGAAATGATTATTATGTCATTGAAAAGTCTAGCGATGGAGAAAATTTTGAAGAATTCTCTAAAGTAAATAATGAAGTATTTGGCGCAGATATGGAAGCATTTACACAGTTAGATATAGCCCCACAATTAGGAGAGAATTATTACCGATTGAAAGAAGTGTATTTAGATGGAACATTCGAGTACACTCAAACAGAATTAATTAATTTTAATATTGATTTAGAAGCACTTGAAGTGTATCCAAATCCAGTAAATC
>CAZXYA010000393.1:0-8955 GCA_964644655.1 uncultured Saprospiraceae bacterium | reverse complement strand
AAATCATAATTTTAAACCGTGTCCTTCCGTGTCAAAAAACAATATTAGACGGATATCCTTTCAAATTTGTAAATTTATTTTTTCAGTATTCCTAGTACGCTGTAAATTAAATAAGTTTAAATGCTGCTCGGCGACTTCGTCGCCTCGCAGGAGGATTTTTAAGGGTGAGAGAATCTAGGTTTTTCAACGGAAAACCTAGATTCTCTCACCCTTAATATCCCCAAAAGTAGCAGCATAGCTGCGCTCGGGGGACGCGTTAAAATGATAACTAATTTATTTTACACGGTAGTAATATTGCACATTGAAAAAGTTTCTTATGAACAATCAATATTTATGGATAGCAGTTCTGCTAGTGTTTGGTATGATCAACCATAGCTTTGCTACCGAATATGAGAAGCATGCCTTAGAGGGGCCACTAACCATTTCTTTAACTGCTCAAAATACCAATTGTGCAGGAGACACTAATGGTAGTGCAACAGTAACTGCGGTTGGTGGAAAATCACCTTATACTTACGAATGGAGTAATGGAGGAACGACAATGACAATTACTGATTTGGTAGCAGGCAACTATCTTGTAACCGTAACAGATGCGCTAGGTAGTCAGCGAAATTCATTGATTGCGGTTAAAGCAAGTAATCGCTTAAGATTAAATTTTGATCAACGCTCCATCCTTTGTGCTGGTCAAGCAGATGGGAAAGTGGTTGCTATTCCAGAAGGCGGTGTCGCCCCATTCACTTATTTATGGGAAGATGGAAGCAATAGATCTTTTCTTGAAGGAGTAGGCGAAGGAGAATATAGTGTGACTGTTACCGATGCAAATGGTTGTAGAGCAGAAGAAACAGTATGGGTTGATGAACCAGAAGAACTCCAAGTTGGTGCTTTTTATCGTCATGTCAGTTGTGGTGCAACCGCAGATGGTTCCATGACTATAACGGCAGAAGGAGGAACAGGAAATTATACCTTCTTTTGGGAATTAGACGGAAATGGTGGTCCTAGTAGAGATAACCTAGCACCAGGTGCTTATTCTGTTACCGTAACTGATGCAAATGGCTGTACAGCTATGATTTGTCCAGAGATTATTCAATCTCAACCTCCTCGTTTAACCCCTTCTTCTCTTCCAGAAACCTGTCCGGGAGAAGGAGACGGTCGAGGTACTGTTACTCCAAACGGAGACTCCCCACCCTATCGTTTTGAGTGGCCCAATAATATAAGTGCTAATAGTACCGCTTTTAACCTAACCGCAGGAACTTATGAAGTAACCGTTACCAATTTCAGAAATTGTTCAGCTACCGTTGAAGTAGTAGTAGAACAAGCAGGAGGTGGTTTTGGATTTGTCGTAGAAACCAATGGTATCACCTGTGGCAATGCGGCAAATGGATTAGCCAATGTACGAATAACGGGTGGAGTTGCCCCTTTTAAATATGAATGGATTAATGAAAATACAAATTCGGTTGTTAGTAATGAAGCAACCGTTAATAATTTGATACCAGGCAATTATGAAGTTAGGGTAACTGATGCCAATGGTTGTTTTGGACAAAGAGATGTTTTATTAGTTGAAAAACCAGTACCAACGATAACTGCCTCCACGATTAATTCTAGCGTGTGTTTTGGCGAAAAAACAGGTTCCGCAGTAGCAACTGCTGCTGGTGGTGCTGGCGATTATACCTACGAATGGTCAGATGGTCAAACGGGACCAAATGCAACTAATTTAGCAGGAGGTACTTACCGAGTTACTGCTACAGATGCCAATGGTTGTAAAGCTACAACTAGTATCAATATCTTTGAAAATGCACCAATAACCATTGCAGAAGCGGTTAGTAAACCTTTGTGTTTTGATGAAACTAGTGGTTCGATTAATGTAAATGTATCAGGTGGAGCTGGCGAATATACTTATGCTTGGAGCAATGGTGCTAATACGGAGGATATAAATAATCTTTTGTCTGGCACTTATTTTTTGACGGTGACTGATCAAAATGGATGCCAAGCAATTAAAGGCATTACTATTGGGCAGCCACCGATTATTGGATTGGATATTACCACCACAGATGCCGCTGATTTAAATAGTGCTGACGGAAGTATTGCTGTCAATGTAACTGGTGGAACATTGCCTTATTCATTTGCTTGGAGTAATGGCGAAACAACACAAAATTTAACCAATCTTCCTGCTGGCAGTTATACGGTGACTGTAACGGATGGCAATGGTTGCCAAAAAACAACAGTAGTCATAGTCCCAGCCAATTGTACCTTAATAGCAACTATTACAGAAACTCGTCCAACTAGTTGTGCGGGCAATGATGGGGCTGTTTTCGTAACTACTTCAGGCGCAAAAGGAGCACTTTCTTTCCAATGGTCTAATGGTGCAACTAGTGAAAATTTGACTGGCTTAACCCCTGGATTTTACGGTGTCACTATTACTGATGGTAATGATTGTGAGTATATCGGAAGTACTTTTGTTACGGATGACTGTAACTGTACACAACCAGTTCTAGAAAAAGTCTTAGTTTTTGAAGCTACTTGTGGTGAAAATGATGGAGCCATCCAAATCTCCATGCAAGGAGACAATAGTAATTTTAATTATCAATGGTCTGATGAAAGGATAACTGGTACTGAAGCCAATAACTTACCTGCTGGATCTTATACCGTCACCATTAGCGATAATAATAATCCACTATGCAGTACGATTGAGGTGGTTAATATTGGTAATTCCAATATCGGTCCAATCATCCTATTGCGAAATGATCCTGAAATTTGTAATGGCCAAAAAGGAACTGCTTTATTAGTACCGGGCACTTTAACTTATAATTGGAGCGATGGTGGAACGGGCGGTTTTAGAAGTGATTTAGCTGCAGGGGAATATTTAGTAACCGTCACTATTCCTAGCTTAGAGGGCTGTATGGATATTATTAGTGTAAACATTGGGCTCGAAAGTGGACTTGATTTAACGACTACAATAGATCAGTATCCTGATTGTGGTCAAAGTAATGGTATAGCAACCATCAATGTGGCAGGTGGAAGCGGTGATTATAGCTATAGTTGGGGTGCTGCAACCCATCATAATTTACCAAGTGGGACTTATGATATTACGGTTACGGATAACGTATCTGGTTGTATCGAATCTATTTTATTTACACTTTTAGATAATGTGCCAGCTATTGATATTAATCTTGACACCCTTTCTAATGTAAGTTGTGCAGGACGAAACGATGGTTTTATTAGATTTCAATTAACAGAACCCCTTGATTTTGCTGGCCCAGCTAATGTAACTATTACCGATGGTAAAGGTAATGTCTACCCAGTTGATGCCTTACCAGTTGGTAATTATTGCTTAATTGTCAACGATGCTAATGGCTGCTTAGCAGGAGAATTATGCTTTACCATTACCGAACCTGATTTTCTATTTGTCGATGTAACGGTCATCCCAAAAACCTGTAGTGTAGATAACACTATTTTATTGACAACTAGTGGAGGCAATGGACAATATACTTATGATTGGGCAGATCAAGATGGGTTAATTAATCCAAGAGATCGCCGTATGATTGAAAATGGTGCCTATTCTGTTACCGTATCTGATGAAGCAGGCTGTAGCATCGCCATTGATAGCATTATGGTCGATGGGGAATGTTTTATCTGTACTTTGGACGTCACCGCTACGGTCGATGCCATTCCAGAATGTAATTTGCCGATAGGTGCAGCCACTATTAATACGGGTAATGCTTTTGGTAACTTAACTTACAGTTGGGGAAATGATTCTATTAGAACAGATTTACTATCTGGTGATTATACTGTAACTGTAACAGATGATTTTAGGGGTTGTGAGGCGACTGTTTCTTTTTCCGTTCCTGAATTAGACATCCCCTTAGAAGCCACCATTTCAGAATTAATTGTTTGTCCTGATGAAACAGGGCAATTGGTTTACAATGTAGATAATTTTAGATGTTTTAATCAACCTATCCAAGTAACAATTACCGATGAAGCAGGTACAATATATGACGAAAATGCCTTAGCTGCTTTTGGCAATTATATTTTTGTAGCAACAGATGGTGATGGGGTAGAAATTAATCGACAATTTTTCTCAGTAGAGGAGCATCCATTAACCATTACCAATTCAACGGTCACCAATGAAGGTTGTACAACCTTAGGTGCGATTGATTTGGATTTAGTAGATGCCGCCTCTAATTATACCATACAATGGGAAGATTTAACTGGAGAAAACCAGACTGCTGACCGAACGGCTTTAAGTGAGGGGAATTATAGTGTCACATTAACTAATAATACGACAGGCTGCTCGGTCACATCCTCTTTTACCGTAGAAAAAAACACCTCCATTTCTGCTGAATTGCCCCCTTCTGTACTTACCTGTGATAACCTACCTGTTCAAGTTACCTTAGCAGGAGAAGGCCTAGTTAGCTATCAATGGTCTCCTGCCGAATTAGTGATGACTGGTCAAGGTACAGCTACACCAACTCTTTTTCCTAGTGCAACCAATCCAGTTGTAAGTGTGACTGCTACCAATGCTTTTGGTTGTACGATTACAAGAGATATTACCATTGAATCTGTCATTACCGATCCTCCTAATGGAATTGGCGTAAGTCCTCAATGTGATGGCTTAACCGTCAATTTTTCTAGTGAAGGTGGTTCTTCTGAATATTATATCTGGGATTTTGGCGATGGTAATACCTCTGATGCCATTAATCCAACCCATACGTACCAAACAGCAGGAGCTTATGAAGTAGTCTTAAGCTTGCGACCAGATGTACCTTGTGCAGCAGAAAAAGGAATCATTGCTAATACCAATTTAAATTTAGTAGCCGAAGCCGAAACAGCAGCTGATTTTGAGGTAATTTATGACCCTTGTTTAGATGAAGGTGTGGTAAGTTTTAATGATATTTCTACGGTCAACCCCGGTACTATTACCGCTTGGAAATGGGATTTTGGCAATGGGATGACTTCGACTGAGCAAAACCCTGTTATTACCTTAACAGAAGGTTCAGATTTAGATATTACCTTAGAAATCATTACAGATATTGGCTGTGATGCAGCGGTTTCTGAAACCCGTTCTTTTGCGGTTATTAATCAACCCGAAGTTCCTTTAGCTCATACGATTTGTCCTGGCGTGCCAACGTCACTCAACCCTAATCCAGCAACAGGTGTTAGTTATGAATGGTCTCCTGCCGCATTATTAGATGATCCAACAAGTGATAATCCAACTATTACAACGACAAAACCAGTCGATTTAACCGTACAAATAACGCAAGCAGGCTGCACCAAAGAAGAAATTGTAAGTGTAGAGGTACCTATGGTTCAGGAATATGAATTGAGCGAAGATGAGGAGGTTTGTGATACTACTCAACGCCTACTTTTTGTAGAAGGCCCTGAAAACAGTAGCATCGAATGGACCGACTTAACTACAGGGGAAATCATTAGTATGGAACCAGAATTTATGGCATCTCCAGGCATTTATCAAGTAACCTTAACGGATGAAAATGGTTGTATGGTAACGGATCAAGTTGCTATTGATAATTTTGAAATTATGGCTAGTATCCTTGATAATACCGATCCTTGTGAAGGCGGTATCGGTTTATTAGAAGTAGAAAATGAAGGCATTGAGGATATTACCGTTCAATGGGAAGATGCAGAGGGTATTATTAGTAGTGATTTAACCCAAGCCCTTATCGAAATTGAACCTGCTAATACTACTGTTTATACCGTAAATGTCCAAAATGATTTTGGTTGTGAAGCTACTTTAACCGAAGAAGTTGCCGTAGCCAATTTGGAAGATATGGTTGTCCTTCCAGAAAGAGATACTATTTTCAAAGGAGAATTCACCCCCATCAATATTTCACCAGCAGGGCCTTATACGATTGAATGGGAAGCCAGTCCTAGCCTATCCAGTATGTCAGGTTTTGAGCAAATAGCTATGCCCGAAGAAACGACCACTTACTCGGTGACCATTACCGATGAGGCAACGGATTGTTCTATCACTAGAGAGGTAACCGTTTTTGTAAGAGATGTGGCTTGCGATGTGCCAAATATCTTTTTCCCAAATGCTTTTAGTCCTAACGGGGATGGTAATAATGACATCTTATTCGTCAGAGGAAATGCTATTTCAGAAGTCTATTTCGCTATTTATAATCGTTGGGGAGAACAAGTCTTTGAATCCAATTCTAAAGATATAGGTTGGGATGGTACCTTTAATGGCGAATTAGTGAGCAGCGATGTATATGGTTATTATTTAAAAGTAACTTGTTTTGATGGGGAAATGTATGAGACGCAAGGGAATGTGACGGTGTTGAATTAAATAATATGAAAATACTAACACCTGAACAAATTAGAGTCTTAGATGCCTATACTATAGCACACGAATCAATTAAGTCTATAGATTTAATGGAAAGAGCCGCTAATGCTTTTGTCAATTGGTTTATTCAGCAATTTCCAGATACCGAACGAACCCCAATCAAAGTCTTTTGTGGTCCCGGAAATAATGGTGGAGATGGGCTGGCTATTGCTCGATTATTGTATAGAAAGCATTATTCTGTAACGGTATATGTTTGTCAAATTGGTACTAAACAAAGTCCAGATTTCGCTAAAAACCTAAAGCGTTTACCTTCCCGTAGGAGCTTACACAATTTTACGATTAAAGAAGGGGCGGGTTTAATACAAGTTGAACCAGAAGCGCTCCTCATAGATGCCATTTTTGGTTCTGGTTTAAATCGAACTATTAGTGGTTATTGGGAAACCTTAATTGATTATATTAACAAGCTACCCAATCAAGTAGTAGCTGTAGATATACCCTCTGGTTTATTTGCAGAAAAACATACAACTGGTACTGCTATTCAAGCCAATTATACCCTAAGTTTTGAATTGGCAAAAAAAGCCTTTTTCTTTCCAGAAAATTACCAAAAAGTTGGTAAAACCTTCATTCAACCGATTGGCTTAAGTCTAGCATTTATTCAACAAACAAAAACTAATAATTTTTTAATAACCAAATCTTTAGTAGCTTCTATTCTGAAAAAACGGCAAAAATTTGATCATAAAGGCACTTATGGTCATGCGCTCTTAATGGTCGGTAGTTTTGGTAAAATGGGGGCAGCAATTTTAGCAACAAAAGCTTGCTTGCGAAGTGGTGCTGGTTTGGTCACCACACATGCTCCAAAATGTGGCTATACTATTTTACAAATTAGTTGCCCCGAAGCAATGGCAAGTATAGACCAGTCCAATAACTACATAAGCAAACTTCCAATATTAACAGCTTATAAAGCCATCGGAATTGGTTGTGGAATTGACCAAAAACAAGAGACTAAAACTGCCCTTTTTGACCTATTGACAAAAGCTACTCAACCCTTAGTTTTAGATGCAGATGCTTTAAATCTCTTAGCGGCTAACCCAGAACAATTAACCAATATTCCACCAAATAGCATCTTAACCCCTCATCCCAAAGAATTTGAACGCCTATTTGGTAAAACGACTAATAATTTTGCTAAGAATGAATTACAATTAGTCAAGGCCAAAGAACTCAATTGTATCATCCTTTTAAAAGGTGCCAATACTTGTATTGCTACCCCACAAGGAGATTGTTATTTTAATACTACAGGCAATCCTGGTATGGCAACGGGTGGTAGTGGCGATGTTCTAACGGGTATTTTGACGGGTTTATTAGCACAAGGTTATACCACCAAAGAAGCAACCATTTTAGGGGTCTATTTACATGGATTAGCAGGAGATTTAGCTACGGAAACATTAGGTCAAGAAAGTATGATAGCGGGGGATTTGGTGGATTATTTAGGAAAGGCTTTTAAACTATTAACCGCATGAATTTAATCTTCTTATTAGGTCCACCCGCAGTTGGCAAAATCTCCGTACCTTCCCCCCCATGCAAAAACGAATAACCATCACCACAACAGATCAAGTCGATTTACATGGCTTTTTATATGAACCCAAAGAGTTACCCAAAGGTGCTATCCTCCTTAATCCAGGCTTAGGTATTCCCAAAGAATTCTACCAAAACTATGCAGCATTTTTAGCCCAAAAAGGCTATGTTTGTTTAGTGTATGATTATCGAGGAATTGCCAAATCGGGTAAAAACACGCCTGATAAAACAAAAATAAATCTTAGAAATTGGGGCATTATAGATATGGTTGCTACCATTGATTATCTGCATCAACATTACCCCAAGCAAAAACTTTATTTCATCGGTCATAGCATCGGTGGACAAGTAGCAGGACTCGCCAAAAATTATCATTTAATAGACCGTTTTATTTTTGTCGCCACGACGCATGGTTATTGGCCCCTCTTTAATTTTCCAATGAATCTATTTTCCGCCTTCATGTGGTATTTACACATTCCAATTACCGCCAACCTATTTGGCTATATGCCTCCTAGTTTGACCTATCGAGGCATCCGAATGGCAAAAGGTGTAGCCTTAGAATGGGCGGCTTGGTCTAGAAAAAAAGCCTACATCGCTCATTATTTTGGCAAAAATATACCGATGAATTTTTACGAAAAAATCACCCAAAATATAGACTTAATCCGATTTGAAGATGACCCCATCGCCATTCCTAAAACCGTCCAAGCAATGATGGATTATTATAAAAATGCAAGCATTAAAATTCATAGCTTTGACCCCAAAAAAATGGAGGTAAAACGGGTAGGACATAGTGGTTTCTTTAGTGCTAAACTAGGAAAAGCATTTTGGGAATTGCCTTTGGACATTATTGAAAATAGAACACATCGTACCTGATTTTTGATTGTTTTTTTGAAACATATAGCAAATCGTTCTTATAGTTCTTATTGGAATCTACTGAGATAGTTCTCTTTTAAGGGAATAGGAAAAATATAATCTACCAATTCTGCGACTTTAATTTGACCTTCTTCATCGTTGCTAAAATACCTGCCTGCCGGCAGGCAGGCTCATTATGCCCTGCATAACTCCGTTTTTAGCGCCTCGAATAAGAACAA
>CAZXYA010000392.1:0-9011 GCA_964644655.1 uncultured Saprospiraceae bacterium | reverse complement strand
TCTTTTCTCTCAATGAAATGGTCTCTATTCTCTAGTCTACTGAACAGTTACGCTTATTTTTAATAAAGAATATCGATTTTGAAAACAATACTTGTTCTTTTAGGTATGCTATTCCTGTCAAGAGATGATTCCCTTAGCTTGTTAATCCTATAGCCTTTAACGGCTCATTCACAAATATTTAAACCTTATTCGCTAAATTAAGGGTTGGCTTTATGCATTTTTGTAATTGTATAGGCAAAGATGCTTGAAAAAATTGGAAAAATGATACCAAAAATCAAAGCTAAAACTATCTTTGCCCAAAATTGTCTACATTCCTTAAAAGGTAAGGGACTTAAAAAACATTTTTTACTTTAGATTCGTAATTACTAGAGCATTCTAAAAATGACAAGGATTTCTGGTTTTTTCCAGTTTAGGGAGTAGGAAATAAATAAGGTACCCAAAAATGTGGTTTTAGTTTGTTCTTATTCAAGGCGCAAAAAACGGAGTTATGCCGTAGCATAATGAGTATTTTTGCAACGCAGAAGAAGGACAAAATAAAGCTACAGAATGGGTAGGTTATATTTTTCCTAGTCCCTTATAAGAAAATCTCCTTAGCAATCCTGATAATCAATAAATAATGACACTTTCAATTTTACTTTTTCGAGTTGGTATTGCAGCCATTTTATTAACCTTACTAACTGGCTTTGTTTTCAAAAAACACAAAAGTTGGTTAATGACTTTTGTACAAAACTACTGCGGTGCTTTATTCCTGTTTTCTGGCTGGGTAAAAGCAGTTGATCCTTTAGGAACCGCCTACAAAATGGAACAGTATTTTGGCGAATTTGAATCAGTTTTTTCAGATACTGCCATGAGTTTCATTACCCCTATTTTCCCATTTTTGAGTGAATATGTGGCTTCGTTTTCTGTTGGCATGATTGTTTTTGAGCTATTGCTAGGTTTAATGCTAATTATGGGGTCAAAATCAAAATTAACCAGTTGGTTATTCTTTGGCTTAGTCGCCTTTTTTACAGTCTTGACTGGTTTTACTTATCTAACAGGCTATGTGCCACAAGATGTAAATTTCTTTGAATTTAGCAAATGGGGAGCTTATGATGCCAATAATATGAAAGTAACTGATTGTGGTTGTTTTGGTGACTTTTTGAAACTAGAACCCTATGTTTCTTTTATGAAAGATGTGGCTCTGTTAGTGCCTGCTTTATACTTTATTTTCCGACATAAGGATATGCATGAATTATTTGGTAGCAAAATTCAGAATATGATTTTAGGATTGGCTACCCTTGGTTCTTTAGCTTATTGTTTCAGTAATTACGTTTGGGATATTCCACATGCAGATTTCCGTCCTTTTAAAACTACCGTAGATATTAGAGGTCAAAAAGAAGCACAAGGAGAGGCAATGGCTAATGTACAAATTACGGAATACATCTTAGAAAATAAGACTTCTAAGGAAGTCATTTCTTTGACTTACCAAGAATATATAAATGAGCGAGGGTATGAAAAATATCCTAAGAAAGATTGGACGATTATTGACCAGAAAAAAACAGAACCTGCTATTCCAATTAATAAAATTAGTGAATATGCCATTGAAAATTTTGAAGGCTACGATGTAGCAGACGAATTATTGGGAGAATCTGGGTATAGTGTGATGATGGTTTGTTATAAATTATATACCGACGAAGATAAAATGGCCTCGCAAAGTTATACGGTATCAGATACAATTTATGCCATAGATACCATAATGATTGAGGGGCAAACCGAGCCATCTGTTGTTAAATCTGTCAAAGAAATCAAACAAAGAACGGAATCAAAAGATGTCCATTTATTTGATAAAGACTATGTAGCCCGTTTTACAACTGTCACCAATCCATTTACTGAAGCAGCGGAGAAAGCAGGCTGGAAAGTATATGGCGTTGCAGGGGGCGCAGGTCAAAATAAAATTGATGATTTTCGTCATGCAGCACAAACGGCTTATCCATTTTATGTAGCCGATGATATTTTATTAAAAACCATTGTGCGGTCTAATCCAGGAATTGTGGTCATGAAAGATGGGCAAATTATTAATAAATGGCATTATAAAAAATTACCAGCATTTGAGGCTGTTTTTGGCAATAAGTAGCTAAGTAAAATTTAATTTTCAATTTTCAATTTCAAACCGCACGGTGGGAATTGAAGTTGATTTTGAAGTTGAGATTGAAATTTAAAAATTTATCGACAATTTGTTGGTTTCAAAATTTACGTAAGAGCCTATTAAAAATTTCCTTTTAATTATTTAGGGCTTCCAGAACTTAAAGTTCGTACGATTACCCACAGCATAAAATGATGTATTAAATGCCGTCCCGATGGGACTCTAAGGCAAAAGAAATGGGGAATTAGTTTTAGTTACCGATATGTCATCCCTAAAGGGACTTGAGCTTATATAAACTTAGTCCCTTTAGGGACGACATATCGGTAAAAGCTACCAAAATCTACCAGTAGTCTACCTCAGAGTCCCATCGGGACGGCATTTAAGGCTACTAATTATTCTGTGGGCAATGGATATAACTTTAAGTTCTGGAAGCTCTTTTGTATAAAAAATATCTAAAAAATGGGAAAAAAAAGCAAAAAAAATAGAATAGGTGTAGTGTATTCTACTAATCCTGACTATGATTATGATCATGAAGAAGATAATATGGAAACGCTTCCTGTTCAACAACAAAAACTTCGGGTAATGATAGACAGAAAGCAGCGAAAGGGAAAGGAAGTAACCTTAGTTACTGGTTTTATAGGAACAGCAGACGACTTAAAAGATTTGGGCAAATTGTTAAAATCTAAATGTGGCGTAGGTGGGTCTGCTAAAGATGGGGAAATCATCGTCCAAGGAAATAATAAACAAAAGGTAATTGATTTATTAAAGAAAGAAGGCTATTCTCAAACGAAAGGAGTTGGGGGATAAATTAGTCTAAAATTTTAAAAGGATGAATGGAAAGATTTTAAGTGTTAGCAAAAGTCGAACCCATACTTTTAGAAAAATCAATCAAACGAGTATTCAGTTGATTGAAGGTAAAGGAGTTGCAGGAGATGCTCATTTGGGCATAACCGTAAAGCATCGTTCTAGAGTAGCTAAAGACCCAACTCAACCTAATCTCCGACAAGTTCACTTGATTCATGCTGAATTATTTGAAGAACTATCGACAAAAGGATTCGAGATTCAGGCAGGGGACATGGGCGAAAATATTACAACTAGCGGTGTCGAACTTTTAAACTTACCAAGAAATACTATTTTAAGAATTGGTTCATCTGCAAAAATACAAGTTACAGGACTGAGAAACCCATGCGTACAATTAGATAATTTCCAAGATGGATTGATGAAAGCTGTTTTGGATAAAGATGATGCAGGAAATTTAATCCGAAAAGCAGGTATTATGGGGATTGTTTTAACAGGAGGAAATATAGCTATTGGTGATTCTATTATTATTGAATTCCCTTCAAAACCTTATCTAAAATTGGAAAGAGTTTAATTTTTTGTAAAATATTGTAATGAATTACTTAATCCATGTCACCTTTTTATTAATACTACTTTCGAATAGTTTAATGAGTTGTGGTAATGCTGAAAATATTATTAATCAAAAAGCCAATACAAAAGAAATAAGTCCCCAAAATTGGGAAGTTGCCTTTCAAAAAACGACTAGTTTTAAAGAAGAAACCCAATTATTAAAATCATTAATTCAAATAGATTCCACTAATACTTACGAGCAATTAATTGCCAATAGATTACAGACATTTGATCTTAGGCATTTAAAAGAGGCTGAAAAATTAGCCATTCTTGACCTCTATGAATTAAGTTTACAACCAGTTAAACAACCTTCTAACACTTTTTTACAGATTGCCTATGCTAAATTAAACGCTACCTACCCTACTAATAATCAGTCAGCAGATAAAAAAATCACAAAAATAATTAGTCTAATTAAAGAAATAGCAGGCACCGATTTGGAATTTTAGCACGGTCTGAAATATTAACCACAAAAAGATAGCGAGGTGCAGCGCAGCGCCTACATTTGTATCATTGAAGCTAAAAATAAGCCATAAGGTGCAGCGCACCGACCACCTTTCCTCTCTTTTACAAAGGTAGTCGGTACTATGTATCTTAAAAAAGTAGCTAAAACTAGATACAAAGGTCGTCGGTGCGATGCACCTTAGTTTATCATTTTCAAATAGCTATCTTTTTGTGGTCAATAGTCTGAAAGTATCAACTACCTTGATAAATTCGTTAAAATCCATTGCAAAAACCTATCCTTCTATGTCGTAAACTTTTGCATCCTTCGCATCAAAAATTAACAAACCTTCTTGCTTCTTCCCTAATTGCCCCAATAAATTCGCTTCCGCATCCCAAACTGCCGATTGCCCCGCAGCTTCAAAATTATCGCAATCACCGACACAATTAACCATTAAAGTAGGTATTCCATAATTTTTAGCGATTTCGTTGAATCGTTTTCGGGCTTCTTGCACTCCATTTTCTGTTTTAGTCACACTAGCTAAATACATTTTTGCCCCATTTTTATGAGCCTCGCTTATATGAGCAGAAATAGCTAATTCATAACAAATGGCTAGGCCAATATGGCTATTCCTAATTAACAAGTCAGCATTTTGACCACTTTCAAAAAAAGGCAATTCATCGGCATGCAAATACTTTTTGGCATAAACTTGTCTAGCTTGGTTGGGATGAAATAATAATAAACTAATATGGATACCTAATTGATTTTTAAGTGGAACACCAATGCCAATAATCAATTGATGTTGGTCGCTTAATTGTTGGAACTCCTCAAAACGACTATCGGATGGAGTGGTAGCTAATTTTTTCGCCAAGGTTGGCTCATATCCAGTAATAGACAATTCTGGAAAAATTATTAAATCTATTTTTTCTCGAATAGCCGAATGAATCCAATTTTTATGAAGGCTAATATTTGTAGGAATATCTCCTTTTATTGGCTTTATTTGGGCGAGTGCAATTTTCATAGGTAAAATAATTTTAAAGTAAAAAAATAAGCAAATTTAATTCTACTAGCAAAGGTGAAATTTACAACTTATTGCTGCTAATTTTGTCCTT
This sequence comes from uncultured Saprospiraceae bacterium, assembly GCA_964644655.1. Classification (GTDB taxonomy): domain Bacteria; phylum Bacteroidota; class Bacteroidia; order Chitinophagales; family Saprospiraceae; genus JAFMDF01. The sequence continues at coordinate 3,931 of CAZXYA010000392.1, read as the reverse complement.
ATCTGGATGTTTTCTGTCGATTAATTTGGTTAATTTTCCTAAATAGTAAATATTATTTCCCATATTTGCGCCTTAAAATTGATAGATAATTTAGCCATAAAATAAATAATATGAGCCAATCTGTAGTTATTAGCGGCACAGGTTTGTGGAAACCAGAAAATACAATTACCAACGAAGAATTGGTAGCAAGTTATAACGCTTATGCAGATAAGTACAATGATGAAAATGAAGTGCTAATAACCAATGGTGAATTAGTAGCAAAACCTCATTCTTCCGCTGAGTTTATCCATAAAGCTTCAGGTATCAAAAGTAGATATATTTACAAAAAGGAAGGGGCTTTAGATATTAATCGAATGATGCCGATTATTCCAGCTAGAGCTGATGAAGCCTTATCTGACCAGGCGGAAATAGCTATACATGCTGCTAAAAAAGCGATGGCTACTGCCAATAAAACCGCTGCCGATATTGATGTAGTGATTGTCGCATGTGCTTATACGCAACGCTCCTACCCTGCCATAGCCATTGAAGTACAAGGCGCTTTAGGGATTGAGGGATTCGGTTTTGATATGTTAGTGGCATGTTCGGCGGCTACTTTTGGCTTACATCGAGCGTATGAAATGATTAAGGCAGAAACTGCTAATTGTGTGATGGTAATAAATCCAGAATTGACTTCTCCTCAAGTAAATTATAAAGACCGAGATAGCCACTTTATTTTTGGGGATGTATCGGTAGCTACGATTTTGGAAAGAGCAGAAACCGCAACAGCACAACATCGTTATGAGATATTGAGTACCAAGGCACTAACGCATTTTTCTAATAATATTCGGTCCAATTTTGGCTATGTTTTGAATTCGAATGATGGTAATCCATTAGCTGCTGAGCAATATTTTTATCAATTTGGTAGAAAAGTATTTAAGGAAGTTTGCCCAATGGCAGCTAAGCATATTGGCGAACATATTGCCAAACATAATTTAACTTCAGATAATATCAAAAGATGGTGGCTACACCAAGCCAATATTAATATGAATCGCCTAATTTGTAAGATGTTATTGGATCGACAACCAAGCCAAGAAGATGCTCCAATTGTATTAGATGAATTTGCGAATACTGCTTCAGCAGGATCTTTAATTGCCTTTAATTTATACAATGAAGATTTAGAAAGTGGCGATTATGGATTGATTTGTTCTTTTGGTGCAGGCTATTCTATTGGTAGTTTATTGGTTCGGAAGCAGTAACTCAAGAACTACAAGAGAGCATGGAACAACCTACTTTATGTCGTGCCCATTCTGGTCGTTTAGCAAACCATTTTTCCATTGCTGGTTGTTCTGCATAAGGATGCCGAAGCAGTTCGAGAAAATCATTGACCAAAGTATAATCCCCCGTATCAGCTGCATCAATAGCCATCTGTGCCATATAATTTCTTAGTACATATTTGGGATTAACTCGATTCATCTTTATCTTTCTTTGTGTATCATCCAAAGAAGCTACTTGTAATCGAGCAGCATAGTTGGTAAACCAAGTTTTCCAATGGTTTAATATACCATCTGTCAATTCTTCAGGTTTATAAAAGGCTGCTAAAACAGGGTTTAGAAAGTCTTTATCTATAGCCACCTCTATATCCGTTTCCTTTTTAAAATCAGCTAAATTTCTAAAGAAAATCGTCATATCTGTTTCTGTTAGATGTAAAGCCTCCTCTAATTGATGGATTAAAGCAGCATCTGTTTCAAAATCTTTTTCTAAGCCTAATTTTGCCTTCATCATCTGAAGATAGGCAGGCCCATAAGCAGCTTTATATTCCTGCAAAATAGCTTCTAAAGGAGGGGCTTCTTCAATAAGTGGATAGAGTGCATTGGCTAATTTTAATAAATTCCAAAGACCAACATCTGGTTGGTTTTCGTAGCGATAGCGTTTTTGTTGACGGTCGGTAGTATTCGGGGTCCAACCGTGCTCATATCCCTCTAACCAACCATAAGGTCCATAATCAATAGTCAATCCAAGAATGGATAAATTATCGGTATTCATGACCCCATGTACAAAACCAACTCGTTGCCAATGTACAATCATTTTCATCGTTCGTTGAGCAACTTCCTTAAAAAAAGCAATATAGGTAGCTTTAGATGGTTCACCCAAATGCGGAAAATGATGTTTAAGGGTATAATCGACTAATTGTTTAAGGGTTTCTACATCTCTTCTAGAAGCAAATATTTCAAAATTGCCAAAGCGAATAAAACTAGGTGCTACCCGACAAACGACTGCTCCTTTTTCATAAGCTGAATTGCCATTATATAAAACGTCTCTTAATACTTCATCACCCGTTAGCGCAAGCGATAAGGCACGAGTAGTTGGTACGCCTAAATGATACATGGCTTCGCTGCACAAAAATTCTCGGATAGAAGAGCGCAATACAGCCAATCCGTCCGCCGACCTAGAATAAGGCGTCGGACCAGCACCTTTTAATTGTAATGCCCAGTTTTTACCCTTATGCTCCACTTCGGTTAAGTTGATTGCTCGACCATCCCCTAATTGACCTGCCCAATGCCCGAATTGATGGCCACCGTAGCACATCGCATACGGTTTTGTCCCTGCTAAAACTTCGTTGCCAGAAAAAACTTTTAAGAAACTATCTGTTGCTGTATCAGCCAAAGATAAACCAATTAAATCAGCGGTTTCTTTGGACACACTAATTAATTTCGGTTGCGCCGTCTGTTTAGGCATGGCATAAGAAAACGCTGCTTTTTCGACTTGCCTACGTGTATTTTCTTTAATAGGGTCAGCAGGTAATTCTTTATTGAAGGTGTCTTTTATTTTTAAACTAATGGCTATATCTGTCATGCTTTTTTTAATAATAGAGAACTTCAGTTCCCTGTATAAAATAAGATAAAAATGTCTTGTTTCCTATTATAACTACAACAAAAATAATATAAAATGTGTACTCACCACAAAGTAGCAAAGAACATAAAGATTACAAAGTTCTTTGACGAACGTAGCTTAATTTTTCTGGCAGTAAAGTTCATTTAAATACCAAAATACAATTATTGGCAAAGCTTATAAAAATAAAGCTTTCCAACATTGCTCTCAAGTATCTAAATACCCTCTTTTTTATTTAGATTGAATCCAAATAATTAATTAAGTAAAGCTTTCTAGCAAAAGGTTTCATGCTCCATTAACTTTAGTTTATGAAATTACAGTTATCTATTTTTTATGGATAACTATTTGCAAACCAAATACTTAATTATGAAAACGTACCCATTTATTCGTATTTTAATTCGATTGTTCACTTTACTATTAATCATCTTAATTGGCTCGTTAGCGATTCTTATTTTTAAGCCTTTATTTCCAAATCCACCAGTTGGTATTACTCAAAACACTACTACGACTACGACCAGTACATCGACTTTATCACCTGAATTATTAAGGACTATCTCTACAGGAAAAAAATTATTTAGAACAAACTGTGCAAGTTGCCATAATAAGAATATGAAAAGCGATATGACTGGTCCTGCATTAGCTGGCGTCAGAGATCGTTGGGGAGATTACCCTATTACAGACTTGTATAAGTGGATAAAAAATTCGAGTAAGCTAATTGAAGCAGGACATCCTAAAACAGTAGCTATTTATACAGAATGGAATCGTAGTCCAATGACTTCTTTTAATGAGTTGTCAAATGAAGACATAGAAGCTATTTTGATTTACATAGAAAATATATAGCTATTTAGCGTAGCGTTGGGGATGTAGAGCAAAGGGCTAAAAACAGACGTATTTTCAAGGGATTTAGAGCGTCAGGTAAAAAAGCGATAATTTTTTGGTGTCCCGTTTAATAAGGCTCTGTTTTGCGCCCTAAGCCCTTTGCTCAACAATAACAAATTAAGTATCTTTGACCGAATTAGGGCTTGCGTAAAAATAAACACTCCATTTGATGCTGTCTTTTTGC
>CAZXYA010000391.1:0-9020 GCA_964644655.1 uncultured Saprospiraceae bacterium | reverse complement strand
TGGAACAACAAATGCTCCTGCTAAGTCAGGGTGGAAAGTTCGTCCAAATATGGTCGCTGGAGTCGTAAATATTTCAAGAATAGCGAATATCAGTTTTAAAGATAAATCTAATAGAGAAGGTATTCAACAAAATGATTCCTTCGATTTATTTAAGGAACTTTTAATACAATTAATCAGGGAATTTGAAAAGGATAGATACCCTATAATGGGAGCTTTTGCTGATCTTTATAAAGAAGAAAATAAAGAGGAGGAAACAAAAGATGATGCAGAAAAGATAATAAAAGAACGTCAAAAGAAAAAAACTAAAAGTAATAACACAAATGAGGAAGAGAATGATACTGATAAAATAATTTCGGCATATCAAATTCAAAAAGAAGAATATAAAGAAATTGAGAATGAAAATAAAATTTTAAAAGTATTAGCTAGTACTGGCTTAATAGTAACAGCTTTTACTCATGAACTTCATACTATTCAAAATAATCTTATTAATCGTGCAGACTCAATTATAAATGTCCTAAAAAGTGGAATATTAGACAAGGCTAAATATGCTGAGCTACCTGAATATAAAGACCCTATTCAAAAATTAGAATTTATAAAAGAACAAGATAGTAGGTTAAAACAATGGTTAGAATTTGCGCTTAATGCTGTAAAAAAAGATAAGAGGCGGAGACGTAATATCGAGATAGTAAATTATTTTAGCGAGTTAAAAGATAGTTGGTTTACAATCCTTGAGGCAAAAGGAGTTACTCTTAAAATAGATACAGGAATCTGGGTAGAAATTATTTGGAGAGGGTTTGCAATCGACTTGGATTCTATCTTTAATAATTTAATTGTAAATTCTACCGAGGCTTTGAAGAGGCGAGGTTTTAAACCGAAGAAAAAAGAAATTAAGATTTCATTAAGTCGAAGTCTTAATAGCGAGAATAGGTTAGAAATAACTTATGAAGATTCTGGCCCAGGATTATCCGAGAGTATAACCGATGCTAATGATATATTCGAATTTAATTTTTCTACAAAAAAGGATAGTAGAGGAAAAGCTATTGGTACCGGTATCGGTATGTGGATTGTAAAAACCATAATAGATGAATATAAAGGAGATATTGAAATATTGCGAGAACGCCCAAAATTCAAAATAAAATTTTCAATTCCAGTTGTAAAATAAACGCTATATGATAAAAGATACATTTACTGTTCTATTTATTGATGAGGATAAATCCGAACGATATAAATTTCAAGAATATGCCGAGAACTTCGAGGATATAAATGTAGAAGTAATCGCTCCACCCGAAAAAATAGGCGAAATTATTCAAAGAATAATGGAAGGAGATATTGATGCGGTAATAAGCGATTTTGATTTAAAAGATAAAGGAGATTCTGCTACGTATTTTGGTGACGAGGTTATAGAAGTAGTATTAGAAAACAAACCTGATTTTCCTGTTTTCATTTTTACTAGTGTTGAACCACAAGCATTAGAACATTCCCAAAGTGTTCATTACGTTTATGATAAAAAGCTAATGAACGACAAGGAAAAAACTTTCTTAAGTAAGGTATTAAAAGAGATAAAAAATTATTACGAGCGAATCGAAAAATGGAAGAATGATTTTGCAAAGTTGAAACTTAAAAAGATAAGAAATAAAATTAGTGTAAAAGAAGAAGAATACCTTATTGAATTAGATTCCCTTTTAGAGAAATCAATTAATCAGAAAACTTCAATTGCAAACCAAATTAAGTCAGACCAAAAAGAAACTCTTGAGGTATTAATAAAAAAGACAGATAAAATTTTGGAACAGGTTAAATCGAATTTAAACAAAGAATAGACTCATGACAAAAACTAAAACGATTGCATTAAAGGCTAAAATTCCAGCAAGAACTTGTAAAAAAAAATACAAGGTTTACGGAACATATAAACGATTTCTAATAAAAGACTTTAATGAACGATGTGGATATTGTGATAGTTTAGATAAGTGGGGAGGTGGAAAAAATGTTTTCCATATTGACCACTTTGTTCCTTGGAAAAGATTTAAGAATACACATCCTGATATTAAAACAGACTATAATAATTTGGTTTATGCTTGTCCGTATTGCAATCGTTTTAAATCTGATGATTGGACATCTAATGACCCTAATATACCTGTCACAAACGATGAGGGCTACATAGACCCTTGTGATGTAATGTATGATTCTTCATTTCTTCGAAATGCCTCAGGAGAAATTATACCACTTACTAAAACAGCAGAATATATCTATAAAAGTTTGAGTTTAGGTTTGGAAAGACATTGTTTAATTTGGCAACTAGAAAAATTAGAATCACAAATTGATGAATTAGAAAAATTAATTAAAGATAATAGAGTTGAAAAGGCCATAAAAAAACTATTAAGCAAACAGAAGGCTCTCTTGCATGATAATTTTTACAAGGTGTTAAAGAAATTTTTTAAAACGCTTAAATAAAACAAGCCGCGCACCCCTCTCCTTCGGCATCATCTAAAATATCCACCAAATAAGGAGACGTAGTATTAGATTTGTTTCGTTGCATTCGAATATAATGTTCTTTCTTAATTCTAGTTCTTCGCTCTTCTTGGGCGAGTTCAGCTAGCGTTTCGCCTTGTTGCCAAGTGTAGCCCTCTTTTTCGTAGAGCATTGCTTTTTTGTATAGTGGTTTGTGATTTTCGTAGAGCCAAACCCACTCAATTTTTTGCTGAAAAAAGCAAAAGAAACAGCCAGAGCGACTACGAGAATAATAACCCGTTTTTATTGCTCCTTCTATTTCAACATGATATTCTCTTTTTTCATAATAGGCAGGAACGCCAACCCCACTATCTCTTAAGATTTGAAAAATATCCTCTCTAATTAAAACCTCATCATTATCAATTAACGGAAATGAATCCGCCTTACTAAGTGGATAATCGGTAGTTTTTAGAAAGGCAAATATTACTTTATTAAACACTTTAATACCTAAGTCCAACAGGGTATCTAGTTTTTGAGATTGGTCAAATCTGAAGGATAGCGGTTCTTCCAAAATTTCTATTATTCGACCCAATTTGGGAGAATCGCTTGCGTACTCATTATACAAACCTTTTAGAAAAGGAATATTCACATTAGCAAGTGCCTTTCTAATTACGTCTTCGCTCCATATATTTTTTCGGAATGGAAAAATAGATTGAATATTTGGCTTTTTTGAGATATATCCTTCTCTATTTTCATCTCCTCTAATACCTACATAAGAAATTACAGGGTCCGTTCCTGCGATGTATTTTTCAAAAGGGTCAAGTTTTAATTTTTTGGTACACCACCTAGATATAGAAGAAGGTAAATAGCCTCCGTAAGTTGCCAAAAAGTGGTCAAAAGGGTCTTCAGGACTATCTTCTGCTCCTCTTAATACTTCGATATGCTGCCCCAAATAAACTTCTAAGTTTTTTATAAGTTGATAAGTTTCGTCTAACTCTTTACCTGTATCACAACTGTAATAGGCTACATCGAGCGTAGGATATTTGTCCTTCAAATAAATAGCTAGGGCGGCACTATCTTTACCACCCGAAATTCCTAGTACGTGTTTAACTTTGGTCATTTTCAATGATTTCTTTGAGTAGTTTTATTAATACAGCCTGTTTAACTTGGTTGTCTTTTTTAGTTTCCAATGCTGCTTTCAATACTACTTCTAGATTACTAACTTCTTGGTTTCGATTTTTCGACAATATAATATTTTCAGAAATAACTGCTTGATTGGTACTTGTTATTTCAACTTTGAACACCTCTTGTGTTACCTCATTGTATTGGATTTGGCTTAATTCCAAAAGGTTATCTAGTTCTTTAAAAGTTTCACTAAATCTATTATGGATTATCCTGACCTCACTATCCGTAATTGCATTAAATTGTTTGCCTATTAAGGATTGAACCAAACTGTTCAACCAAGCCTTTCTGTCGGGTAAGGCGGAATTAATTCTACTAAAAAATGATTTTTGTCTCTGATTAAGTAAATGAACTTTTATAGACGCATATCTTTTCTGAATTTGAGTTTTATATTTCTCGAAAGGTACATTTTGTAGCCCTAAAGTTTCAAGTATATCGCTTTCTATTTTATTCAATAAATCCGACTCAGAGGAACGCAATTCGGCAATAGAGGCGTTAATTCTATTAATAAAACTATCAAGTTCTTCCGAAGAAGAAGAAAGTCCCTCAAGTGTATATCCAAAACAGGTAGGTAAATCTTCAAAAAATGTTCGCTCTAATTCTTTTGCATTCCTAATTACTTTTCTAAAAGCGATAGTATCATGACTTAAAGATTTGGTCTGTTGAGCATATTTTGGTAGTTGGCCATAGAAAACTAAAAACGGTTTTGCTGTTTCTTGAAAGCTCGTACTTTTGATTGTTTCTTCTCGTTTTTGTTTAGTTAGCTCTCGGTATTTATTAAATAAATCTAATTTTACTCCTTGAATATCGAATGCTTTGATTTCAAATTTATTGGCATCCCGATAAAATAGTTCAGCTATTTCTTTAGAAATTCTTGATACGTATATACCATTTTTGAATAGTGCAAAATCTTCTCTGTTGATAAACAGGAAAGTGATAAGCCAAAATTCAACAAATCCCTCTTTTAATTTAAAAGGTTTAGCCGAAAGGAGATTAATAAAATCGACTAATGAACGCTTACTGACTCTTGTACTTTCCAAAAAAGCCTTGCTAGCATTCCACAGCGGAAGAAAAGAGGAGTTCTGATTAGGTTCACTAAATTCAGCATAAATCGAATTGTCTATGTGGAGACCTGTTTTCTTTAATAATGTATAGTAATTAGTTTTTTCAGGGGGCATCTTGCCATCAGGCAAACCTAAATTAATTTTGTTATGATTATCAATTAATGCAATGATAAACTCTTTCTTTTTTATAGAACCAGAAATCTTTGTCTTATTGATTAATTCATTTTTAAAAATAGGAGTCTTTGTGTAAATAGAATTTATAATAGTTGAAAGGAAATTGTTGAATTTTCGCTTGCTTGAGAGATTTATTTCTTTATTATCAAAAAACCACCTTATACTAGATGCTGCTCCAAATAATTCCTTATTTAGCATAGTGTTTAAAGTGTCCAATAAGTGTTTTTTTAACTCTTTAATTTCATTAGTAGCAACGCTATCTTCATTGATTAGGGTGATAGCCTTGTCCAAGACTTTTATCTCAAAAAGGTGTTCTTTTATCGAGCTAGTATTGGTAAACCATCCATATAAAATTGGTTCGTCAATTGTATCAAAGGAAATTGCCTCCTCGTTTTCAGAAAAAACTAAATTGATGATTCCATCAACTTCTCGGTGCTTGTCGTTTAGATTAAATTCAGTTAGTGGCGTTTCAGAAAGAATATATTGGAAAATTCTCGGTGTCCCTTTTTGAAAGGTAACCGCCTTTGCGGGTTCAAAAGTTAGTTGCGAATAATTTTTCAATTCAGCAACTATATTGGTAATACTATCGACTTCTTTTTGAGCCGTTTGTTGGATTTCCTCAATATTAATATCAGTCCCCTCAAATAATTTGTATCTAGCTTTGAAAGACTGATAACGAATAATTTTCTTATCTTCTAATAAAGAAATTAATTTGGGAGTATTTTTTATCCCTAAACAAACTGTGGCATATTCCTCTAATAGTTCGTGATTAATTTTGGCTGCATTAGAGCCCAATATATCGAGAAGTCCTATTGTCTTAATTAATTTTTGTGCCTCAATTACATTGTCAGATAGTTCCAATTCCACTCGGTCCAATGAATTTCTAATCATTGACCATTTAAAATAATCAGGATTGTATTTTGAAGTTAAGACTGAATAATAATTGTATTGAAGATAATTATACACACAGTCTAAATTATAAAACGGATTAGTTTCTCTTAGCTCGTTAAAGCTGTTTAGTCCTAAGAATTCATCTGTTTGTAAGAAATTAAATAGAGAGCGCTCATTTTGTCCGTACCGCTGAAGAGATAGCGTTAAGGTCATTGCTGAAAGAATATCGAAAGGAAACAGTTTTTCAACAAACGCTTTATCTACATTATTCAATAAATTGAATACGCCTGTTTTATTGATTAGTGCTAATAACTTTGGACTATGTTTTTTTATAGAAGTAAATCCTCTAATGCTGATAAAATCTGCGGCTAACTGAAGGAGTTGTTCTACTGGTTCATTAAATGATAGCTCTTTCAATCTACCTTTTACTTTTTCCCATTCTTTTCTTTGAACATCACTTAAACCAATTGCGTAGGCATCAAAATTTTGGTGTAAGGTAGATACGAATAATATATTTCGCCTACTATCATTAGCATATTCCGCTAGTCTTTGGACAAAGTATAATTCTCTCTCAGGATTATGTTTAGCTGCGTACTCTAGAAACTTCCCGAACTCATCAATAAGTAAAACAAGGCAAGTATTTTTAGTTTTTAACTTCTTATTTTCGTTTCTGATAAATTTCAGAACATCATTCTCATCATTATTAGTCTCAAAAATTTTTGCTAAGGCATCAATCAATGAATTAGATTCTCCAACTACATTGAATACCTTAAACTTTTTGCACCCATTAAATTGTCCATTTATTGGACTAAAGATTGATTCAACTCCTGATAGATGTTTTTGGAAAGCTAGTAAAAACGCCGATTTCCCAGTACCATAACTTCCAATAATATTAAAAGAATGCAGTCCTGATTTGAAGTTAGATGCTATTTGGTGATAAATATTTCTGCTATTTGAAGTAGGTATATAGTTTACCTTTTTGTCAGCATCACGGATTATATTTATTGAAGGTGTATAGTTATTGCTCATAATAATTTCTTAAAACAGTCCACTTATCAAACACTTTTTTGAATTGTAAAACTCTAATACCGCCATCATCTGAAAAAACAATTTCATTAGGGTATGCTTTCAGAATCTCTTCAATTTTATTCATCAATCCGTTTGAACTAAGTGCAAAGGTGGAACCTACAGAATCAGGGTCGTTTAGTAATTCATTAAAGCTAACCGTACCATTACCGTATCGATGTAAGATACAAAATAATACAATCTCAAAGGGTAATTCAGAACGAGTTTTATTTTCAATTGCATACCATTGCGACTTACCATATTTCTCTAGCCTTTGCAGTAAATTCAGTTCAAATAACAAACCAGAAAAATCCTCTTCAACACTCTTTGATTTAGAGGGTTTTACATAATTATTAATAAATACTCCAATATCTTTTTTGAGAGACTTTTGGTGATAATGAATTTGTTGAGCATTACATTTTTGTTCTAAAAATTTTAGTAAATGTTCTCTAGTAAACTCAATTCTCTTTTTTCTAAACTCACTAAATACTAAAAAATAGATAGTAGAATGCTTGTTAGTAACAAGTAAATGATGCAATAACCACACCGAACCAATATCTTCTAAAAAGGGGTCCGCACCATCATCCTCAAAAATAAATTTAGCCAGTTTGTTAGGTTTATCTTTATCAATCAACCCAAAGGCTTTCAACCAAAATCTGATAGAGGTAACCATATTTTTACCTACCCCAAGGTGAATTACTGCCTCATCATTAAAGCGGTTATTATCCCAAATATGGTCTAATCCTTTTTTTAGCCAATAATTCCTACAATGGAATGTTTCATGTCCAGCAAATGTGTATTTACCCATAGTGCAAAAGTACATTTAATAGGCCTATTAAATAAAAAATTAACAAGGAATTTACTAACAAAGTAGGCCGTAATTTTCAATTAGAATTTATTACTGCATAAATAAACAAAAAGTTTTGCAATTCGAAATTTTTTTACATTTTTGTTTTTACTTACGTTTCGCTGATTTATGAAGTTAAAAAAAAGATTCGTAAACTCGCTGAATGATTACAGAACGAGTAGACGACATACCTTTGTTGATAGCCGAGTTGGAAAAAAGCCAACTCAGCAATTATCTTAACCAATATTTTCCAGACCACGGAAATTTGAGTGGACTAGACGGTGGAAAAGTCACCGTTGGATTTTTGACATTTTTGTTATCCTGTAGTGGCCACAACTTACATCGAGTTGAACCATGGGCAGCAGAGCGCCTTCACACTTTACTATATTGTCTTGATTTTCTAGAATTAACGGAAAAAGATTTTACCGATGACTGATTAGGAGTATTACTAGACCGATTTAATGATTGAGAAAAATGGGATGCTTTTGGAAATGCCCACAACAAAAACATGATTCATGTTTACAAACTAAACACCAAAGAAGAAGCTATTCGTCTTGATGCCATGATTGTTCAAAGTTTTCGAGAACAAGGTGATAACTTCAAAAATTTCTCAAACTTTTAAAAATAAACCCAATTATTTACTCAGATGCTGAACAATTCTTTTTTTCTGAGTTGAATTTGGGCGAAACGTAAGTTTTTAATATTTGTTTTAAAGCTATTTATTTGACTAAATGATTGTGTATTCGTTGTACATTAGTAAAGAGCTTTGGGAAACTATTTAGCTGACAGTTCTTATTTTGTGGTGTATCAAAAACTGAGATTGAGTAGAATTGATAGAAATTCAAAAGTGACCCATTTTTAAATACTATTTTGTAATTGATTCTCTGACTTTATTTTATTTAAGATATAGCCAGTAAAAGGCTTTTATTGTTTAAAAAACCAAATACTTTTTGTTAGAATTTAGCTCTCCTTCTATAAATATTTCCTTATATAAAGATAGCATTTGCTTAGCCTTAATTTCCTCATATCCTAATGTACTAATATGCAAAGATTCAAATAGATCAGTTAGCAATCCTGAAATTTGCCGAGCACTAATTTCTAATGCCATATTTTTTAGTCTACCTTTTTCTGAATGGGAAAAAAACAAATAGAACTCCTGTTCGGCAACAAATTTTGAAAAAAATGTAATTTCTTTATAACCTTCATCAAGATTTTGGCTGTCTATGAATCCCCTAATAGTGTTTTCTAATTTTGTCAAAAATGCTTTTTTATCAAACTCTTCAAAATTTTTAGCAAGATGTAAAATAACATTTATGCGACCCAATATTTCTATCTTATAGCTATTTGCAGTA
>CAZXYA010000390.1:0-9049 GCA_964644655.1 uncultured Saprospiraceae bacterium | reverse complement strand
GTAGTGAACAACGTTAGACGGGTAGCCAATTTTAATTGTCATTTTAATTTTAATTTATTCCTTACCGTATTAAAAACATAAAAAATCATAATAACTAGCGAATTCAACGTCAAAAAAACAAAATCATAGACGGATAGCCAGCATAACAAAACCATTAAGGTCCAATAAATTCGGTAATATATTACCGAAACCCAGCATTAATCCCCTCCAAAGCAGCAGCCCCAGGGCATAAATCATCCTCCTGCAAACTATTCAAAGGCCGCTTAGAGGTCTTCATTAAATCATGCAAGCCTTTACTTTTTGGGTCGATGTATAATAAACCTGTTAAAATATCCCCTGTCGCTTTGGCTTTTTGCAAGCGCATCACGGCAGAATATCTATCGGTAGGATTCCAATTAGGCGATAATTTATCTAGGTATATTTTGGAGCCATCATGTAAGGCGACGCTAGTGGAAGTCCCTTCCTTATAGGCCACCGTAATTTCTTCTTCGTGTGGCACAAAATCAATGGTAGAGGTGGCTTCTTGATGGTCTCTGACAAATTGATAGGATTTGGTCGAACCTTTATTATTATTAAACGTCACACAGGGAGAAATGCAATCTATAAAAGCAAAGCCCGGATGCGACATCGCTGCCTTTATCATTGGCACCAATTGGTCTTTATCGCCTGAAAAACTACGGCCTACAAAAGTAGCGCCTAATTCTAATGCCATGCCAACTAAATCAATCGCTTGGAAAGAATCATTTTCTCCAGAGGCTTTACTTATAGAGCCAAAATCGGTGGTCGCAGAATCTTGTCCTTTGGTCAAACCATAACAACCATTATTCATCACGATATAAACCATGTTTAGATTCCGTCGGACGGCATGGACAAATTGTCCCATCCCAATGGAAGCCGTATCACCATCACCTGACACACCAAGGTAAATTAAATCTCGATTGGCCATATTGGCGCCTGTGGTGACCGAGGGCATTCTGCCATGCACCGAATTAAAGCCATGCGAATTGCTCAAAAAATAGGTCGGTGTTTTGGAGGAACAACCGATGCCTGATAATTTGGCTAATTTATGTGGCTCCACCGACATTTCAAAACAGGCTTGCACAATCGATCCGCTAATGGAATCGTGTCCGCAACCTGCGCAAAGGGTCGAAATAGCACCTTCGTAATCTGCTCGGACATAGCCGACTTTATTTTTGGGTAATCCTGGGTGTCTGAATGTGGGTTTAATGTATGTCATTCTAAATTGAAAATTTAAATTCTAATTCAGGTTTTGCTTAGATTAATAAGAGAAAACAATTTTTCTTTTTTGGTTGATTATTCACCTTACTTTTTTCATTGAAAAAAAAGTAACAAAAATTCTAGTCAAAAAAAACTCCCTCCGGTCAAACAGTTTTTTGACAGGCAGCCGCCACCGTGATGGGGAATCGTCAAATTGGAACGTTAGGGTATTATCTCTAGATTAAGCATTTTGAAAATTGAAAATTAATTACAGCTATGCTGTTACAGGCAAATACTGCCCAATCCGTTCCATGATAGTTGCGGCCGTAATCGGCATGCCATCATAATTTAAAATAGCGGTTAATTTTTTTGGATCCGCATCTAATTCATTCATTAGGACCGTTCGCATTTGGCCATCTCTATTTTGTTCGATGACAAATACTTGTTCGTGGCTGTTGATAAAATCTTCAACGGTTTGATTGAATGGAACGGCTTTGATACGGAGGGCATCTAAATAGACCCCTTCTTTTTCAAATAAATCCATCGCTTCTAGAGCGGAATATCTAGTCGTACCAAAGAAAATAATGCCCATATCGGTCTTTTCTTTGGCTTTGGTTACTTCTGGTGCGGGAACATAGCTTTTAGCGGTTTCCCATTTTTTTAAGAGGCGATTGACTACTCGAACATAGGTTTCCCCATCTTCGGTATATTTGGCATATTCATCTCTGGAGGTGCCTCTAGTAAAGAAGGATCCTTTAGTTGGATGCGTTCCAGGAATGGTTCGGTAACAAATACCATCATCATCGACATCTAAATAGCGACCAAATTCTTTGATGCGCTCTAAATCTTCGGCATCATATACTTTTCCTCTATCATATTTTCTGTTATCGTCCCATTTTAAGGGCGGACACATATGCGAATTCATTCCTAAATCCAAATCAGAAATCATCATTACAGGTGTTTGGAAACGATCGGCTAAATCAAGACAATCCGCCATCATTTCAAAACATTCGGTTGGGGTACTTGGGAAGAGGGAAAGATGTTTAGTGTCACCGTGTGAGGCGTAAATTGTTGATAAAATATCGGGTTGTTGGGTTCTGGTTGGCATTCCTGTCGAAGGGCCACCTCTTTGGACATTGACCAAGGTTACAGGAATTTCTGCAAAATACGCCAAGCCGATAAACTCACTCATTAGAGACACACCGGGACCACTAGTAGCAGTAAATGCTCTAGAACCATTCCACGTTGCGCCAATCACCATACCCATTGCTGCTAATTCGTCTTCTGCTTGCACAAAGGCATAATTCTTTTTGCCATCGGCATCCACTCTTAGCTTTTTGCAATGGGTTTCAAAACCTTTAGCGACTGAAGTGGAAGGCGTAATAGGATACCAAGCCATGACGGTTGCCCCTCCATAGATAGCACCTAAACCAGTTGCTTCGTTGCCTTCTACTAAAATGGAATCCCCTACTCCATCCATGCGTTCTAAGCGATAATTTAGGGGGCAGTTATAATTGGCCTTGGCATAATTATAACCTAAATCCAAGGCTTTAAAATTATTAGGAATGAGTTTGGGTTTTCTGGCAAACTGTTCGGTAATAATATTTTTAATCACTTCCATTTCTATATCCAACAAAGCCGCTAAAGCACCGACATAAATGATGTTCTTGAATAATTGCTGCAATCGAGGCACTTGATAATGCTCCATGCTCAATTTCATCATCGGGATACCAACATAATTAATATCTTCTCGGATGAATTCTGCATGCAATTTTCGAGTGCTGTCATAGACAAAATAGCCGCCTGCTTTTACCGAAGCAATGTCCTTTTTTAAACTCTGTGGATTCACGCCTACTAATAAATCTATCCCTGCTCGACGACCTAAATAACCGTCTTTATTAATCCTGACTTCGTACCAAGTGGGCAACCCTTGAATATTAGAAGGGAAAATATTTTTGGGCGAAACAGGAATGCCCATTCTAAATATCGTCTTTGCAAACATATTATTGGCACTCGCTGAACCAGTACCGTTTACGTTCGCAAATCGAACAACCATATCGTTTATTATATCCAATTTTTTAATTTTGAATGATTGAATTTTGAATTTTGAATGTCGCCAACCAGTAACCAGCAACTAGTAACCAATTACTTCGAGCAACAGCCTTCCATCTCATACGTCTTCGTCACACTATACATATACTTTTGCATATCCCAAGCAGCGGTTGGACATCGTTCGGCGCAGAGGCCGCAATGCAAACAAACGTCTTCATCTTTAATCATTACTCTAGTTGTAGGTAAAGTTTGGGAAACGTAGAGATCTTGGGTGGTATTTAAGGCTGGGACTCTTAGACTAGATCGAAGGACATCTTCTTCGTCATTTTTGATAAAAGTAATGCAATCTGTTGGGCAAACATCCATGCAAGCATCACATTCAATACATAATTTATCATCAAAAACGGTCATTACATCACAATTCAAACAACGCTGGGCTTCTTTGAACCCCTCTAATTGGGTAAAGCCTAATTCCACTTCTATTTTTCTATCTCGTAGGGTCTTCTTTTTATCCTCATGTCCTACTTTATACCGTACATCGTCCACAACAGGGCTATCATACATCCATTCGTGGATGCCCATTTTTTGGCGATATAAATTGGTCATGGGGTCTGGTCGGTCAGCTACTAAATCCTCTCCTTCACAGAATAAATGCATAGAAACGGCTGCTTGGTGACCATGTGCGGCTGCGGTAATCACATTTTCAGGGCCAAAGGCCGCATCTCCACCAAAAAACACTTTGGGTAAAGTAGATTGGAAAGTTGTTTTATCTAATACTGGAATGTCCCATTTACCAAACTCAATACCCAAATCTCTTTCTATCCAAGGGAAGGCATTGTCTTGTCCGATAGCAATGATTACATCATCTGCTTCAATAAAAACATCAGGTTCGCCTGTTGGAATTAATTTTCTACGACCAGAACTATAGTCGGCATATACTTTTCCAAAAATGACGCCTTTTAGTTGACCGTTTTCTACCACAAATTCCTTGGGTGGCATATTATTCATAATCGGAATGTCCTCCATTTCGGCATCTTCGATTTCCCAAGGCGAGGCTTTCATATCTTTGAATGGACTTCTTACGATTACTTTTACATCGTCTCCTCCAATTCTTCGGGAGGTTCGACAACAATCCATCGCTGTATTTCCACCACCCAACACAATCACTTTTTTACCAATAGATGTTTTATGCTCAAAAGCAACACTCGCCAAAAATTCAATACCGATATGGATATTATCCCCTGCTTCTTCAAAGCCTGGTAAGTTTAATTTTCTGCCAGAAGGCGCGCCTGTTCCAACAAATACCGCATCGTAATCTTTGGACAAAATTTCGTCCTTCATACTATGCACAAAATGATTAAAATGGGTATGAATGCCTAAATCCAAAACATAATTGACTTCTTCGTCCAATACTTCTTCGGGCAATCGGAAGGCGGGAATCTGTGTCCGCATCATACCACCGCCTTTATGCCATTCATCATATAAATGAATTTCATAACCGAGTGGAGCTAAATCTCTTGCCACCGTCAACGAAGCTGGACCACCACCAATCAGCGCCACTTTTTTACCATTTTGCTTAAAAGGGCCTTTGGGCATGTGCTTTTTGACATCGCCTTTATTATCTGCTGCTACCCGTTTAAGTCGGCAAATAGCCACAGGTTTTTCCTCTACCCTACCCCGTCGGCAAGCAGGTTCACAGGGGCGGTCACATGTTCTTCCTAAAATACCCGGAAAAACATTGGACTCCCAATTAATCATATAAGCTTCGGTGTATTTTTCATCCGCAATCAAGCGAATATACTCTGGCACAGGGGTATGTGCAGGGCAGGCGTACTGACAATCGACAACTTTATGAAAGTACTCTGGATCATTAATATTAGTAGGCTTCACATTAATGTTTTTTATTGTTTAACTAAGTGTTAATCTTTTACTTTCCATATAAAAGATTAGGACATTAACGAATGTAGGAATAATATTTTACATTCAATCAATAAAGCCTAATTAATTTTTAAAAACAAATTATTGTGTCCGTTATATAATTATATAAATAGGGAAAACGACTATTTTTAAGTCATTAAGTAGCCTTAATTCTGTAGGATCAATTTTGAGTTTTATTGGCGTACAAGTAGTACCAGTTTTTGAGCAATTAAATTTTGATATTATTTTTCGATTTGACGATTGCCTAATTGTTTTTAACAGTTGCTATATATTCATCAACAATTTCTTCTAAAATAGTCAAGGGGACCGAACCATTTTTTAAAACTACATTGTGAAATTGCTTTAAATCAAAGCGATTGCCTAAGACATTTTTAGCCTTTTACGCTCTCTAATTTTTAAGCCTTCTATCAACTGGTCAAATTTGGTGTCAAACTTAGATAATCTGGAAATATAGGCTTCTACATCACTTTTATCTAGCAGCTTATGAGAATTTTCCAAAAAACTAGGTAAGTTACTTTGCACTCCAAACATTTGATTGACGGGGTAATCATGATAGAAATAGGGTTCGCCATCAATTTGACTTTTTAAGAAAAAACCTAAAATTTTGGTATTTATTTGATTAGCCTCAGATTGTCCATCGAAATCATAACTCGTCAAAGTGGTATAATCGGCTTTCATTTTATTAAATGTCTCCCATTGTTTAGTATCAGAAATATCATCCAATTCCTCCTTTGACCAATCATAAAGAACCGGAATACCTAATGCTGTAGTAATTTCGGGGCTATCCATAACCATTTCTACAAAAATTCGGTCATAAAAATGTCGAATGTTAAATGGGCGAAACCAAATTAAATTAATAAGCCAAATAGCACCAATTGAGCATAACAATAAAATAGAACGGGAAAGCCAAAACTTCCAATTGCGTTTTTTTTTCATAATTTTTTTCATTTTTGAACCAATACTTCGGGTGCATCCCAAATTGTCTCCTATCTATAGCCTTTGCACGATAAACCGCCTAGCTTGCAGTCGTTTACCAAGAACATTAACGCCTATAGAATAGACCCCATCAGCTAAATCTTCCAACTTTAGCCTAATTGGACTATCTCCAACTTTATCCACCTGCATAGATTGTACTGGCTGCCCTAATCCATTATAGATAATCAAATTGGCGGATTTCCCAGCAAAATCACTTAAATTAATAAATAGTGCTCCTTGAGCATTAATAGGATTAGGAAAAATATCGAAATGGTCTAA
The DNA here is from genome assembly GCA_964644655.1 of uncultured Saprospiraceae bacterium. GTDB lineage: Bacteria > Bacteroidota > Bacteroidia > Chitinophagales > Saprospiraceae > JAFMDF01. Next base: position 2,587 of record CAZXYA010000390.1, on the reverse strand, counting down.
TGGAGTAAAATCCACTTGAACAATTTTGGAATAAGTGAAATCCCCAGTACTAAAAGCCGTACCAATTCGGTAATAATTAGTACCTGTTTGTGGTTGTTCATCTAACTCCTTATAGGCTGCTACATTCGTACCTATATCCTGAGATTTTATTACTTGAACGGGCTCAAATAATTGCCCATCTATAGATTTTTCTAGCACAAAATAGCTTTTGGGCCGTTCATCCGTGTGTACCCATTGTAATTCAATATTTTGTAGATTGGCAAAACCATTTAAATAGAATTCAGTTGCCGTTCGGTCGGAACTTGATAAGGCAGCAGCAGGCGTTACCAATACGTCTTCCTCTCGATAACATCCGCCTGCTCCATCCAATAGTAACTTTACAGAATAGGAACCCGCAGCCAAATTGGAAATGACTTCTTGTGTATTACATGCTCCATTACAGATATTGATTAATTCAAAGTTTGTAGCGGCACCAATAATATTTAGCATTACAGAAGGAGCCGTTAAATTGGATACCGTAATGGTTCCCGCACCACCTTCAAAAGTTACCGCCTCACAATCAACTACATCTCCTAAACACATACAACCATCTGCTTGAATAACATCGTTATCTGTATTCGGGTTTCCGTCATCACAAGCGGTGCCGGGGGCTTGGGCAATACCAATTTCTGCACTCGTATCATCACAATCTATATCGGCACAAACGCCATCTCCATCTGCATCCCCTCCTCGCTCGTCACAAAGGCTTGCGTCAATTTCGCCTAAACAAGTACAACCATCTGCCTGTATGACATCATTAGCGGTTGCAGGATTTTCATCATCACAACTTGTGCCTGGGAGTTGAGCAATACCAATATCCGCTCTAGTATCATCACAATCTATATCGGCACAAATACCATCTCCATCCGCATCACCCCCTCGTTGCTCACAGAGATTTCCATCAATAACTCCTAAACAAGTACAACCATCCGCTTGTATCGCATCATTAGCGGTTGCAGGATTTCTATCATTGCAAGGAGTACCGGGGAGTTGAGCAGCACCAATATTTGCTCTAGTATCATCACAATCGATGTCTGCACAAATACCATCTCCATCTGCATCCCCTCCATTTTCATCACAAGGACCGCCGTTAGTAGGGGTCACGATAACTTCTTCCTCCCGATAACAGAAAGTGCCATCATTTCCTATCATTAGTAGTTTGACGATATAGTTGCCTGCGGATAAACTCGTTACAGATTGATTCTCTAAGCAATTGCCATCACAAACCACTATTGTTTGATAATTGGTAGTCGCTCCAAAATATTCAACTCTTTCACTTTGTGCCACTAAATTATTCACAGTAAACTGTCCTGCTCCTCCTGAAAAAGTGACTATAGCACAGTCCGCTGTTCCTCCTACTGTTGTATTTTCGCCTTGACAGGTACAACCATCTGCCTGAATAATATCGTTATTTGTAGTCGGATCTCCATCATCACAAGGGGTCCCTGGAATTTGGGTCGCCCCGATAAAGAAATTACTATCATCACAGTCATTAATTGCACAGATTCCATCTCCGTCCGCATCGCCTCCTTGACTATCACAAATGTTCCCTGTATCTTCCGTTACCATTATTTCTTCTTCTCTAAAACATAGGGCACCCGCTTCTCCTATCATTAATAACTTGACGATATAAATCCCCCCCGCCAAATCGGAAATTGTTTGGGTGCTGGCACAATTACCATCACAAACGACTACCGTCTGATAGTTAGTGGCCGCTCCAAAATATTCAATTCTTTCACTTATTGCATTTAAGTTATTTAAGCTTATTTGTCCTTCACTTCCTATAAAATTTACGGCATCGCAGTTAACACCTCCCTCTGTTTGTGCTGCACTAACTGAAATAATGCCAAACCAACAGCATAAAATGAGTAGTTTAATTCTGTTCATAATTTAATTGTTTTTAACAAAAGACTTGTTACCCTTTAATAAATACCTCTCTGAAAACATCTTTTTCTGCTATTTTTCCTCAAAAAATGAGTCCGTAGCGAGGCTATGCACTAATTTTTTGAGAAAAACTATCAAAAAAATCTGAATTTCATAGAAGCACTTCTCAAAGAATAACAGGTCTAATAGGGAAATGGAGGGGGTATTCCCTAACTTGAAATAGTTAAGCGCTTGTAGATAATTTATACTCCCGAAGGTTTGGGATAGGTTTTGAGCAAAAAGCTCCTTTTTCCTTTAAAATTGAAGTGGTGTAAGGTAAGGAATGAATTAAAATGATAATTAAAACCACTACTGACAATTAATAAGTTGCAGTTATAAATTGTAAAACTATTTTTTCTACATTCCTATGAATGGATAAAATTAAATTAAATTTTCTTAAAAAGATACTAAGTAAAATTAAATTTTCAATTTTAAATTTCAAATTTTCAAATTTTAAACCACCTTCGGTGGGAATTGAGGTTGAATTTGAGGTTGAAATTTAAAAATTTATCGACAATTTGTTGGTTTCAAAATTTACATAAGAGCCTAAATAGAGAAAACCCTTCAGTATAACATTAATTTCTTTATATTTTGCTCGGCTGCTTCGCAGCCTCGCAAAAGGGAT
>CAZXYA010000389.1:0-9098 GCA_964644655.1 uncultured Saprospiraceae bacterium | reverse complement strand
ATTTATTAACGAAGGATTATTGTTAAGTGGTCCTATGAATTGGGGTAAGCACACTAATTCCAACTGGAATTGCATTTGCCTTTAGCTCCGCTTTTGTTGCAATTATTAAAGAAAGAGGTAGTACTGGGTCAATAGGTTTATCTGTTAGAATGGGAGTTGTTGACTCTGGCTATAGAGGAGAAATAATAATTGGACTAAATAATACTTCCAATAAAACAATTATCATATCAAAGAATTTTTCTACAAAAAAAGAAAAAAATAATAAAATATATTATCCATACAATAAAGCAATTGCTCAAGCTATTATCCTACCTATTCCAACAATGGAAAAAAAAGAAATTAAATATGAGGATTTACTAAAAATTCCTTCAATTCGTGGAAAGGGGAAACTAGGTTCTTCTGGTAAATAAGTCTTAATTATTCCCAACAATCTTCAAAGAAATCCCTCCTTTCTCTTTTAAATAATTGTCTGTCACACCAAGAAGCATTAACATCTCTTCGGTTATCGTTTTTCGTGAAATACCCGGTTGAACAATGTAGATTTTAAACTCCATTGGGATTTGATTTTTCGTCAATTCTAGGAATTTTTCTAAATCGGATACAGTACCTTTCACTAATCTTGTTGCACTATAAAACTTATTTTTCCTCTCTTCTCGCCTTAGTAAATGGTCAAAAAATTGCTTATTGGGTCTATGTTTCCACCGTATTGATTTTTGTGTTTGTCCACAGACTTCATACAGGTTTTTTATATTTTGAGTTACTTTACCATTAATGGCGAATTTTAGGTGGTAAAGTTCTATAAACAGAATATCATTTTTTAATTTGATAGTTATTAAATCAGCTATTTCGCCAGTATTATCATCATTATAAATTACATCATAATCAAGTTTTTTCAATCGCTCAGAAACTCGATACTGGATAGACTTTTTGTTTAGTGTTCCAAATCCTTGTGATTCCTTTGATAGTTCAACTCCATTCCAATCCCAATCATTAATAATGTTTTCTTTAGGGTAAGGAGCCATGATTTTTTTTAGTTCAACAAATTCATTACCCGTTAAAGAAGAACCATCTGCAAACCAAATCGTAGGTGGAAATTTTATAAAAAATTCAACTATATCTAATGATTGCCTTCCATATTCAACTTGGCATTGTGTAGTGCCAGTATTAGTAATTTCAAAGTCAGGGTAATCATCCTTATCTTTAAAAAGAACCAATTCTAGTACGACTTCATAATCCTCAGTTACTAAGCTAAAAAGTAATTTATCATCTTGGCTTGGATTTTTTATGTCTATTTGACATTCAGATATATTGTAAATGGTAGCATCAAAAATAAATTTATATTTGGATTCTGAATGTCGGTAAATACTTTCATCCCAATCTATACAGACAGGGAAAATTTTTGGTCTTTCTGCTCTTAGTTGAGTGATTAATGTATTTTTAAGTATTTCATTTGGGTCTATGCTTTTATCAGCTAGGTTATCACTTAGTTTCTTCGTCCAGTTTACGAATTGCCTAATGTTTCCCTTTCTTCTCGTCCAAATACGCCCTTTAGAGGAACATCCCAAAGAAATTTTATCACCTTTTTCATAGCCAACGCCAAATAAGAAAGCCTTTTGCCCTCTCTGTTTCTCTGCTAAACTCATTGCACTTTCAATGTCTGCGCCAACACTCATTCTAAAACGAATTTTCTTTCCTAGAAACTCTTTCAATCCAACATTTTGAAGGAGGACTCTATTAACTTTGTGAAAGGCCCTATATATGTCTATTCCTTCAATAATTCTACAATCTTCGTCAAATACTGCTTTAGCTAATTTTTTATAATGTCCTTCCTTTTTAGAGCCATGAATAAAGAGTAGATTATTTTTCACCTCCCAATGCACTATAATTAATTCCCATGCAATTTCATAAACATCATTGGATGCCCCCCAATCTATGTCTAACTTTTTACCTGTAATAATAACTAGAACCTTATCATCCCAATTTATGTCGCTAAATACATAGTCGTATTGTTCTCCATGAGTAAGCCCCTTTTCAAAATTAGTCGGACTCCAACCAACATTACCCTTTTTTTCATAAGCTACGGTACTCAATGCAGGTTGTAGGTTTTGAAGAGGTATTTTAAATTTTTCAAGATTCTTAAAGCCTGACATAAACTCACTAAATGCAGACTCATTTTCAATTTGGTTGCTGCTTAATATCGGTAGTAATAAGTTCCAATCAGGGTCATTTCCATATAGTTTTTCTAGTTCATTGTTAAAGTGAGTATCTCTAATATTCGCTATAATAGTAGCATTTCCCAATTTATTATCCCTGCTGCTTCTAGTAAATCTTCCAGCAAATTGAATGGTCACAGGAAGACTCTTTCTAGCATCATGGAATGCGGCAATTTTCAATTGAGGCAAGTCATAACCTTCTCCAAACATATCCACACAAACAACAATTCTTGCCTTTCCTAATTTAAGTAATTTCTCTTTTTCAGAACGTTTTTTTGTTTTGTTATGAATACATACAGGATGAAGGTCAGTTTCCGATTGGTATAACTTAAATATTTTATCAGCCCTTTTAATTGAGTCGCATCTAGCAAGGAGGATATGGTCATATCCTTGTTTTAAGTCCTCCCTAAGTTTTTTTATTGCAGCCTTCGCTATTTCTTTATCTGCCTCTTCTTTATCATATTTCTTGACAGGAATAAATTCAATTCTTTTGAAATAACCTTGCTCTTGTGCCTTTCTTAGAGGAAAGTTAAATATGATTTTACCGTCTAATCGAACATTATCATTTCGATAAGGAGTAGCCGTAAATTGTAGCACCTTCTTTGAAGCAAATTTATTTCTAAATTTAAACCAAGTCGGGGCCATTACATGATGTGCTTCATCTATAAAAAGATTAGAAAATGTTGATGACATTAAATCTCTTTGAGATTCAAAAGTTTTAGCTAGTAAACTTGCAGTAGAAACAACTACGTTACAACTATTTATGAATTCTTTTAAATCATCATCATTTTTAAAATTCTCTTTCAAAATACCCACAACTGGATGTAATGACCCAAAGGTCAAAACTTTAAGCCTTTTCAATAAGCCAAGCGTAATAAACTTATCAGAGATTTGTTTTCTCAATGTATCAGAAGGAACAACTATCAAAATCTTTTCACACATTTCTTTTACTAAAAGTGTAAGCATAGTTTCCGTTTTACCTGTGCCCGTAGGCAAAACAATAGTTCCTAATTCATCGGACGATTTCCAATGCCCCAAAGTACTATATATAGCACCAACTTGGGGTTCTCGTAACCCCTCAATCCCTTCGTTTAGGTTTTCCTCAACTAAATTAACTTGCCCCTTCCAAGAACTAGCTATATCTGAAGGCAAGTAATTGTTATTATTAGGATGTCTTAGCCAACTTGTTATTGTTCTAAAATCTGTGTTTCCCTTTAAACGCTCAATATTTTTAGTGTAAAGAACTTTTTTAATGTTCGTTTGGGTATTTTTTTTATCATTCGTGACTAAGATAGTTTCTGTACTGTCAGTTATGGTAAGGCTATTATCAGAAAATTTTAGGGTATAATCATCCAATACCTGCTCTCGCTTTCTTAGTTGAACTATTTCATTTTTTGTCTTCTTGAATTTGATGCGGTATTCAAGTTTAGGTAAAATTAATTTCGTTTTTTTGTTCATCATTTTTGAAATTTGAGCTAGTTTGTTTTAGGATAATTATTTTCTCATGTAGTCTAAAAAGGATTTAGAACAATCACCCAAAGTTTCAAACCTAAATTGAGAGAAATAATCAACACCTTTTACCCATTTTATTTCATCATATTTTTCTGTACTTAAATGGGGTCTTTTTATACTATTTGCGACAAATAAATTCATTTCAAGTTTCCATTTCGGTCTTAAAGCAACTCTTTTTCCTACTAACTTAATATTTTCAATTTCAAGTTTAAACCATAAATCAATATAAAATTTTAGAACTTCAAGGCTATCTTCATTTTCCTCAATGAACTTTGAAGGTAAACTCCATACTCCTTTAAATTCACCCACCATTTGACTACGCCTTGCAATAAGAATTTTTTGTTGGGGATTAAAAATTGCAACTGAAATAGCACGCTTTAATGGTAGTTTAGAATTCTTAGCTTCAGGGGTAACAAAAATTTTAATATCAGATTCCATAAAGATTATTTATAATAGTTCTCCAAGTTGTATTAAATCACGATATGACTTAATACAATCACCAATAGGCTTTCCTCTTAAATTAGTGTTTATAAAAGAATAACTATCCTCCCAGCGAATTTCTTTATATTTTTTATTCTGTAAAATGGGGGTTTGTTCACCAATTGTTCCACTATAAACACACATAGCCATAATCCAAGGCTTCTCACTATCACTTCTTAAATTAAATCTAATTGACCTAGGAGTAAGTTCTTTATCTAGTTTTTCTATGTCTAAGCCAAGGTTTTTTTTCATACTTATTTTATAACTTTCTAATAGTCCTTTTCCCTCATCTGCGAATGAAGAAGGCAAACTCCACGAGTCATTAAAGTCTCTTGCGCCACTTCCACGTTGTAAAAAAAGTGTTTTTCCTTCATCATTCCGTAAAACAGCGGCTATTGCATATTTAACCTCATATCCTCTAGTAAAATCAACGTTCACATGTGAAAAAACTCTAAATCTAGAGTCATAATGTTTAATTTTATTTGCAATTAAAATAGCACCAAACGTTGTGTCATGGTAGTCTTTAGGTGAACTTTCGACTTTCTTCCATTTCCTATCCTCAATTTCTCGTCCAAATATTTTTTCTGAAATTACTGGTATTTTAGTGAAAGCTATCCTTTCTTCCCAAGGTCTATTTATTTCGATAATGTCTTCAATATTGATAGGTTCTAGCTGAAAACCATAGAGCTCAAAAAAACACGAAAGAGTATGATAATTCTCTTTTGTATAAACTGGTTTTATACTCTCATCCAGAGAAGTCGGAGGATTAAACCCTACACTTCTAAATTCCTTAAATAAAAAGTTTTTGAATGAATTTACTGCGTTAATGCTGGGTGGAAAATTGATTTCTGGAAATGTAAAGTCAGCAGAATAAACACTAAAAATAAAGGAACATTTTTCGTTTAGGAGCTGTGTCAAATCTTGAAAAAGTAGGTGTCTATTCCTCAAGTCAATTTGAAAAATCCCCATCTGGATTGTCATAAAATCAAATTTTTCATTTTGGACAAGCGAATACTCCTTTGAAGCATTTATAAAAGATAAATTGCTATACATACCATCACTTGATAACGTTTTAGCATGGTTTATCATCTCCTTTGAACCATCTAATCCAATAATCTTGAAATTTAAATGTTTCCTTTTTGAAATTCCCTCAGAAATAAATCCAGTCCCACAAAAAATATCCAAGATTTCTGCTTCTCTATTAACGTTAGATAAAATTACTTTCCGAGTTAAGGATTCTATTAGTTGTTGACCTAATTTGTGGTGTATTGATTCTGGAAAGTCAATAAGATATTGTTTATAAGCTTTAGCACTTGCATCCCATTTTTCACCTTGACGAAATAGACAGGAAATTAAAACCCTATCCACTTCTTTACTCTCAATTAGATTTCCTCTTTTTAATAATTTAGATTTTATCCCCCATAACCTTGGTGCAGCTTCATTATATTTTTTTTGAAGAATTAAAATTTTACACTCAATTAAACCAAGTTTTTCTACCCAAGGAGCATCCTCTTCTTTTGATAAAAAGGTTGATTTTTTTACTGAAGAAAATTTTTCATTAGCGTATTTAAGATACTTTATTGCATCAGTTATTTTTTCTTCCTCAATGAGAATTTCTGCAATTGCAGCATACACATTTAGATAGTAAAAGTTATTTTTATTTTTGATTGTATTAAAAATAGTTTCCGCTTTTTTTGCAAATAACATTGCACTATCGTATTCTCTTTTTTTATGATAAACCTTAGAAAAGGCTAAGTAAACCATTGCTAATGGGGAAGATTCTCCAAAAAAAGATTGTGTTATTTTCTCAGAGTTTCTTAGGTTTTCTATAGCACTTTTAAACATTTCAAAATTAGATTCTAAATCCGCAATATGCCCTTCTGCAATAGCCAAGAATCTCAAATCATAACCTACATAAAAGTGATTATAGCCTACACTTTTTGAGTGCATTTTTTTTGCCTTCTCAAAACTAGCTACTGCTTCTTTTAATCTAAACCTTTTCATTAAAATTCTACCGTGAGTATTCAATGAATAGGCGAGTGTATTTAGAACCTCCGCAGTAGGATTTTCTAATTTTAGATTATTTAAAATCTTAATAGATTCAGATATGTTCTGTAATGCTTTTTTATTGGGGCCTATAGTATTATAGGTTTGTGCTATTTTTCTTAGAGTGTCAGCATACGATAAGTTATCTTTTAAGCCTTTATAGATTTTCGATGCCTTTTTTAGAACTTCTAAAGATTCTTTAAATTTTCCGACTCTTCTATAGATTCCACCTAGTCTTCTATAGGCATATGCCATTGGTTTTCTACTTTCTTTACCATTTGTAAAGTGGTTTAGACTCAAAAGAGCAAAGTCTTCCGCTTTTTTAAAATTTGTTTGATGCTGGAAACTTTCAGAAATAAAAATGTATAAATAAGCCAAAAAAGGTTGTCTAGCTGTGATTTTAAGTAACTCAGAAAGTAAACTAAATCTCTCTTTTGGGGGAAGAATTTTTTGTAGTAAAAATAAATGCTCAATCTTTATTTCCTTTAGGCTGTTTTCAATTTCTTTATTTATTCTTACATCTGATAGATATTTGATTGCAATTCCTATATTGATACTATTATCAAGTAAAATATTTAAGGCATTATTCTGTGAAATAAATTTAATCCAAGTTGAAACGAAATTTTCTTTTAAACAAGAAGATAGAGCAAATGATTCTTTTTGAAATTTTTGTCTCAAAAAAGAGTGGATTGGGCTAGAAATAGAAAAATATATTTCCTCATTTTCATCTTTATTACATTCGTGAATAAAAAATTCCCATTCCTTCAAGGTTTGAATTATGTCACTCATTGAACTAAGTTCAGGACCACTAGTATTCACCAATTCAGTTAGAGGAATCTTACTTTGTGCAAAAAGTGAGGAAGCCAGTAGTATCTTCTTTAATTTAGAGTTTCCTTTAGTTAAAATTGAGTAAGACTTCCCTACCAACCTTTCACTAATCTTATCTATTTCTTTAGAAGGAATTAATATTTCTTTTGTAACTTCATCTAGAAGGCTTGGGATATTTGAGCTTTTATCTTTAATTACTTTGTTTTCGATTAAATTACAAATTAATTCGATGTATAATGGAAATCTCAGTTCTTGAATGAATATTTTATCCAAACAGTTTTTAAATTCTTTTACTTTTTCCCATGCTAAATCGCTTAAATTTTTTTCAAGGAAAAAATAATAGTCTTCTTTATTTAGTTCTTCTAACTTAATACTTTTAAATTTTATATTTTCATTGTTCTTGAATGGTGGAGGGTTAAGTATATTTGTTGTTATAATTATGAATACTTTTTTATTACCTAATTGCCCGATTAATGACTGAGATTTTTTATAGCTACCAATATTATCAAAAAAGATTATTGAACCTTCCGAAAGATTCTCATAGATTTTATCGGTTAAGCTATTATTAGGATTAATTGTTTCAGAATTAGAATCTATCCTTAGAAATGCTCCTAATTGAAGGATACTTTTTTTCAAATCTTTGCCATTAGCATCTACTTCATAACTATTAATTCCTTCATAATATTGGGCTTTATTTACAATGTATTTTGCCAATGTAGTTTTCCCAGTCCCCCCTTTACCCGATATTATAACTATATATGATTTAGAATCCTTTTTAAATTCATTATAAAATTTTTCGATAGCTTCTTTTTCGTTTTCTCTCTTCCAACAGGTTATAATTTCTCCTTCGACATAATATTCACCTAAATCTTTGGGGTGCAAATTACCCAATTCAATTTCATCAAGGATTTTTAATAAAGTATCTGAAATTCGAGCAACTATAAGATTGAAATAATTATCATCAATGGTACCAGCTAAGAATCTTTTCTCTGTCGTATTAAATAGACCGAGTTTCATTATCACTATTTTCTCATAGTCTTTATACTTTTCTTGGGGACTTAAGTAAGTGAGCATAGATTCTATCGCCAACTTAGTTTTTCCGTGGGCTATGGAATTTTTTACGTCAACTTTGATTTTTTGTAGGTTTTTCATTAGGATTTTTTTTGATTTCAAACAAAAGGAAATCAAATATAATAAAATAATCAACTGTTTATAAAAATAACAATATTTTTATCACAGTTTGTAAGGAAATATCAATTTTATAACCCCCTAATATAATTGAGTAATTGTTCTTAATGTGTATCTAAAATTTTCGCTTTTGCCTTAGTGATTTTAGTATAGTCCATTGTTTTTCAAAATTCACTAAGTAGCCAGAATCCTAATTTGTGGGTAATATTTTCATTATTTAAGCCTCAAAATTTCCATAGCCTTTACCACCTTAGAATCATCCGCCCTACCAGCATAATTATCAATAGTACTAAAGTTCTCATGGTCAAGCAAATGACTAACAGTATTTCTATCTGCCCCTTCATTCAATGCTAGAGTAGCACTAGAATAACGAGCAGAATAAAAAGTAAAATAGCCTTCAAAATCGAGTCTTTTAGAGGTTTTCTTACAAGCGTTCCAAATACGTCGGGTATAATTCCTTAATCTCAATACCTTGGTCTGTTCATCTTTATCAAAGCCATTCAAAATATCAAAAATATATTTTTTGCCCGTGTCATATTTTTTGATAATTTCTAAGGATTCGGGCAATAGGGGCTTACCCTTTTTTAGACCTGTACCCGTTTTAGACCTCTGGTAATACCAACGACCATTTCTAATATCTGACCACTTTAAATGAGCAATATCAATAAGGTTGACTCCAAAATTATAGAAAGAAAAAAACCAGATAGCTAGGTATTTTGCTTCATTTTTCGTCTTTGGGGTATATTGAATTAAATCAATTAATTGTTCTTTGGTCAAATTGGTTTAGACCCCTATAAATCAGACTTTATTCCAGAAGGTTAATAGAAAAAT
>CAZXYA010000388.1:0-9111 GCA_964644655.1 uncultured Saprospiraceae bacterium | reverse complement strand
TTTCAGATAATCATGGGCTTTATAAAAGTAGGGGAGTATATTCGTTATATACCTTATCCTGTAGTTTCTGGATTTATGACAGGCATTGGCGTGATTATTTTAATTACCCAATTATTGCCAATGTTAGGCTATTATCCTAAAGAGGACATAAATCTGGTGAATCAATATAAACCGCAAGCAGAGGAAGTCATGCTGGAAAAAATTCTCAAAGAAGAAGCGGCAGAGGATATTTTAGTACTAGAAGATTTCAAAGAAACCATTGCTCGTGCAGGACAAATACAGCAAGAAGATATTATGAAAGAAGCAACTGCACTAGCTGGAAATGAAGCTGCTGGAGTGATTGGTGCTTTAAAATCCTTAGGAAATGCTTTTAAGAATATCAATTATACAGACCTCCTGCTTGGACTGCTCACGATTTTTATTATCTATGGTTTCAAACGCATTACCAAAGCGGTACCCAGTACTTTAGTGGCTTTAGTAGCCGTCACCCTCGGGGCGGTCTTTCTGTTGCCTGAGTATAGAACGATTGGCACGATTCCAAGCGGATTTCCAGTACCCTATCTGGATGTCTTTACAGGATTTAGCTTATCTCAGGTAACGCCTTATATTTTTACAGCATTATCCTTGGCGGCATTAGGGGCAATTGACTCTTTATTGACCTCGATTGTGGCAGATAATATGACCAAAACCAAGCACAATCCTAATCAGGAATTAATTGGTCAAGGGATTGGTAACTCCATAGCCGCTCTTTTTGGTGGTATTCCAGGCGCAGGAGCAACGATTAGAACGGTTGTAAATATTGACTCTGGTGGTAAGACAAAATTGTCAGGAATGTTTGCAGGGATACTTTTGCTATTGATATTATTAGGCCTTAGCCCATTAGCTTCTAGAATTCCTGCGGCTGTTTTAGCGGGTATTTTAGTAACAGTTGGGATTGGTGTGATGGACTATAAAGGCTTAAAGCATATTCCTCAATTACCTAAATCAGAAGTGGTTGTGATGCTATTAGTCATATTCTTAACCGTATTTGTTGGCTTAATTGAGGCAGTAGCTATCGGAATGATTTTATCTTCTATTTTATTTATGAAGAAAATTTCTGATGTAGTAGAGGATAGAACGCAAACTGCGCCATTACAAGAATTCTCTAGAGAAATGCCTTGGGTAGATGAAGGAGACATTATTAAAAAAGTAGGCCAAGAAGTGTATATTAAGCACTTAGATGGTCCGTTATTTTTCGGTTTTGCTTCTCGTTTCCAAGACATGATTAAAGCGTTACCAAATATCAAGGTCGTTATTATGCGAATGGATAAAGTGCCTTATGTAGATCAATCTGGTTTATATGCTATGGAAGATGCCGTTATGGATTTACATGAGCAGGACATCAAGGTTGTTTTTACAGGATTGCATGGGCAACCAAAAGATATGCTAGAAATATTTAATCTTGTACCAGGGTTAATAGAAGAAGAATATAGTTTTGAAAACTTCGAAGATGCTTCTGTTTGGTTGGAAGATTTCTTAAAAGTGGAGTTGGATTAATTCGGTTATCGGTTATCAGTTATCGGTTTTGAACCGACAACTGATAACTGTTTTATTTCTTGGCTGCTTTTATCTCTGCCAAATTCACTACAAATCCATCCAATTTCTTATTCTTCTTAGCATGTTTTTTATAGCTGGTAGCTGTTTTCATATCTGGGAATGGGCCTAAAATTAATTTATATTTTTTCTTGCCATTTGCTCCTTTTTCAATACTCATCAAAATATTCTTGAACCATTGCCCTTGCAGTTCTGCCACTCTTTTCATGGTGTTATCATAATCAGAAAAAACACCAATTTGTACCCCATAGCCTTCTTTTGCAGGGCGAGTTAATTGGACTTTATACAAGTCATATTGGTTATAATCTTTACCAGTCACCAATTCAAATTCGGGTGTTGCTTCTGTAGGAGATGTATTCTTGACGACCTGTGATTTTGCTTTGGAACTACTTTTTCCTTTCGGTTGAATAACAATAGGCTTAGAAGTATTTGCTGTAGCTGTTGGTCGCTTTTTAGGTGGCACTGCCGTTTTTGCAGGTGTTGTTTTAGTCACCTCCGGTTTTTTTACAGGAACCGTAGATTTAGGGATAACAACAGGCTTAGAAACGACGGCAGGTTTTGATTTAGTTTTCCCATCTTTACTTAAAACTTCTAACTTTATTTCGGTTCTTGTTTCTCCAAGTATATTTAAAGCCGCTGCCGCTCGACTAGACAAATCAATAATCCGTCCTTTCCTATAAGGTCCTCGATCATTAATTCTTACAACGACTGATTTTTTATTATCCAAGTGGGTCACTCGAACTCTTGTACCCATTGGTAGAGTTTTATGCCCAGCCGTTAATTTATTTTTATCATAAGCCTGCCCACTAGCCGTTTCGCTACCGTCAAATTCATCACTATATTGGGAAGCTAATCCATATTCCTCCTCTTGTGCCTGTAAAGAAAGAAAGCAGAAAGAAAAGAAAAATAACAAAGAAAAATGCTGTAATTTTCTCATAACCGTATGATTTATAATTAATTATACTTTTAAAATGACTATGCTACTAACGACCGAATCGTATAGCCTAGTACTTTAATAACGACGAACTTATTTTCCACTCGTCACTAACTATATTTTTCTCTGAATCTTTCCGAATCCAAATTTACTTAATACTTGGGTTAATTGCTAGTTTTGGGTTTGGGGAATGTGGGGGAGCGTGTTAATTCTTTCACATTGTTGTGTTAGACCATTTCCAATATTGAGATAGACAATAACTCAAAGACATTTTATGTTACTGGTATAAAATTTGGAATAAGAAATCTAGATTTCCTTTTATGTAGATATTATTTCAATGAATAAAGAATCAACCATAGAAAATAGATGGATAAATAATTATACGCAAAATGCTGTCGGTTACTTTAATATTGGCACATTTGCACATGCTTATGATTCATCAATACATCCTAAAGACAAATACCCTATACAGTTTGAAGTAGAATTGTTAACTGATTTAGAAAGCCGTGAAAAAATTGCAAAAGAAATTCATAGTAGGATTTTAGACAAGATTGTTCCAAAATATGATGAAAAAATCTTTTCTATTGTTGACTTAACACCTTATGGAGTTTATTGGGATTATGACGAAGAAGGACGAATGGCTACTATGACAGCAGATAGAGAAACTGGTGAAATTAATGGTGATGTTAGATTTAACCTTTTTTTTAACAATATGGAAAACTGTAAAAAAATAGTTAGAGAAATATTGGAAGGCTTTACTGTTAATTTTATGAATATTAATGAAATATTAGAAAAAGCAGATAAAGATTATTCAGATAAAACATCTAATATCATTGTTGAAGAAGGAAAAATTCCTATGGATAAGCAAATGAAAAATAATATTGATAAATAGTAACAGACTTCTATTTTATTAATACGTTGTATAAACCTAAAAGCTTTTTTAAAAAAATAGCCCTTTTTCCTAATAAACTAACGGTTTTATTATCAACTATCGTTAAATCATTTTTGTTGTTATGGCTAATATCATAAGATTTAAATAATTTAGTTATCAGTTTTTTGTATATTGGATTATTTTGATCTAAAAGTTGTTTAATTTTATTAATTCCAAGTGTAGTGGCTTCAAAATCATTTGTATCCTTCATAAAAACTAAAGGTTCTGCTACCATGTATTTTTTTTGCCCTTTTCCTTTAGCTTGCCCACAAAATACACCTGTTAATATATTATGATTGGCTGTTCCACTTTGAATATCTAAAATAGCATAATTTATAACTTCCATTCCTGCATTTATTGGAGTATGTGAAGCAAAGCATAATTTTTCTCCATTATTTACATGGCTTATACTCAGTACACAATGCTGATTTTTCATATCATCTTTATCTTCTTTATCATTACTATTAAGGAGATAAATCGTTTCAATGTCGCTTCTGAAATTAGGATGAACCGTAAGCTTAGATTGCATTATTACTCCGCTTTTTCTCCATAGAAAATTCCATACCCGATAAGTACCAGGTAAACTTTCTAATTTATGAACAGGGGTAAGGGTTAATTTCGACCTTAGGTTTTTGGGATGACTAATAACATCGATAGGTAAGCGGATATTATTACGACGTAATTGGAGGTAAGCATCAAAATATTTTTCATTGTTTACTGATTCATCTTTGTAAGCTTGATTTTCTAAAATTGCCTCTAAAGAAATGGGCATCCCATCTTTGCTGACGGCAGCAACTATAGCATGCATGTATTTTAAGTTTTCGACTGGGAAAAACTTTTTATGACAAAAAATGTTTAATGGTCTATTATTTTTATCTTCCCTTAAAGTAATATGTAGAAATGTAGAATTTTCTTCCGCATTTCCAATATATACTGTATCATCTTCGGTTTTTGATTCATTGAATGTCGTTTCTTGTGTTTTATGAAATTCTTCTAATCTAACAGGAAATTTTCTTCCATCATATCTATTATTTAAATCTAGATAAAGGATAAAGACTTCCCTATGCAATTCAGCTTTATTTGTAAAATAATAACCCTTAAATTTAATCGCATTGCTTGATAGTTTCCCTTTTGGTAAATTAAGAATTTCTTCCTGTAGTTTAATGTCTTTTTTATTGTTAAATACTGGAAAATCATTTAAAAAACTACTCATATCATTATAATTCAAGTATTTTAGATAAATACTCAAATAAGTTTCGTTTATGTCTATTGTTTCATACTCATGGGCATTTTGAGCTAATAACTTTAAATCATAAAGATATTTAGGAGGTAGCAATGAAGCTATTTCTTTAGCTGTATATTTTATTCTTTGAGAAGAAATGCTTTTTTTAATTAAATATTCTCTATCTGTAGTTCGTTTCTTTTTTTGAGGCGAGTTTTGTTTCTTTTTTTCTTCTTCTTTCTTTGTTTTTTGTATTATATCTTCTTTCTTTTTATGAATAAAATTACGTAATGAGACGGTATCAATATTTCCTGCTCTTTCTTTGCTAAAGCCATAGAAATCACTTGTTTGGCTAGGTACTTCAGCTCGTTGTAATAAGCATTCTTCTTCAAAAGTATTCTTTATTGCATCGTGTAATACATTAAATACTTTAGCCAAAATTCTTTTTTTAATATTCTTTTTCATTTTTATTTTTATTAATGAAATAAAAAAAACATTAATTATTAATAAAAAAAGTAATAATTTTACTTAAAAACAAATAAAATTATATTTTATTATTGAATTTTAACAAAAACATAAACACTTTTTTCATTTCTTAGGAAATGAAAAAAAAAATAGAGTAAGCTATAATATTTTTTTTTGTGAATTTGATTCGTTATATTTGTATAATGAATCATTGATTAATTTAATAATAAAATTAAGTTAGCCAAAATAAATTTGATTATATGAAATAATTTTTTTACTTAAAAGTAGGTAAAAAAATACCGCCAACAGATAACTATTGACGGCTTTGTTAATTCTTAAAACACAGAAAAATCTAACTTAATTAGGTGAAACTGCATTCAAAAATCATTCGCAACGTAATATTCTGCATTTTTCACCTTACCACCAAGATTTTTCTACATTATTTTTTGCATGACATTTCTTTTGAAAGAAATTGAAATTTGCTTAGCGGATAATTTAATTCCTGTTCTTAGTGGAATAGGTATTATCCGCATTCGATTTGTGATATTTAATTTCTAAGATTTTATTAAAAGTTTTATTTAGGACTAACCTATGTATTTGAACTTGTTCTTTTCAGCTCATGCCCTATTGCAAAAACACTTATTATGCTACCTCGATAAGCCTATTGGGGAACTCCGCTTTTTGCGCCTTGCCTGAACTAAAAATAACTGCGTCAAATTATGTAGTTGATTTATTACTAAATTCCTAACTAATTTTAATTACCATAGCGATTAATCAGTAGAGCTAATAGTCTAATGTTATTTAACATTAAATGATGAATCCACATAAGTGGTGTAGATTATAGTATATACTAGACTTACTTTTCATTCCTATATATAAATATTTTATCATGAAAAAAATATTAATAGGCTGTTTATGCCTTCTTTTAGTATCGTGTAATGAAAAATTAGATACTCAACTTTCATTAGAAAAAAATAGAACACTTTTAGTCATAGGCTTGGATCATTCAAAAACATTCAAAGCCTATAATAGACTTACTCCTTTGGAATTGGAAAATTTCTGTAAGACTATTAATACTAATAAAGAAGATAAGACGGCCATCTTAGTTGGTGTAATAGGTAATCCAAACCCTAATTCATTTCTAAAATGCACTTTGCATGCAATTCCTATTATAGATAAATCACTTACCCTAACTCAGCAAAGAATCATTACTGTTAAAGCGAAGAAAAAAAGAAAGCTTAATCAGTTTGCTATTAGAAAGTTCATTAAGAAATATGAGGGAATTTATAAAAAACCTCATACTCAATATACAGACTTAGACGATTTTTTTCGTAAAGCAAATCTAGTTTTAAACGAAAGCCAATATCAAGATTATAATAAAAGCCTTTTCCTTTTTTCAGATGGAGAACATTCGGTAAAAGGAAATGAACAGACTACTCCTGTAAATCCAAATGAATTTAAAGGAGTTCAATTTCACACTACAGGATTAAAGAATAAGAAACTCTTCAAAGCTATCAATTATCAAGAGTATGTTTCTTGTTCGGCATTTTTTGAGAATTTTCTAACATTTAAAAAATAAATAAAATGGAAAAAGTAAATGATGCAGCAAAAGCAAATTACTATGCTACAGAAGCTAGCAAAACAGCTATAGAGGGGGATAAAACAAAGGAGAAACTTACAAAACTAAAAACCTCTTTAAAGGAAGGAGAAAAATTAATGAAAGATTCACCTATCCTTCTATTTACCTCTATTTTTTTTCTGAGCATCTTCGCAGAGATCATATTTAGTTGGGAAATGTACAAGGATGTGCTTTCAAAGAATCTCAGTTTTATTGATCCAGCAATAGCCGCAGTACTTTTTGCGGCTATAATAGTGCTTTTAGGCGCAATTGCTAGTCACTTTTTAGCATTGTTTCTTAGTAATAGTTTACAGGAAATAGAGTTGAATAACTTACTTAGTAGAGGAATATTAAAGGAGGAAGCAGATAAATTAATTCATCAAAAATCTATACGTAAATTGATGATAGGATTATTAATTGCTACGCTTACCTTGTTTTTTGTATTCTATTTGTCGAATAACAGAATAAATTTATTCAAAGAGATTAATGATGGAATTAGTTATGATTTCAATGATGTTTTATTGCCAGTACTGTTTGTAGCACTTGAGATTATCTTTGGAATTTATGCGACCTATGCAATATCAAAATTAAATACTCAATTTCATATTGGGCGACTTGAAAGCAGATTAGAACATCTAAAACTAACTTGTAAAGAAATGACAAGTTTCGCTTTTCGATATTATCAGAAAGCTGAAATTGACTTTGGACCATCTTCCGAATTGAAAGATGCTATATATAGACATTTACACCTTTCTATTAATGACAAAGAGTATTTCAATCAGATTGATAAGGAAAAGACAAAAATATTCCCTTTAAATAACAATAATAATACTAAAAATAAAGCATCATGAAAATTCAATATGTATTAATAACCACACTATTACTTCTACTAGTTTTAGGTTTAAATTATAAAGACGATATAAAAAAATTAATTGAATCTAAGACTACCGTTTTTCAAGTACAAGAGGTAATTGAAAACCCCAAAAGATTTGAAAATTTTTCAGAGTTTCAGGTACAAGGAATTACAAAAAATACAACTTCTATGTTTGGATTTAAAGGCTTTTCATTAATGGATAATATAACCAAACGAGAAATTTACATAATCCCCAAGGGATTAAGCTTACCTACGGAAAAAGTACCTTTAGAAGTAAAAGTGAAATTTCATGATCAATATAAACTACTAGATGCCTCCTTTATTTTTCTAAAAGAAGTGGAATAAGCATTAGCATCGGAAATAAATGATACTTATTTCTTTTTGCTTTGGGATTTGATATATTTTGATTACGCAAAAACTCTATCCAGAACTAGATATGTTGAACCAATTGTTGAAGTATATGGGCAAAAAGACAGTACTTAAATATTTAAGAAAAGATAGGATATTTCTATTTATTGTATCGATGTTGTGTCCAAGTTTATAAAAACTAAAAAAGCCTAGTCATTAGACTAGGCTTAAATCACTTAAAATTAGCTTTGTACCGGCGGGGGGAATCGAACCCCCACTTCCGAAGAAACTGGATTTTGAATCCAGTTGGACTTGACATTCTAATATATAAACTTATGATGTCGAACGATTTATGAATTATTTAATCATTAAATTGTTTGTCAATGTTTGTCATGTTTGTCATAAGATTACACAAATCCGCCTCTGTCAAGCGTAAGGATGGAAAATATCCAATTGTCTTACAAGTAACTTGGGATAGAAAAGTAAGACGTAAGCGTTTGAAGATTTATGCACTTCCAGAACAATGGGATTTTATTAACCACGAATTCAAAAAAGGAGTGCATGGAAGACGAGAAAGAAACGAAGAATTAGAAAAAATTGAAAAAAAAGCTCGAAAAACTTATCAAGACAATTTTGAAGATGGAGCCTTTAATTTTGTAAGATTTGTAGAATTATTCGAGGAAAAAGAAAAGCTTGTTAAAAATATGGGAGTTGCTGCGTTTTGCCAAGAGGTGAGCAAGCAGTTTATCAAAAGAGGGCAAGCTAGTTCTGCCCAATACTATAAATACACGGGTACAGCCGTTCTTAAAGTCTCCCCTCACGATATTCCCTTTTCAGATTTTACAGAAGACTGGCTAAGAAAATTTGAAGATTATTACCAATCCAGAGGTGTTAAATGCTTCAATTATATGGTACATCTAAGGTCAGTTTTTAATAAAGCCGTCCAAAAAAGAATTGTTGATTTTAAGAAAAACCCTTTTAAAAATCCCTATACCAATCCTTATGGCTACGATTTTTCTAGGCTTAAAAAATCTAAGATTAGTAAGGCTAGTGCAGATAGAATGAAAGATTTTAGTCCAGCCCCTTAAATACCCAGACAAAATTCCAGATTAAAAACTGTAATTTT
>CAZXYA010000387.1:0-9113 GCA_964644655.1 uncultured Saprospiraceae bacterium | reverse complement strand
TGTTCTTGGATAGCGGTAGGTGTCACAAAACCTAATTTTCCAATAGCATCTACTAACGGTTGGGTCAGTCCCAACGAAGCAAAATCACTCATATATTTTTTTTATCGTAACTATCCAGGAATTCTTTGTCTCAGGGGAGAGCGGTGGTGGTTTGTGTCTAACTTAACTCAAGAGGAAACCGACGACCTAATTTTAAAATGTTACCTTTTGTCGGTGCTTACAAACCTTCTTAGACAATTACTTTTTCTAATTAGGCTGCAAAGGTACGATATTCTTAGACATATAATCAAAGTTTTTATCAATAAATATGATGGAAGGTTAGCAAATAAAGATTTTGATTCTAGATATTGGAGATTTGATAGGGTAGAATGGATATGTAGAAAGCTCCAATTAGCCACCTAATGAATAATGACCATCTGTGGTTAAGCATAATTTAGGCTTAGTAAATTGAATCGCTAATCCGAGAAGTTTCTTGGAGGACTGTAGACTTTGGAACGGTTCAAAAATAACTTTACATTTTAAAATTGCAACTTATTGATTGTCAGTAGTGGTTTTAATTTTAATTGTCATTTTAATTTTAATTCATTCCTTTGAAGCTTATATCAAAGAACTGGATACCGATAAACCGCTTAAAATGACCATTTTACTTATGCTAATCAAATTAATTAGCATCTTAATCAATTAGCATTTAATTTTGATATATAATTTAATAATTTTGTCAACCTATATTTAGTACTCGGATAATTTTGTCCAAGTACTTAGGTCTGGACAATGGACAAACCAGCAACCAGCAAAATTATCTGTCAATTATTTACAAAGCACTATTAATTACGAATCATCAAATACTTAACTA
Organism: uncultured Saprospiraceae bacterium; assembly: GCA_964644655.1. GTDB lineage: Bacteria > Bacteroidota > Bacteroidia > Chitinophagales > Saprospiraceae > JAFMDF01. Next base: position 8,260 of record CAZXYA010000387.1, on the reverse strand, counting down.
TGCCAACTCAAATTTCAGCTTACGCAAAATCATCTTTTTCAGCCAAAGTGAAATCTGGTCACACCATTACGCATGATGTTTATTCCAGAGGAACAGGAAAAGTGTTAGTCTTAATACAAGAATTACCGGGCATCGGACAGGAAACGCTGGCTTTAGCAGATAGATTTGTAGACAGAGGCTATCAAGTAATTCTGCCACATTTATTTGGGCCGATTGGAAAAACGAGTATGGCGGGAAACTTATTCCGAGTTTTTTGTATGCGCAAAGAATTCAAAGTTTTTGCTAAAAATGAATCAAGTCCTATTGTGGATTGGCTGAAAGCCCTTTGTGCCAAAATGAAAGCGGACCATAAAGTACCGGGCGTAGCAGTGATTGGGATGTGTTTAACTGGAAATTTTGCGATTAGTTTAATGGCAGAAGATGCCGTTTTAGCAGGTTTTTCTAGTCAACCTGCGATGCCTTTTCAAACCCAAAATGCCTTGCATTTATCTGACCAAGAAGTGGAAACAATCAAAACTAAATTAGATAAAATAGGCCCGATGCATTGTGGTCGATTTGAAGGGGATAAATTATGTACTGCCCAAAAATTTGATTTAATCAACCGCAAATTTAATAGTGATGGAGTCGAACGCATCAAGTTGCATAAATTACCCGGTAAAGGACACTCGATTTTAACCCTAGATTTTGTAGATGAAGCAGGACATCCTACTACTCAAGCATTAAATGAAGTAATGGATTATTTCGATAAGCAATTAACTTAGGGAGTTGAGAAAAAAACATGCCCAACTGATTAGCTTCCCACAGTTTACTCCGATTTTATCGGAGGATAATTATCAATTTTCTTTCTGATGATCTATACTAATCACCTAATCACCAACTCATGGCTTTCGGCGCATTAAAAGACTTAAAAATCACGCTTAAATGATCTCAAAAAAAAATATACCAAGCAAGAATTAATGGACCGATTAGGAGGTTTAGTGCCAAATGGTCCAGTCATGAATATGGCAGAAATTAAAGCGGATGCCCATTTTCAAGCAAGAGAAATGGTTGTGCCTGTTGACATTCCCGAATTGGATGCAGCCATTGATGTAGTAGGCGTCCCTATTAAAATGTCTGAAACGCCAGGGGAAATTAAGCAACGTGCGCCTTTTCATGGGGAGCATACCGAAGAAATATTAAGAGCGGCTGGAATTGATGAAGAGGCTATTCAGAAAATGAAGCATACGTCGGTGGATTTTAGTCGATTTTTGAAGTAATTGAGAATTTACTAGTTTAACCCATTAATGATTAATAATCAAACATATATAGACCAATTAGGAAGAAAAGTAATCCTTCCACATCCACCCAAACGGATTATTTCTTTAGTGCCTTCCATTACGGAGTTACTATATGATTTAGGTTTGTTTGAGAACATCGTCGGTCGAACCAAATTCTGTGTGCATCCCAAAGAGGCATTGCGAGCTATTCCAAAAATAGGTGGTACCAAAAATGTCAACTTTGATCGAGTCCTTGCCCTACAGCCAGACTTAATTATTGCCAATAAAGAAGAAAATGACAAAAGCCAAATTGAGCAGCTAAGTCAGCATTTTCCAGTTTGGATAAGTGATATTGCTAATTTTGGGGAAGCGATGGAAATGATTGACTATTTGGGGGGGATTGTAGGGAAACAGGCCGAAGCTGATAAAATTGTAAAAGATTCTAATGCTTTATTAGAACAATTAAAACCATCAAAAATACAAAGAGCTGCCTACTTGATATGGCAAAAACCCTATATGACTATTGGTAAAGATACTTATATCCATGATATGCTAGGGCATGCTGGATATGAAAACATATTTGGGGAACAAACGCGTTATCCTTCCTTTACTTTAGAAGAACTAGAAGCACGCCAACCTGAAGTAATGCTGCTTTCTTCTGAGCCATTTCCTTTCAAACAAAAACACATTGATGCGTTACAATTAACTTTTCCTGACATACCAATTCAGTTAGTAGATGGAGAAGCTTTTTCTTGGTATGGGACTCGATTTTTGAAGACTTTTAAGACCTGATTGGTAGCACAATAAATGTAGGAAAAATTTGTCCTACCAATTCCCATTTCCTACCTTTGCATCATGGGTAAATTATTAGCTAAATTTATTTTATGGATAATTGGATGGAAGGTAAATCCTAACATTCCGAAAGAAGCAGAACGGAGTGTCATGATTGCTGCACCCCATACGACTAATTGGGACGGCATCATGGTTCGAGTAGCTTTCAATATTTTAGGAATACCTGTAAAAATTGCCATTAAAGATTTTTGGACTAAATTTCCAATGGGCTTGCTTGTCAAGCCAATGGGAGGTCTAGGGATTGACCGTAGTAAAAAAAATCCTAATAAACCTCGAAAAAGCCAGATAGAACAAATGGCTGACTTTTTCGGTAAACACGATAAAATAGCCTTAGTAATCGCCCCTGAAGGCACTAGAGCTTTGCGAAAACAATGGAAAATGGGGTTTTATCATGTGGCTAAAAAAGCCAATGTGCCCATTACCTTTGGCTATTTGGATTATGAAAAAAAAGAAGCAGGGGTTGGAGGTGTTATTTATCCAACAGACGATATGGCGGCAGACATGAAAAAAATCTTAGCTTTTTATAAAAATATTAAAGGAAAATACCCTGACTATTTTTCTTTGGATGAACGATATGTTTGATGTACCTATTCAGGATGCAACAATATAACTTGTTTTTTACCATTTAAGGCATCTAAGTTCATTTAAGATACGTCATAAAATTAACTAAGTACCAACTCATAATTAGTTTAAAATTTCAGGGAGATTGTGGCTTCCCGTCCGCAAGCGGTTCAGAAGCTTGCACTTCTTCATGATAGTTTTCTTCAAAAAATCAAGTCATAGCACCACTATGGGTTTATTTTTTGGAGATGAACAAACGCTGTTTGTGAACCGCAACACGGATGGGCAGCTAACGGAAAAAGAAGCCGCTGAAAATTAACAGTAATTGTGTGTTGGTACTTATATGAACTTAAATAACTAAATGGTAGAGAAAATGTCTATTTCTGATTTTAGTAATTGGAAAAAACAACTATTCTCGATTTTTTACTCCTCTGCCCCTTGCTCTAAGCCCTTTGCTGAATAATAACGTTACTTCTTAGTTTTATTCTTAATGCTTTCCAAAAATTTCTCTAATTCTCGTTCATCATACATCAATACTTCTCTAGGTTTGCTGCCTTCACTAGGTCCAACAATGCCTAATTGTTCCATCTGATCCATAATTCTACCTGCTCTATTATAGCCTAGTTTTAAGCGCCTTTGTATCATAGAAGTAGAACCATGCTGATTGGAGACTACCAAACGAGCGCCATCTTCAAACATATCATCTAATTCAGACAATTTAAATTGACCAGGTCTAGCGTGTTCTTCATCATCACCATGAAACTCTGGTAAAAAATGAGGAACTGGATAACCTTGTTGACTAGCAATAAAATCTATCACTCTTTCTACTTCTGGCGTATCTACAAAAGCACATTGCAAGCGAACAGTATCTCCACCAACAGATAATAACATATCTCCTCGACCAATTAATTGATCTGCGCCACCACCATCTAAAATCGTTCGAGAGTCAATTTTTGAAGTTACTTTAAAAGCTAAACGGGCAGGGAAATTTGCTTTGATGACCCCTGTAATAATATTTACCGAAGGTCTCTGCGTCGCAATAATTAAGTGTATTCCAATTGCCCTTGCTAATTGTGCCAATCGACCAATCGGTAATTCAATTTCTTTACCAGCCGTCATAATTAAATCGGCAAACTCATCAATGATTAAAACGATAAACGGTAAAAAGCGATGTCCTTTTTCAGGGTTCAAGCGCCGATTAACAAACTTATCATTGTATTCTCGAATATTTCTAGCATGTGCTTTTTTTAATAAATCGTATCGCTGATCCATTTCAATACATAGTGAATTTAACGTATGTACTACTTTATTTGTCTCAGTCGTAATAGGTTCATCTTGATTAGGCAAATAAGCTAGAAAGTGATTTTCTAATTTAGCATAAGGGAATAATTCCACCTTTTTAGGGTCAACCAATACTAGTTTTACCTGAGAAGGATGTTTTTTATATAACAAGGAATTAATGATGGTGTTAATACCAACGGACTTACCTTGCCCTGTTGCCCCTGCTACCAATAAGTGAGGCATTTTGGCTAAATCGGCTACAAATACTTCATTATTAATGGTTTTACCAAGGGCGATTGGTAAGTCCATTTTAGCTCGTTTAAACTTCTCTGAAATCAAGACCTCTTTTAAGGAAACGATTTGTTTTTTCTTATTTGGTACTTCAATACCAATCGTTCCTCGACCGGGTATAGGCGCAATAATCCGTATACCCAAAGCGGATAAACTTAGAGCTATATCGTCTTCTAAGTTCTTAATTTTAGAAATTCTTACCCCTGGTGCTGGGACTATTTCATAAAGCGTAACTGTTGGTCCAACGGTTGCTCGAATCTTAGTAATCTCAATTTTATAATTAAGTAAGGTCTCTATAATTTGGTCTTTATTCTGTTCTAATTCTGCTCTGTCAATTTCTATCTTTTGGTCGTCGTAATCCTTCAAAAGTGCTAAAACGGGATTTTCATAAGAAGATAAATCTAGTGTAGGGTCATAAGGTTCTAAATGTTGCTTATTTTCTTTCTCAACGGAAAGCACAGGTTTTGGAATAGCATTAGGATTAATTTCAGGGTCTCTAAGCAATGGTTTTCTTGGTACAGCCGCTTCTGGTTGGGGTGTTGGTGTCGATGTGGTAGGCATTTGAATCTCTAATTCCGAATCAGTTGTTAGAGATGGTGGTTTCTGTCGTTTTTTGTCTTTTAAGCCAAATGCTAATTGACTACCTTGTGGAATAGGTTCCCCTGATGGTTTTAAGGTTGGTGTTTTAGCTGCATCTAATGCTGGATTTTTACCATCTTTAAGAGACTGTTGTTTATTATTTGATTTTGACTTATTGAAGCCTGGTTTACCATTTTTTGGTCTTAGACCTATAGCAGGTTCTAAAGTTGCGTCTGAAGGGTCAATACCTGGACGTCTTCTATTATCTCTGTTCATTATTTCTTTAGCATATAACTTAGTCTCGTAAACCGCTTTTTCATAAGTTAATTCATTGTAATTGGGATTGAACATCCAGGTAATAATACCAAAAATAGCAAAAAAGAAAATTGCAACCGTGCCTACTGGTCCCACTAGTCCTGTTAGCCAAGCATTAACCCCTTCTCCAAATGCACCACCCCAAGGAAATTGAGATTCAGGCATGACAAATTCAAATAATACGGATAACAATAATAATATTACTAGGCAATATTTGAAAGTACTATAGAACCGAGTAAGTGGAATATTTTTGATGAGTGCTTTCCCTGCACTATACATCAGAAAAATGAAAATAAAGGAAGGAATACCAAAGCCCCAATAGAAAAACATATTAGAGATAATCGCCCCTAATCGACCTAGCCAATTGGCCATCTGCAAATCACTTTGCGTGAATAGCGACCAAGAGAAACGCAAGACACGGTCTTGATCTTCCTGCCAAGTAAATAAATACGAGGTAAAAGCAATGAAGAGATAAAAAGCGATGAACCAGCAGAAAATGCCCATGATTTTGGGGACTCGTTCATCTATGACATCGAATTTAAAGGTCCTTTTTGGTGGTGGCGCCTTTTTTTTCTGTTTGTTTGTAGCCATTTAAAAGGTTAAATGTCCAGCTTTTTTACAAGTAGAATTTGGCTGTTTTGAAATATAGAGCCACCATCATTTGTAAAATTGCTGATGTAGTTATGTAGTAGCTGTTAAGTTGACTGAAAAATCCTTTTGATGGCTGTTGATTGTGTACTATCTTTAAGCTCAGACTTTTCAATTGAAATACTACCATTCTCATTAGTTCTATTCTAGCAAGAAAGATACCTAAAAAAATTGAAATTAAAAATTCTTGCCTAGTCCGATTGCAAAAGTACTCAAAAATAAAGGTAAAATCGAATTTTTTCGACGAGAACTTATGATTAAAATAAACAATATGTGTTTAATAAATAAAAATAATTATTTTGATAAACAAATTGTATTTATTAAATTTGTGGTAGAAAATGAACACCAATGGCAAAAAAGAACAAAATAAGTAATAAAGAAGAGGGAAATCAATATGATAAAATCATTAAAGAAAACATCCTTAGTTTAATTCCTGCTTTACTAAAACGAGTTATCGGACTTAAAGCTTTTAAAGTAGAAGATTTACCTGTCATCAAATTACAAACAACACTAGAACGAGAACCAGATTTTTTAAAATTGGTTTATGATACTGGTTTTCCAGAGGGGCGGATTATGCACCTTGAATTTGAAAGTGGGAATGAAACCTATATGAATATGCGGATGTTAGAATACTGTAGTATCATTCATAGAAAATTTAGAAAACCTGTTGAACAACACCTTATTTTCTTAGGCGAGAAGCCTTCTACAATGAAAAATAGCATTCATTTTTTGGATTTATCTTACGAATTTAAAATCCATAATCTTTCAGAAATCAGCTATAAAAATTTTATTAATTCAAATCAACCAGAAGAAGTAATATTGAGTATTTTGGCTGACCGAGACGATTTGTCAGCAGAAGAAATTATTCAATTAATTTTAAAAAGGTTAATCCAATTAAAAAAGGATTCTTTAGCCACTCAGAAATTTATTAGACAATTGGAGATTATCTCGAAATTGCGTAATTTGCAAGAACTAACTACTAAAACTATTGATAATATGAGTATTTCTTATGATATAACTACAGATGTGCGGTTTAAGCAGGGTATAGAACAAGGTGCAGCTATAAAATCAATCATTGCGATAAGAAATATATTGAAAGAAAAAATTATAACAGACTCCAAAAAAATAGCCTTAATTCTAGATATTTCCATTCCCTTTGTAGAATCTACTAAAGAAGCACTTAAACAAGAAGTAGCTATTACTAAGGCTTTGAGTGTAAAGCGTGCAAGAGTTGATACGGTTGCCAAAAAATATAAAGTATCTAAGCTTTTTGTGAAAGCACTTCGAGAATTGTTGAAAAAGAAAGATAAATAGACCGATTTAGTTAAAATTTGGCATCTCTAAAAACATCGAAACAATAGCATTAATGCTTCTCTAAACGCTTACGAAAAGCTATCATTAATTGGTAAATCTCCTCTATCGCAGCTTTATCATTTAATTGACCATTTGCATCTGCTTTCTTCCCAATGCCTTGTAAAAGTAACTTTAAATCATTCCGAATTGGCGCACAAGTTATCGTAGACATCACTAAATCTAAAGATTCAAAAGCCTTGTGACCAGAAGCTGCGGCAATGATGATAGCAGTTGGCTTGTTTGAAAAAACAGTAGTCGCCACATTCCATTCTAATAAATTCTTTAAATTGCCTGGTAGACTAAAAACATATTCTGGACTACTAATAATAACGCCATCTGCGTTCGCTATTTTTGTTTGTAAGGCTTGGATAATTGGAGGAAGTAATTCATCTGTTAAGTCGGGATTAAAAATGGGTAATTGGTCTACTTTATTATAAATCTCAATTACTAAATGCTCTTTAAAATTGGCTTGAATATATTTTAAAATAGCGGTATTAATGGAGGCTTTTCTTATACTTCCTGATATGGCTAAAATTTTCTTTTTCATACCGATAAGTTATGAATACATTTTTCTCTAATTTGCCAGACTTCTTCAAACGTTCGATGACTTTTCTGTGTTTTTAACCAAGCTTTGAGATAGGCTTGATGATAATTTACCTTGAAACTAGTAATTTGGTTAGGGGTAATCGCTATTTCTTTTAGTATATCGTTTTGTATTTTTTGGAAAGAAGCATCTGTAGCAGTATAATCTGTCTGTATTCCATCTACTTTCAAATAACAATGAGCTTCGGGAATATAAGCCAGCCCATTTTTAGATAATTCATCACCAATGCCAGGGGTGTTGGCTTCACTCATTTTATAGATGCCAATAATGAGATCAATTCCTTTTATCCCATTTAAATCTGCTACTTCTTTTAACAAAGCGTGTTTGGAACTACAAGTACCTTTTTGTTCGGATATGACTAAACTCAAATCCGTTCGATTAGCTGTTCTACCATAAGGCAATTGTTGAATATAGGTAATTAATTGAGTCCAATTGCGAATACCAACCATTCTTAACTGTGCAGTTAATTTATCTTTGGCATTTAGATTTTTGTCCATTTGTTTTAATTTTTTTGAAGGAA
>CAZXYA010000386.1:0-9144 GCA_964644655.1 uncultured Saprospiraceae bacterium | reverse complement strand
TTTCGCCGCGCAGCGGCGAAATCTGCAAAAATAATTTTCTTAGGGTAGAGTAGAGTAGGGTAAAGTTAAGGATAGCTGTTTTATTTATAGGAGAATTAAGATTTTAGATATTAGACACTGTTCATACTTAGATACCAAACAGCGCATGCAACAAAATTTACAATCATGGAATCTAATAAAGACGACTTATATGCCCGTTGGCTGGAAGGTCAAATCAGCCCCGAAGAATCAAAGGGACTTCAAACTTCTGGAGAATTAGAAGAACTGGAAGCTATCATCGAGGCAACAGATAAACTATCCTTGCCAAAATATGATGCAGCAGCAGGATTTGCAAAATTTAAAACGAAGCATACGGTCAAAAAAGAAGCGACTGTCCGTCCAATTCGGCGATTATGGCCTATTTTGGCGGCTGCAGCTAGTGTGGCGATTATAGTAGGTGTGTTTATGTTTTTGAACAGCGGTCCAGACTTGATAGAAACAGGGAATAGATTAACCCTAGCACATACTTTTTCAGATCAAACAAGAGTCGTTTTAAATGATGGCTCTAGTTTAACTTATCAGGAAAATGAATGGGGGGAACAACGATCAGTTGAGTTATTAGGAGAAGCTATTTTTAATGTACAAACAGGAAAACGGTTTATTGTCAATACCAAGATAGGAAAAGTAGAAGTATTAGGTACTAGTTTTAATGTTCGAGCTTGGCATGATAACTTAAATGTGGAATGTTATGAAGGGCGGGTTCGGGTAAATTATGGCAATAAGGAGGTGATATTGACGGCAGGCGAATCTGTGGATGGTATATTAGGGACATTGGGCGATAAACAAAATATCACTCACGAAAGACCTTTATGGACAACAGGCAATTCTAAATTTTATAAAGAACCGATTAATCAAGTATTTAAAGAAATAGAACGGCAATATGATGTAAAAGTCATTAGTCCGCAGCTTGACCGTGTTTTTAATGGTGGTTTTCCACATAATGATTTAGAAACAGCACTTAGTCTTATTTGTAAGCCTATGAAGTTAACTTATCGCATTTCAGCAGACAAAAAAATAGTGACTATAGAAGAATAGAAAGCGAAAGAAACTTATCTTTGTAAGATAATTTTTCTTATATGTTTAATTTACGAAGTTTATTTTTTTTAATATTTATTGGCTTGAATTTGAGTTTGTCTGCTCAATCACCTGCCCTATCTTTTAAAGAAAAAAATATAGCTGATATTTTAAACAAACTTGAAAAAACAGGCGATTGGATTTTTAATTATGACCCCACCGAATTATCGAAATATACCTACACGGGGCAGCTAAGCAAAGGAAATATTACCGCCCAATTGGCCCAACTTTTTTATCGCACGCCTTATATTTTTGAGCAAAATGAATCTACCTTTTTAGTCTATTTAGAAACGCCTAAAACTTACCGAATTTGTGGGACACTTAAGGATGAACTAAGTAAAACCACCTTACCTTTAGCGAATATCTTTTTAGATGACCAGCAACAAGGAACCCAAACTGACGAAAATGGTGCTTTTGATTTCCAATTTACAGCACATAAACATCAAATCCTTTCTATAAGCTATATTGGTTATGAGTCGCAATCTTTTATGATTCAAGAAATGGAGTCAAATGATTGTCCAGATTTTTTATTAAAAATTGACCCTGCCTTATTTGATGCAGAAATCATTGTCAAAGACTATATTTTACAAGAAATAACAGAAGGCGAAACCAATAATTCTGTCCGTATAGATTACCAAAAATTATTGAATAAATATACCATTATTGAGCAGGATGTTTTAAAAACGGTTCAATTAATTCCTGGCATTAATAGTGCGGATGAAAGTGCGACCAATCTACAAATTAGAGGCAGTACGCCAGACCAAAACCTGATTGTTTGGGAAGATATTACCCTCTATGACCCCGGACATTTATTTGGGATGATTTCTGCCATCAATCCCTATGTCATAGAAGAGGTACAAGTATTTAAGGGGGTTTTTGATCCACGCTACGATAATAGGGTAGGCGGGATTATAGATTTATCGCTTGGGGATAGTATCCATCAGCAATTCCAAGGAAGTATTGGTAGTACGCTGACCGAAGCACACGCTTCCGTAAAAGTACCCATTATAAAAGATAAATTAGCCCTCACTTTATCAGGTAGAAATACAATTAATAGCCTTATTAACTCGCCTACGATTACTAATTATTCTAATAAAGTTTTTCAAGACACAAGGATTAATGAAGAGCAAGAAGCCGTGCAAGAAGGAGAAAGAGCAGCCCAACAACAATTAAATTTCTATGATTTAAATACTAAAGTGATTTTTAAACCACTTCCCAATTGGACCCTGAAAGGGAGTTGGTTCAGGACACATAATACTTTTGTTTATGAATCCATATTCTTGGAAGAAGAACTCATCTCCAAAGACGATGTGTTTTTTGAAACCCAGGCCTATAATATCTCTAGTCAATTTACGATTCAATCAGATTGGCAATTGAAAGTAGGGTATTCTAGTTCTGCTTATGATAATGATTATAATTTTTCTTTAGCCGATGCAGGAGATGATTTGGTTTTTTTTAATAATAATGTCACCAATAATATTTTAGATCAAACCTATTTTGTCAATGTTGATTATAAATGGTCGCCTTTTTTGAGTTTTTCAGCAGGGTATGATTATAATATCAAAGAGGTTAATTTTAATATTGATATAGATGATACGGACTTTGACGAACCTACAGAAGACTTAAATAAGCTAACTGGACATTTCCACAATACTTATATCGGCTTTTCTTTTCAGCAAGAAAAATGGCGGATAAACGGTGGTTTGAGAAATACTTATTATCAAGACTTACAACAAAATCGGATTTCGCCCCGACTAAATTTACAATATGGCGTCTCTAAAAATTTAAAACTAAAATTATCAGGTGGTATTTTTCAACAATATATTAGCCAGCTCAAAGAATTTGGAGATAACGACTTAGGCTTAAACAACCAAGTTTGGATTATCAATCAAGTAGCCGGAGATGACGAGGAGGAGGTACAGTCGGCTAAAAAAGTGGCAGGCGGTATTGTTTTTCACAACAAAGGCTGGTTGGTCGATGTAGAAGCCTATTTTAATAGGACGGATGGATTGTCCACTTTTAATCCTACTTTTAATTCTAGTGCAGGCAATGAATTAGATTTTTCACTAGGTAGTTCAAGTGCAAAAGGGCTAGACTTATTGGTCAAAAAACGATGGAGGGAGTATCATGTTTGGTTGAATTATTCGCTTAGTAAAGTCAATTTTAATTTTCCTGATATTCCTGATATTGGCGATACTGCCTTTCCTGCTTCCAATGACCAACGACATCAATTGAGTCTGGTCAATACTTGGACTTATAAAAACTGGAATTTTTCTTTAAATTATCAATTCAAAACGGGTTTACCTTTTACCCAAGCCTTGGGGATTGAAGAAGCCACCGAATTTAATGAAGAAGAAGAAATAGAAGAAACCTTTTCTTTTATAGAATTTGGTGGACCGAATGAACAAAAACTGAAAAATTATAGCCGCCTAGATCTTGGCGTTAGTTACCGACCCAAGTTTAAAAATACCAATTTACAAGCCGAAATCACTTTTTCTCTTATCAATTTATTGAATGCCAATAATATCTTTAGCAGAGATTCTTTTATTGATGATTCGGAGGAAGATGAACCTATTTTATTTGAAGTGAATCGACGTTTGTTGAAGCGAACGCCTTTGGTTTCGGTTCGGGTTTATTGGTAGGATGTTATTCACTCTCCCAAAATCATTTCCATTGCCTCAAAATATCGCCCAGCTACTTCTTTTGCGCCCGCCTCATTATAATGCACGGCATCTGCCATATACTCGTCTGACCAATTACTAGCCATATCTACGATGATTACTTTTGAATTTTCATCTGTTTGTGTTAAACCAATATTGACGATAGCTGCATTAAACTGATGAAGTAGGGTGGTCAAGTTGCTATCTAGAAAATCACTTCGAGCAGGGGCTATTTGTTCCAAAAGAATAGTGATTTGTGGATTTCTAGTCTGTAATGCATCAATAATTTGATTAATATTTTCAATGGTAGCAGTTACTGTTTTTTGACCGTCGGTAAGGTCATTCCCACCAATGCCTAATAAAACAATTGAAGGTAAGGTCGCATCTATTTTTAAGTTATTCACAAAATGGAATATATCGCTAGTTTCTGCGCCGCCAGTTCCTTGATGGTCACGGTCAAAAGATTGCCCCATAAAATCAGGATAATTATTGTCATCTAGGCGGGTGCCTACAAAGTCAATGTTGAGATCTTGGGCTACTAATTTTTTCCATAATTCATATCGGTAACTCTCAAAATTAGGACGATTTCCTTCTACTCTAGAATCGCCTAAAGGTAAAATGCTTATCGTATTTTCTATGTTATTAATGACTAAATCACTTGGTTGTATATCGTTCTCTTTTTCGCAAGCGATTAAGCTGAATAGGAAAGCGACTAATAAAATGGATGATTGGATATGGTTCATGATTATTTTTTAGATGTTGAAAAAATTTATCGGCGTATAGAGGAGTAGTGCTATGGAAATTAAATTTTGATTAATAATTTCAAGCAAATCCTGAAAGGATTAAATATGAATAGCCCCGAATGAAATTCGGGGGTGAAAGTATTGGTATATCTGTAAAACAACCACGAAGTGGTTGAACATAGATGATTTAAGTTCAACCACTTCGTGGTTGGGGCATCTTCAGCAGCTTATACCTCCGCATTTCATACGGAGTTATTCGTGTTCAATCCCTATCGGGATTACTATCAAAAACTTTGTTTACATAGCAGTAGTTTTATGTTTCCAAAGCTTTGATTAGTTATAGTATTGTTTTTAGATGCATCAGCATCGACTATATTTGTAACTTAGGCTTCAACTTGCTTTCTCGTCACAGGTGCGTCAGCACCTCTGCCTTATCTAATCCATCATTCTTAGGAGGATACCTTTTTATTTAGCTTGTATCGAATACCTACACTAGTCAAATGGGTGATATAAGGTAAATAGCTATTTCTTGATTCTCGTGGTTGATTACGCCATCGTTTTCGGACATTTAAATTGGAAGTTACCGACCAAGATTCATTGAATTCATAGCTTACAGAAAAACTATTTCTCAAATATAGATGCAGCAATAAATAAGCTTCATTTTCATCTGCAAATAAGCGGGAAAATTGTCTGTAGGTTGTCGCTATTCTCCAAGTGGCTTGCCATTGCTGCTTTTTCCATTTTAAATAAAAATAATGTCCGAATTGTCGATAACCAAATCGTTCATCCCAAATATCTTTTCTTTGTTCATAGGAAATCCCTGTAGTTAATTTTAAAGAAGGCTTAACATAGAAAGCGTAGTCTACCGAAGTCTTAAAATATTGCCAACGTCGATAAGTATTTGGGTCATCTTCTTCGTTTTCCCATTCTTCTGCCGCTATTGCTTCCTCATATTCCCATTCTTCCGCTTCTAGTATTTCTAAATCATCTATTTTCCTAAAATTGCCCAATACACTATTGGTATAATCTCTTTGCTGGAAATTCATTTCCCAACTCAAATAGCTAGATTTTTTTCCCTTGCGTTTAAATCTTTGAGAGGTGCTAAAATTTCCTTCATATCTCCAATATTTAAGTTGGTCATTTTGAGTAGCAGCATAATCTCGTTTTGACAACGCCATACTGAAAATACTTTTGTTCCTTTTGAAAGGCTGCCATTGATAGGCCAAACGGCTATTCCAGCGTTGATAGGCCGCAGGAATATTAATGACTGCTGTTCCATTATCTTGTCGATTCGTTTGATAAGAAAGATATTTTAAATGGAAACGCAAATGTTTCCTTTTATTCCATTGATACCGATAACCTACACCTATTTCCCAGCGTTGTAAGTTGGCGGCAGATAACTGCCAAAAATGGTCTAATCGGGCTTTTGTTGTCCAACTGAATTGGTGAGACTTTACCGTTTTTTTTAAGGTACTACCAAATCCTACTTGTTGAAAAAAGCCACTTTGAATAGGATTTAAATTGGCTGTGTCAGCAGTATATTGCAATGGTGCTTGATTAAAAACATTATACTCATAGCCACTTCGATTATCGACGGATAATTTAAATTCTGATTGAGCATGATTGATAAAGGGGATAAACAAGAAAATTAACAGGAAATAACGCATAAGGAAACGATGAAATATGAATGATGCCTGTCTACCGACAGGTAGAAATTTGTTGAAACTAGTGAAAATCGAGTTGTCCACGCTAGAAATTTGAGTATCTATTTTGGTTAGTTCTGGTTTAAAGCTATAGGGAATGGTTGTTCCATAGCTGATTTTTGCTTGATTTCTATTTTTATGGTTTGTTTTTTTTCTACTTGATAATTAATCATAGGAACACCAATAATTAAGACAATAAGTAATAACACATAAGGGGCTGCAGATTTGCGATAAGTCATTTTTTTAAATTTTGAATGGTTAGTTAAATATAGTTGTCGTGTGTTGGGCTTGAGGTATCGGGTATCTGACACCTGACCCCTCACACCTGACCCCTCATTAAAGCTTCTTTTAACCCTTTCCGATTAGCCAATTGAATACCCAATCCAGGGCGAACATTTATTTCCATAATCATTGGTCCAAAAGTTTTGTCTAATACAATATCAATACCCAAATAATTGAGTGGAAAAGCCTTGGAAGTTTCAATAGAAAGGGCTAATAAAGTATCCCAATAAGGAATTTTTTTACCCAGAATTATATTGTTATTATCAGGGTGTGTTTCATGGTATTGTTCTCCATCATAAGCATGGGTCAAACGCCCTGTTGCCATATCAATGCCAATGCCTAATCCCCCTTGATGTAGATTGGCTTTGCCGTCGGACTTATCCGTAGGTACTCTCAGCATGCCCATTATGGGTTGGTCATGCAGCAAAATAATGCGAAAGTCTGGAACACCAGCAGGATAGATTTCATGGAAAAAAGGATGCGGTTCGATACATTGTTCGATTAATACTTTATCGGAAGAACCGAAGGCATACATCCCCATGATAATTTTAGCTAAATGAGCAAAAATTTGTTGGTCGCTTATGGGTTGACCACTTTTGGTCCATTGCCCATTTATTTTTTTGAGAATTAAAATCCCCCCTCCGCCAGAACCATTGGCTGGTTTGATGGCTAATGTTTCATAATGTTGAACGGTTGACCAGATGCTTGAAATATCACCGACTCGTTCGATGACGCCATAGGTTTCGGCACAGGCAATTTGATGCTGGTGCAATACGTCTTTGCAAAGCACTTTATCGTCTGCTAAGGGGAAATATTTTCTAGGATTTTGGGCATACACATAATTTACATTACGTTCGTTGATGCCTAATATGTTGGTTGAGAATGCTTTATGTTGGAATAAGCGGAACATATTCAATTATTTTGAATTAATTAAAATGGGATTATTTTCAATAGCTTAGTCTATTCGGCTACATAAATGTAAGTACTCAATAGCTATCAAAATTTTACCATAAAGCGCATAAAGTTCATAACTTGTCCCGTATTTTTAATATCGGGATAGTTTATTGCCTCTTTATACTATAATCTTGTATAAATTTACTAAAAACAAAGTTTTGCTCACGGCTCTTTGGTCTTAAGCTATACTCGTCAAAAAAACTATGTGTACTATGTATCTATCCACGATAGGCATCGGGACAAGTTGTGGTAAAAAAGCTGTTGAGTACTTACACGTAAATCAAGTAGTCAATAAACCAAATCGTCGATATTCCATTAAGCGCATACCAATCCATTGGCCTAATAAAATCATAATGCCAAGTAGCATAAAATAAGTTTCTGGAAAATTAAGGAAGAAGCCCAATAGTAAATTTGCTTGAAAAAGCGGGTAACACAAGGCGGCAATGAGAAAAGTAGAACCAAGCATTTTTAAAGCATCGGGCAATTGTTCTTCCACCAAAGTTTTAGCAAAACGCTCTGCGGTGATGGACAATACGATGACAGGTAGTAAGATGGTTTGACTAAGTGCAGTCCATTGATTTTGCGTACCTAAAAGACTTAAACTTAAGAGCGTAATTACGACGACGGTCATCATAATGACCAATTTAGGCGTGTGCAATAAACCAAATTTTTCTAAGGGAAAATGTAGTATAGCAACGACTAAAATAACCGTCAAAAAGGCAATTAACCCCCATCCTAAATTGACATTCGTCAAACCTAACGCTATCAAAGCAGGTAGAAATACCCCAAAGGTTTTTAGCCCAATCACATTTCTCAATATGCCTATAACTACGGCAACGATTGGCAAGAGCAAAAGTCCTCTTAAAAGATGGAGAGGTAAACCTGTTTGGTTAAGGAGTGGCCATAATTGTGGCGTTATTGTCTCTGCGTTTGCGATGGTACCATAGTTTCTCTGAATATGAAATTGATAATCAAATTCAATAGCCTTTGTATGCGTGATTAGAAATTCATCACCTGTATGTAGTTCCAAATAATTGGCAGGTAATTGGGCAAAATGTTGGTTCAATACATCAAAAGGAATCCAGTAACCATCATAATAAACACTTGCCCAAAGATGGGAAGTACGTTTGCTGACATTTTCCAAGATAATGCCGCCTACAACTTTTGCAGGAATGCCTTGCGCCCTACAAAGTGCCACAAATAATCGACTCTTTCCATTACAAGAAGCTCTATTTCTACGCAAGGTCGTTAAGGCATCGGTTAATACGCCTGTATTAGAATTTGTGATTTGGCTAACATAATCGAAGTTGTTTTGTAGGGTCATTAAAAAGTTCCCTCCCTTTAATTGCTGTGCCAAAGAGTCAATGATAAATGCTGTAGATTGGATATGTTCAGTAGCTTGTAAATAAGGGCTAATTGCTGCTGTAAAAGAAGTTTCAAAACCCATGTTTTCGGATAAATCATAAACTATTTTTTTACTTTCTACTTCTACGGCCCATTGAAACACCGCCTCTTTTTGCTGATTACTTGTCCATTCCCCAACTTTACCAGATTGATTGAAATTCGTTTTAAAAGTCAAAGTATCTCCTGTAAAAATTGCTTGACTTACGGTTTGTCGGTCATTGGTTTGAGGCAAAAAAGTTTTAACAAAAGCCTTAGCTGGCAAATTGGATAAATCGAATTCATAAG
>CAZXYA010000385.1:0-9153 GCA_964644655.1 uncultured Saprospiraceae bacterium | reverse complement strand
AACTAACCTTAGAATTAATTGAGTCTATTTATCAATATACAACTATACCTTTTGAAATTATAGTGGTGGATAACGATTCTAAAGTATCCCCAAAATCAAAAATAAACAGGATTTATCCTGATGTAAGAGTAATTGTAAGTGGTGTAAACAGGGGCTTTGCTGGTGGTAACAACCTTGGTGTTGAAATTAGCAAAGGTCAATTCCTATTTTTTATTAATAACGATGCGGTCATTACTGAAGGTTCGATAAACGCAATATTATCTGCCTTTGAACACCCAACTATCGGTGTAGTAAGTCCTTTGATTTGCTACTATCCGACTTCTGCCCAGGAAGTAGAAGTAGAAGTAGATGTTATTCAATATGCTGGAGCGACCAATGTCAATCCTTTTACTGGTAGAAATATCATTATTGGAGAGAAACAACTAGACCGGAGTCAATACTACCAGTCAAAGCCCACTTTTTATGCACATGGTGCAGCCATGATGGTCAAACGAGAAGTCTTAGAACGAGTAGGTATGATGTCGGAATTTTATTTTTTATATTATGAAGAATTAGATTGGTGTGAGCGAATCCGAAAAGCAGGCTATACCATTTTACTCGAACCAACTGCCAAAATTTATCATAAAGAATCTATTTCTGTAGGTAAGACCAATCCTTTAAAAACGTATTATCTCAATCGAAATAGAATATTATTTATGGCTAAAAATAGAAGTATATTGGAATATTTCGTTTTTACCTTATTCTTATGGCTTTTTGCAATTCCAAAAAATTCCTTGATGTATTGCCTAAAAGGAGAATGGAATCATTTATCTGCTTTCTGGCGCGCCATTAAATGGAATTTCACCAATAATGCAGAACGTAAAGCTGCTCGGGAGGCGTCTAATATCT
This sequence comes from uncultured Saprospiraceae bacterium, assembly GCA_964644655.1. Classification (GTDB taxonomy): domain Bacteria; phylum Bacteroidota; class Bacteroidia; order Chitinophagales; family Saprospiraceae; genus JAFMDF01. The sequence goes on along the minus strand of CAZXYA010000385.1, from coordinate 8,265 downwards.
TACTTCCATCACAGCCTATACTCGATAAAAGTTATGCTTAGAAAGCTATAAAAGAGATGCTAAAAACATCTCTTTTGTTTTTGAAAGTATCAAAAATTAAATATTCAATAACAAAAACTTGAATCTCAAGGATTATTGATTTAATTTTCGGTTACATCCTTCGTCCTCGTCCCCTATAGTTAGTATAAAATGTAATTACTTACCACATATTAATTTCCTTGCTGCCTCCCGACTAAAGTTCCCCTTCGGCGGGACAAGTATCGGCAGCTCGGCAACTAGTAAATAGTTACAATAAAATATAATAAGAGAAAACACCATATTCATGCAAATCATCTATTTGATACTGAGCTGTATTATACTTTTTTTTCTAGTCTTCCCTTTTTTGACGGTTACTTTTGCGCAGTTATTTAAAGAACAGATCGACCCTAAGAAAGTAACTAAAGATTATGATTTCGCTTGCATTATTACTGCTTATAAAAATATAGCGATTACAGAACATTTGGTACAATCGTTATTCAGACAAACTCATCAAAATTTTCATATTTACCTAGTCGGTGATGAATGTCAACCTAGTGATTTTTCCCTAACGGATGACCGTTTAACGGTGTTTTATCCAAATCCATCCTTAAGATTAAAAGCAAAGTCTATTATCCATGCAATGGATAATTTTATTCGACCACATGATTATACGGTCATTTTAGATGCAGACAATTTGGTGCACCCAAATTTTTTAAAAGAAATAAATGTTTATGCCAACCAAGGTTTTAGAAGTATTCAAGGACAAAGAACTGCCAAAAATCTAGATACCGTTTATGCTTGTGCGGATTCTACTGGAGAATTTTATAAAAATTTTGTAGAGCGATATGTCCCTTACCTAATTGGTTCCTCTTCTGTTATCTCTGGGTCTGGTATGGCCGTTAAAACCAACTTATATAAAGCTTATTTAGATAGTCCTGAAATTCAGCAAGGAAAGGAAATGTGGAAAAAGATGTTACAAGAAGATAAAATTCTACAAAATTTCTTATTGAGAGCAGATGAAAAAATTGTCTTTGCTAAAAATGCCATTGTCTATGATGAGAAAGTAACCACAGCCGACCAAGTAGAAACGCAAAGAAGTCGATGGTTGTATTCTTACTTTCAAAATTTACCCAATTCTTCTGGTTTAATTTTAAAAGGTATAATTAATTTTAATTGGAATCAATTACTATTTGGGTTGATTACCATTGCACCGCCTTTATTCATTTTACTTTTTTCTGCCCTATTTTTATTATTTGCAGGGCTTTTCATCAATCCTTATATTAGTATCTGGTTATTTATGGGGCTCGGTATTTTCACCCTTAATATCTTTTGGTCGCTTTATTTATCAGAAGTTCCAGAACAAATTTGGAATGCCATTTGGGGCATCCCCCTATTTATTTGGAAACAATTCACGGCACTTTTTAAAATGAGAAATCCTAACAAAAATTTTAAGCATTCTGAGCATTCAAAGGCGGTGAAAATTGAGGAGGTTTTGGGAGACTAGTTACTTCAAATTCATCCGAATACCATACCGAGGTCGCAAAGTAATCAAAGGTTCCATATCAATATCTTGGTCTTTAATTAAGTCAAAATCAAATCTTTGGAATAAGCCGACCAATATTAGTTGCATTTCCATCAAAGCAAACATATTCCCAATACATAATCTTGGGCCTCCACCAAAAGGTAAATAACTCATTTTCGGCATTTCTTTCACTTTAGCTGCCTCAAAACGGTCAGGATTAAATGTCTTGGCATCCTTATATAAATCTTCTCGATGATGGGCATTATAAATAATGCAAAAAACTATATCGTTTTTACCAATCTTTACGCCTCTATATTCATCATCAGAAATGGCTGTTCGACTGACCCCCCATACAGGCGGATATAAACGCAAGCCTTCATCAATCACTTGGCGAATATAAGTCAACTGCCGTATATTTTGAAAACCGGGTAATTCATCTCCACAAACTGCTTTAATCTCGGCCCGCATTTTAGTCACTATTTCTGGATGTTTGACCAATAAATGAATAATCCAAGCCAAGCCATTTGCTGACGTTTCATGCCCTGCACTAAACATGGTAATCATTTCATCCATCAACTGCTGGTCATTCATCTGTTCGTTAGAATCTTCATAGGTTGCATCCATCATCATTTGTAGTAGATCTGGATATTTTTTGGTGTCTTTCCTACGTTTGGCTATTGCCTTCAAGACCACCTCATTCAAAACAGACATATCTTTTTTGAATCGCTTTTTTCGACCACTTAATGGATAGGTAAGGCGTGCAAAAGGGTCATTCATCAAATCCGTTATATATCGTTGCGCCTGCGTCATGCTTTCATAAACGGCATTCATATCCTCTTCCGAATTATCAGAAAACAAGGATTTCAAGGCTATTTTTGCAGTCACCGCCATCATTTCTCTAGCAATATCTATTTCTGTTCCTCTTTTCGCTTCCAAACCATCCAAATAATCAATGGCTACCTCTCCCATCGAATTAAATAAATCTGCTAAATTCTTTTTATGAAAAGCAGGTTGTGCCAATCTTCGTTGCTTTTGCCAAAATTGTCCATTGCTCGTCACCAAACCATTGCCTAAGATTAATTTTAAAACATCATAAGATTTTCCCTTTTTATAATTTCGATGATTTTGTTGTAAAACATAGCGCATAAAATCTGGCTCAGAAGTACAAATAATCCGCATAAAAGGAATTGGATTCTCATAAGTTGGCCCTAATTTCTGTTCCATATCATAAAAATGTCCAAGGATATTTTTACTCATGGCTGGCATATTTTTTAATAACCAATGGCCTTTGGAAATTGGGAGGGGAGCTAAGGGGGTAGTGATGGCTTCCTTTATCATGCTTATAATTTTATTTAAATGGATTGTTTAGGAACAAGTAGCATTAAGAGCATGTTTAAAATTCTATCAATTTGCTCACTTTCGCTCAATCATGAAAATTTAAACATGCTCTGATTACCTGATGCAAGTTAATTAATGTACCTTATATTTTAAATAAAAAATCATTGGATTGCGATAAATTAAATATCAATAGTTGATTTGGGAGGATTAATGGCAAAAAAATATCGGATACCTAAAAAAGATACCCGATATTTTCTCTTTGTAAATCACTAAAATTTAAAAAAAATTACAACTTAAAAGGGTCAGAAAAAGCCAGATCATCCATATGCGTAATGTCCCTCTCTAAATCTGCTTTCTCTGTTGGTATAAAATTTATATACTTTGACGCCCCATCTTCGTTTTTTAGTTTAGTATCTAGATTTGGATGTGCTTGAATATATTGGCTATAAAAATTGACAACAGCTTCTAAGGTTTCAAAACGACCATCGCGCATATAAATCTTAAATCACATTGGCTTGTTGACAAAGATAAATCAATGCGGTCATGTCCTTAGCTCCAACCTTTGCAATCATATTCTTTCGATGTTTTTTTACCGTTTCTATGCTGATTTTCAAGCGATTGGCGATCGTCGCGCTGTCCATATTCTTAATAATTAATCTCAGTATATCTAACTCTCGATTACTTAGTAGTTGGGCACTTGTATTTCCTTGGAAAAAAAAGACTCGTTTCAATGGAATTTCCTTCGTATAATCAACTGCCTGACACCATCCCAAATCACTTTTATAAATAGATGTAATATCTTCCGCCATCACAAAAGATAAAACAGGCTTTTCTTTTTTATTTGTGCTTAAAAATTTTTGTCTACAAAGAAATGTCTTAATATTCCCCCATCTATCTTTCAACTTAATCCCACAATAAAGAAATTCATGATTTTTTATAGAAGAGTATTTAGTCAAGTCTCTAAATGCCTTTCCATCAATATGCACTTTAGATACCCAAGGCACATGTTTCCAATAAATTCTTTTTAAAGCATCTAATAAAGTCATATCATAAATTTCTTGCGGAGTGTATCCTGTACCCCTCACATTACCACTTATATAAATTAATGAAAGGTCGATTTGGTTAAACAATACATAAAATTTATTCTTATTAGTAAAAGAAAATTTTTCTAATAAATTCAATTCATCAATAACTTCTTTTAGAAATGTTTTAGAAATGTTTTCTTGAGACGGTGTTCGATACCAATCTTCTAAAAATTTGATAAGTTTTTGATGTTTTTTCATTAGTAGTCTTTCCGTATCAACATGTTTGTTTATTGTTTTAGCAATCATTTCTTGAAAATTTAAACATTCTGAACTTAACCTCAAAAGTCTTGTAGTACACTCGAAGGTCAAAAAATCAAAAACAATAGTACATTCCTTATTCAATTGAAGTTAGTAGTAAGGTTTATTTATACTTCGACCAGTCCCGTTTTTAGTGATTTGGTGAGTTTTTTTCGAAATGGTAGTATGGACAAAAAGTGACCTAGTGCTAAATTTCCAAAGTTTTCGCTAGTTTTATTAGGGGGTGACTTCTCGTTATTCCGTAACTTAAACTGCTGAATATCAATGGTTTAATTCACGAGGCAACGGAAAGTCACCCCGTGAAATCACTCCAAATTAGTATCCAAAATATTGGAAACATACCGCTAGCAGACTGTTCTTATGAAAAGAACTGAAAACTAAATAAGTTAGCTACCACCAAGAAAAGGGTTAGTAAAAATAAACTAGTATTATAGTGTTTTAGGAATGCTGATTTAGTCAATTAAATTGGTAATGTCTGATAAAATCAGAATAAAAGTAGAATCTGTACTAACTACTAAGCATAAAAGAAGAGTTAACTTCTGAATTGCAAAGCGAACATCTTGCCTTTAAACAAGATTTTTAATATTTAATGTGGACTACTTTAAGGAATTGGGGTTCCATTTCGTTTTATCCTGATGTTAAAACTGTTGCAAATAGTATTCTAAGCCAACGATTATGCCACACATATAAAAAAGCAGGACATTTAAAATAAGTAAACGATTCCGAAAATAAGAGAATAAAAGATAAGTCCCGCTAAAAATAGCAATCGTAAATATCGTAATAAAATAAAAAAAATTATATGATGCAAAAATCATAAGCGCATAACTTTTCAGATATTCTACCCTCCCAAACTCCCTTTTCCATCTATCTTTCTGGATTATTGTTTGGTATTGTGCTAAAAATTATTAAAAAAACACAAAGTAATCAAGAATTTATTTCTTTTCATTAGATTTGTCCTATTTCTAATACAAAACCAATTTACGCCATGCAGCAGTTCCTAACCACAACAAGCTCTTTTCAAATATTGAGTCTCGCTTTTCTAGCGATTCTTTTTCTACAATCTGGCTTGGATAAAGTTGTCAATTATAAAGGTAATTTAGAATGGTTAACAGGGCATTTTGCCAAAAGTCCATTAAAAAATACAGTTGGCTTATTGATGCCTGTCCTTACAATTTTGGAAGTAGCCGCAGGTATCTTTTCTGCTATTGGAGTAATACAGATTATATTGGGGAATGGTACTCAGATGGGTTTAATAGGCGCTCAATTATCCGCCTTGTCTATTTTGTCTTTGTTTTTTGGACAACGATTGGCAAAAGATTATGAAGGAGCAGGTGGTTTAGTGGGTTACTTTTTGGTTTGTTTGGCAGCTATTTATATGTTGGGATAACAAGTTCTCTATAACTCCTAAAGGGTCCAATCATTTCGTGGTGATTAATAGAAATGAGCAAAAAAATAGACAGATGCAGGAAAAATTTCACAAAAGTAAAATAATACCCAAAGCCCAATTAATACAATTAATGAATCGCAAAGATAATCCTGCGCTCGGTCGTTTTTTGTTGACTTTTTCTTTATTTATTTTTTCGGGTGCGTGGATTGTTTGGAGTTGGGAGGAGACTTGGCTTCATTTAATAATGGCTCATATTGTTTTTGGACTCTTGTGCTGTAGTATGTTTGCAGCTTTGCATGAAGCGGGTCATGGCACGGCTTTTAAATCCAAAAAACTGAATCAAATAGTCAGTATCTTAGCAGGAATTGCTCATTTTTATCCTACTTCTATCTTTCGGGAACTACATTTTACCCACCATCGACATACCCATATTCCAGGGTTAGATCCTGAAATTTCTATTGGTGACAAACCTGGACCAGCCATCTTAACAAATCCACCAATCTATCTGGCTTTCTTGACAGGTATTCCTTATTTATATCTAAAATTAAATCTAATCCTTCTTGGAGTTATCGGATCTCCAGAAATTATCCGAAAAAAATTTACCGCCTATATTCGCCCTAAAATGCGCGTTAAGATTGCAATAGAAAGCTTTTTCTTTGTCCTTATTTATGGCGGTTTCGGTCTACTTGCATGGTATATTCATACGGGTTTCTGGGGCATTTTTACTGGGCAAATTGTAGGGCATTGCTTCCTTTCTATGTATCTTGTTATGGAACATAATGGTTTGCCACATGCAGGAAATATCTTAGATAGAACTCGTAGTATTCAAACCAATAAATTGGTCAATTTTCTTTTATGGAATATGCCTTATCATGCAGAACATCACGCTTTTCCTGCGGTCCCTTTTCATGCGCTACCTGCTTTACATGAAGCCATGAAATCAGAATTAAAACATAAGGAAAAGGGACTCTCCGCTTTACATGTTACCGCCCTTCAAAATTTTGGGCTAAAAAATAATAACAAGGAAAGTTAGTAACAAGGTCGATTACAAAACATATGCTTAGAACTTCCAGAACTTCAAGTTCTGGAAGCTCTTTCTATATGATTTATTTTAGAATAAATACCGTGTTAATTCAGGTCCACCTTACAATCATGCCCTCTCACTTCGATCTTAGGAGCATTCGGCCCTGCCCCTTTTATCTTTCCTCGTACGGCTAAAATGCTATCTTTTTCTTTATAATATTGACTTTCAAAAGCTGATTCATCATATTCAATCCCTCCATATTTCATTTCTGCATCAATTTCATATTTGACCGATGATGGAATATCCATATTTACTTTGGTGTATTTTCCATTCATTTTTAAACCTTTAAAAGACGTCGCAACTTCCCTTACATCCAATTTATCGTCATGCGAATCCAATAAACTTACTTGACCTGCAAGATTGGTAATTTCAAATTCGGTATATTTAGATTGATTGACCATTAAATCTTTTAAAGTGCCAATCACAAATTTATCGTCATGGGAATGCTGCACTTTAAATTTACCAGCCAGATTGTCTATTTCGAATTCCGTATATTTTGTAATATCCACTTCAAAATTCGCTACTTTTTTAATTATAAATTTATCATCATGCGCCCCTTCAATCTCTAAATTGCCAACTTCCGCTATCCGATATTTAGAATACTTAGTATCAATAATACTTAAATCCCCTCCTTTTTTGGCTTCAAAATCACCATCATGTACTTCTAAAATAGCTTCCCCGAAATTACCGACTTCCATTTCGGAATATTTATCTTTAATTTCTAAGCGTCCTTTGACATTCCCCAATTCGAATTTATCATCGTAAGCATTGATTTTTAGGGACTCCGTATCTCCAATCGTATATTCTGAATATTTACTAGCTAACTTGATCGCCTTTCCTGCCTCCATTTCCATTTCAGAATCATATAGCGTTAAGTCCGCATCCCCAATATTGTCAAAAATCGCCTTTCCATATTTGATATTTAATTCCAATTCCCCATCCACACTTTTAGCTTTTAAATCACCATCATAGATTTCCACTTCTAAATCCCCTTTAAAATTATGATCGATGATAATGTCTTCATATTTATTCTTTAAGGTAAGTGCTGCTAAATCTGGTACTGCCAATAACATTTCCACCGTAAATTTCTTTAGCCCTTTGACCTTTGCGCCATTTTTGAAAGTCAAATGGATTTTGCCATTTCTTCCATTCCAGTTTTTAATGCTCAAATCGGTTTCGATAATCACTTGATTGCCAAATTCATTAATATCCACGTCAAACTGAGAGAGGGCTTTTTGAATCTCTTCTTCGTCATTGCCTTCGACTCGCATTCTCGCATTTAAATGTACTTTCCCGTCTGTGGATTGAATTACCTTTAATAAACCATAACGATGATCTACTTTTACGGTCCCTTCTTGTGATAAATCAAAGGTCTTTTCTATGTTTTTTGACTTTTCGGTTTGGGCGGGTAAAATACTCGTCGTCGCAAAAAATAGGAATACACAAAGTCGTAAAACCGCAACGTTTTTTGTTTTTGATAGCTTTAAAGATTTACTAAATTTTGAAAATTTAGCAAATCGCCCATACGCTATTAATTTGCCCAGCCAACCAACAACCGACAACTGACAACCGA
>CAZXYA010000384.1:0-9170 GCA_964644655.1 uncultured Saprospiraceae bacterium | reverse complement strand
AGATCAACATACTACTACCCCACAATGTCAAGCTGTAGTTACTCGGACGGATACGATACTAGTTGGTGTGAACAAAACGGCATACAGACTGCTCTTACATTCTTATAGTGAGCGTAAGAAAAATATATTTATTACCATTACGCTTAATTTTCTCTTCTTTTTTGATTTCAACTTTAAATCCCCATTCATTTGGGTTATATATGAAAGAGCTTGAAGGATTCCAAAATTTTATAGCTTTATTTTCTGTCGTGATATTCCATAAATGAAAATCTTCATAATTTTGATTAAGACCTTCATTTTCAAAATGTTGGAGAAGAATGATTCCTCTATTTGATACAAGCTTGAGCATGTTTTCAAATGCTTCTGGTACGTTTATGCAATGATCTAAGCTATTCCTTGCATGTATAAGATCAAATTTTTGACCATTAAAATAATTGTTTAGTTGTTCTGCAAGTCCAGTTAATATTGGCGTTCGGTAGTCTATCTTATAAAAATCGAGGATATGATTGTAAATTAACCCTAATGGATCTAACGGGGTTAAATCAATATCAAATTTATCTGATATAATACCAATATCCGGGGTTATTGCGCAACCAATATCTAATACCTTCAAATCTTTTTTTTGATAGTGTTCAAACAGATTTTCATATTGAAACTTTCCCCCAGTCACTATTTTATCTATAAAGTCTTTGTCATTCAGTCTTTCCGATATATATCTCCACCAAAATATTATTTCATTAGAAACACCGTCTAACCAAGATTTATCACTTACGTCTAATGAGCTTAATAATTGCATAGAAAGATGTTCAACAGTATTATGTATTATAACATTTTGCCATTCTAGTTTTTTGATATATCTTTTAGTAAGAGTCATTTGTTTTTATTTTAAAAAGTACTTTAAATAGGTTTATTGAAGAGGTTTCGATGTTCTTATACATATCCATATCTATCGAATGCTTTAGTTGTAATTCTTTATATGACTCAGAAGATAGATAGAATTGATCATTGTGGTAATAATTGGAAGGATTTTTTACAATGTTGAAGTCAATGTCAATATTCAAAAGTTTAGATAATGCAGTCATAGATAATTCGTAATGGTCGCTTAATCCGATAAAGTGATATCGTGATTTTAATTTTTCTATGGCTTCCCAGGATGAAAGTGCACCACTGAATAATTGGCGGGACATTGAGTTGGGCATCACTCCGTTAAGGGCATAATCTTCAAAATTTTTATAGGTTTTTTTAAATTTATTACTACCTGGAGTTGAGTCCATTGAGTTGTAAGCATAGAGTGATTTGATCCTTTTATAAGGGTGCCTGAGAAAAGTTATATAATAAGCATTTATATTGCTTTCTTTTAGTTGTGTTAAATGAATGTCACGAATATGTCCAGAAACTAAGTCATATTTTTTAGTTTTTTTTTGTTCAAGTAGAAAATTGTTCCATGAATTTTGGAGATCATTCCACTGAACAGAATATGCCGAATCTACGGAGTTTTTAATAGGCAGAATGGATGAGTTTCCTGCTGCCTTTGGAATATGAACATATACGATGACCTTACCATTAATATTAATAGGTTCTAACGGGAATCCTTTATTTTCCCACTCTACATAATACATATAGTTTGGATTGTGATTTTAGTAAAATGTGTTTAGCCATGAGATCATTAAATAGTACAGAGGTCATTTATGATTAGTGCTGTATGTGAAAGTAATGATTTGATAGTGCCAAGTAATTCTTGGCCATTATCTCTGAGGTAAGACCCTTTTCAGAGAGAGTATTACATGACATTTCACTCATAATAATTTTATCTTTTGTGCTGAGTGCTATAAATTCGACGATCTTATCCACCATGTCATTATAGTCACCGATCTCAAAAATTAGTGAGTTATCTTCATTTAATATCTCGTTTAGACCACTTTCAACCCTACTGACTAAAGGTATGCAATTTCTTGCCATACCCTCTAGTATTGACATTGGAAGACCTTCAAAATCAGATATGAGAGTAACCAGATGCGTTTCTTCTAATTTCTCCATAGTTTCTTCTTGAGAAAGTTTCCCTGCAAGTGTCACATACCCAGAATTAATATGGTTTCGTAGTAAATTGTTGAGTTTTTGATACTCGGGCCCATCACCTATAATGGTTAAGTGAAACCTGAGATTTGTTTCTTTGAGCTTGGCAACAACTATTTCAAAGTCGAGAACTCTTTTTTGGAATTGAACAAGCCTTCCGACATAGCATATCCGCAGAATGTCAACATTCCTAAATTTATTGAGTAGTTCTTTTTGATCGTATGCGACAACCCCATTAAGTATTACTGATGTTTTATTTGAGAAACTTTGGTTGATTTCGAGGAGTTTGTCTTTTATTTTAGTTGATACGCATACAATGTGATCCCAATATCTTCCTTGAGTGTAACCATGATCATAGTGTTCCACGTCGTCTGCATGGAGTACACCTATAGTCGTCACTGTTGGTATTAATGAGAGCTCTTTAGAAAAAGATGTTATGAGGTAATCTGTATGAGGTATTAGAGTGCATTTATCAAATGAATTTATGAATTCTAAGAATTTAGCTTTTATCTCTGCGGGCTCGTTGGAAGCTAAGTCTAAGAGTTTTACCGGTATGTCTAGCGGAATGTCTTCCAAGTGTTGGGGTGATATGATTTTTGTAATGAGCAATATTGGATTTTCTCCTAATTGGAGTAAGCCACGTATAGTGTTGATAATAACAGTGTTAACACCACTGATCCAATAATCATCTATAGTAAATATGATATTTATTTTACGCATTTGTTCAATACCCAAATGCTCTGTGAATTCGGATCCGATGGGAAGTTTAGATCCTATAATCTGATTAATATATTCAACGTATTTGTCATAAGTGTATTTATTTCGTAAAATATCACTTTGATACTTGACGATATCCTCTTTGTGTCTTTGATTGATTCTTATTTGTTCGATCAATTCAACGGATTGCGTTATATTTCCCAATTCGGTACTAAGACGAAATTTAGGATCATCGAGAATCTCTTCGTATCCACCTGTGTTTTCAAAATATAATACAGGTAATTTAAATTCGATTGCTTCGAGCACCACACAAGGGAAAGGATCTGCTCTTGAGGCCATAAAAAACATATCAGAGCCACCGAAATAGAGTGAAGTCTGTGGAGTTGATGGTAGGAGTAGTATTTTGCTATTTAGGCCGACGTGTGAAATTGTTGATTTGAGATCTGAATAAAACTTAACACCTTGAGTTGGGGCGCCTCCTAACCATATGAATGTAACATTAGACTCATGAGACTTTATGTAGCTAATTGCTGTATAGATGAATAGATCTACCCCTTTTCTACTATTTATAGTTCCGCACCCCAGAACGATGAAACTATCTTCTTCCAGGTTTAATTCATCTCGTAATTGGGATTTATAGTCGTTTTTATTGTCAATGGAGAGTTTGTCTGGAAATATTCCTTGACCACGAACGTGTATTTTTGTATGATCAAAATGAGTATTCTTAAGGGCATATTTTTTTACAATGTGTGAAGGGAATAAGACAAGATCAGAATGGTCATTAATACTAGACCATGCTGATTCTGGATAAAAGTGTGCCATTTCATGAATGAGAGATAAGACAAAAACATTCTTATCATTTAAAATAGGAAGTGTTACCCTGGATTCCGCAGAATTAACTAAAGCTATAATTTCTTTAGATTTTATCCTGTCAATTAAATGGTCCAACTCATCTTCTAATAGAGCTGTATTGTTGAAGTCAGAAATAATATAAGTCGGACCAGTTTGACTAAATTCTTTTACAAGAGCTCCTCCTTTTCTGAGGATTAGATTTATAGTATTTACATCAAAATGCTCAGAATAGTATTTCGATAAGTTATAAATGATCAAAGGAGCACCAGTCCATGAACCATCGTGAGATATAAATATTAATGATGGTTTGTTGTAATCGAGCTGGTTTATTTCTCTTTCAAAGTGATACAACGAATTATTTACTTTGAGATTGCGCTTTTGCAAGTAGAGAGAGTATTTTGATATTGACGCTAATGTTGATTTTGATTCATTACTCGTTCTGATTTTTTGATATATATTAGGATTGAATGTTTGCGATGGACTATATTCTTTGTTATGGCCGTGTTTGAGATAGTGTATTAATGGATTGGATTTGTCGGTTATGGCACTTTGTGATAGATAATGTTTAACATCAAAGAGATTACTTGGTATAAAGGTATCAAGGTTTAAAAATTGAAGAAAATATTCTAGTGGTGATATACCGAGCTTATCAATGTCTGATCTGAACTCTTTATAAACCAACCAAGAATCAAACAAAGGATGTGGGTTAACCTTTCTCCAGTTTATCTTATAAAATTCTAATAGATTCGAGTTTAAGCCTACATTATTTATTGAAGATATGTAAACAGGATCGAATAAAACATTTGGTTTTCTCCCTTCATATACGCCATGCTCTTTGAAATGCCAATATGGGTCGTTAACTCTCGCTATATCAGGGTAAGTTGTACGGTAAAAATCAATATCGAATAAAGAATCAGTCTCCGAATGAGATGTTTCACTGGAAGTATAATGTTTTGAACCAAATGAGAGTGCGTCTACATCCTCTGAATATTGTAATTTTTCTAGGTGAGTTAAAGACTGGAACTTTAGTTCAGGCCATACGACAGAATTAAAGATATCTGACAATTCGAGTTGAAAGCTGGTAGTGTGATTTCGATTTTCGTTGGCTCCGTATTCTATGTAGTGGATCAATGGGTTTACTCCTGCTTTTTTGACGTCTGGATTTAACTCATAATACTCATCAACACTGAAAAGTGGTGAAGAAGAGATAACCGGAGTTAATTTATAATAGTAATCAATAGCGTCAAATGTATTTTTGAAATATTTAGAAATTTGAGATTCAAAGTATTCTAAATTAAATAGCGGATGTGGGTTTATTCGAGTGTTCAATAATAATTTAAGACTTACTAAATCTATAGATTTTGTTGGACTATGAGCAAATATATAAAGAGGGTCTATAAGAGGGGATGGATTGAGAAGTAATTGAATGCCCACTGAATTAAAATGATTCCAAGAACTTTTCAAGGATACGTTATGTCTTTCTGAATAAAATTTGGCATGGAATATATGTCTATTCAAATAACGGCCTAAATTCATAGAGTTGATGTTATAGTAGATATTAATCGAATGTTGTCAGAATAGTCAGAAAAATTATTTGAATAAGGTGCGGACGAACGGGTCAATTTAGAGATTTCAATTATTTTTTCAGAGACCAAAGCTACATCACCTGATGGAATCATATGCTTTAATCTATCTGGCAAATATTCTGGCCATCCACCTGAACCTTCAAAGCCAACAATAGGGAGTCCCGCAGCAGCAGCCTCTTGAACTACACAAGGATAGGGATCGCCTTTAGAAGGCATAAAAAATATGTCGGATCCTACAAAATACGGTATCGTATCTTTTAATGAACCAATAAAAAGTATTCGGTCTTCATAGTTCGCATCTTTTATAGCTCTATTCATCCAAAGTTGGATATCCTGATATGGAGCATCACCAACCCATATAAAGAAGGTTGACATTCTACTATGAATATCTAATTTATTTAGTACACTTATAGCGGAGTATACAAATAAATCTATGCCCTTTCTAGCGATAGTAGATCCGCAGCCTAATATTATTTTAGCATTATCAGGCAGTTTTAATTCTGATCTGATTTTAGCTCTCATAACGTGTCTGTCTGCTGATAATATTTCCGGTTTAAGTAGGCCTTGACCGGCTATTGTGATAGAAGAAGTAAATTGATGATTGATCATGGCTTTATCCCGGACAAACTGAGCAGGAAATACTATGTGATCTGAGTATTGGTCAATAATGTCCCAACTCCCTTTAGGATAATAATTCCCTAATTCATGTATAAGAGAGATGATTGGAGCGCTGACCAGTTTCTTTAGTTGAGGTAAGATGAATCGGGATTCGGCAGAGTTGACATAACACTTATCAATAGTACATACTGGCAGTATTTGTTCCAATAGGAATGTAATGTGACGATCTCTTTCAAGTACATTGTCGTAATTATTGATTAATAGGGTTGGACCTATGCTTTTGAAATCGTCACAAATTTCTCCAGGTTTGCATAGAAGGAATATGATATTTATAGAATGTATTAGACTCCAATTTTCTCCTAATTGTTTTATGATCAATGGTGCTCCGGTGAGAGTCGCCTCATGTGATACAAGGAGAAAGGTTGTTTTAAACGGGAATGTTGCTATTCGATGGAGTTCTGACTGTTGATCTTGATTTATTTGTTTTGACTTGCCATCATTTTCTAAGAATAATTTGAGATTGGATAAAATTTGCTCAAGGGGCTCTTCTTGCAAAGCTTGAATTAAGCGTAGATAGTTAGACAGCTTGACATTGTTCAAAAACGTACGTGGGAATAACAAACAGAGTCGTAAGATCTTGAACCACATAGCTATAGATTATTTGAGTAGCCTAATGCCTGAAGTGCTTCTCCAGCTTCTGAGATAAAGATACCATGTTGCTGTTCCGTGAAGTATTCTTTCCATCTATTTGATTTGCCCTGTCGATAGTGACTTTTGGGATCATGTTGTTCAAAACCTGGAGAGGTACGCTTAGTCAGAGATTTTGCTTGTAATGGTTCTATATCTAAGAATTTGTAAATATTTAATCTTTCAATCTCAGTTTGTTTAATGAGTCGCTCATAAGATATCATATAGACATTGGATTTGTCCGAAAGAGTTAGGTCAGATAAAACCCGATCGTTCCATTGTTTTGATAATCTACGTAGAAAATTAGGCATATTCAGTAATTGACTTTTATTTGCCTCGAAATATGTAGGTTCTTTTTTAAATAATGCAATGTTCTGACCCATTTTATCATTAACGATAATCTCTTTATTAAGGCAATGATAGAACCAGCTTACTATACAATCTCGTCCATCTCTTGTGATTAATAAATATTTATAATCGGGCATATATGTATCTGTAAGAGAGCATGGTGTTCTATCAATACAGATTCTATTATGATTGCATTTTTCGAACACTATAGATTCTATAAAATTGCAAAATTGAGAATGAAGTAAATTCTTTCTTTCTGGTGTATTGTAATAAGAAAATTGGTCATTCAACATGTGATTGATTGACTTAAATAGTGATTCAAAATGAAATTCTCCAGTACAGGTTATTTCAGGATGTAGATTCATTAGATTGCACAGCCAGTTAGTGCCTGATCGCTGAAAACCTCTGATAAATACAAGTTCGGATGGAACATGTTCTGCTTGAAGCTGATTAGATATTTTCCAAAACTTCAAAACTATATCTTTTAATTAATAATTGTCCTAATGTAAAAAGGATAAGAGCAATAAGTACATTAAATGTTAATATATCCCATTTAAATTCTCCTATGCCTAATAAGCAATAGCGAAGATTGATATGTAATCCAATGAACGGATTTATAATGCTAATAAATGGATACTTAGCTATTATTGGAGTCGCATCAAAAAATACCCCTGACGTCCAAAATCCCAGCATGACTATTATGTCATATAGATGTTCTAAATCACGCAAATAAATATAAACCCACCCTAAAATCATACCAATGCCAGTAGCGAGCAGTAAGTATGTTACAACTAAGACTTGCATCATCGCAAAATTTGAAAGACTTAATTGCCCTGCCAATAGAGCGAAGAGCATAAAAGCCGATACATTAAACGCTAAACTCAGGATAGAAGAGACTGTTGTTGAGTAGAACAAATCAAGTTTGTTAACATTTATGTTTTCTATTAAATATCTTTTCGAGTACATCACCTTCATAGATCGCTTAGTGATCTGAACGAATTCCATCCAGAAAACAATAATACAGAAAATGAATAGCGCAAAATTGGGTATATCTTCACTAACTCTTGGCATGAGATAGGTAAAAACTAAAGAATATATAGATACCTGAAAGAGTGGATTAAGCAGGGCCCAGAATAGTCCTAATTTATTATTATAGAATCGTTTCTTGAAGTCAACTTGGGCTAATTTCCAGATTCTTTCAAAACGGTTACTTTCTGGGAAATAGTCAATAAGATTGTTTGAAACTCTATTTAGCATTGAGGCAGGTTTTTATTGCATGGACTTTCGGTACAATGGGATAACCTCATCAGGCGCGCCCACTATCATTAATTTTCCTTGTTCCAACCATGCTACTCTGTCACAATGTTTCTTAATAATGGCAAGCGAGTGGCTAACCAGAACAATGGTATTCTTAGCTAAGATTCGTTTTTTAAACGCTTTATCTGATTTGATCTTAAAGTCTTCATCTCCTGTTCCTCCAAAAAATTCATCAAGTAAAAATATTTCGGCTTCAGCGTGCATAGCAATAGAAAAGAGTAGTCTTTGTTTCATCCCTTTTGAGTAATGTTTTACAGGGCTATCAATCGAATCTGTCAATCCTGAAAATTCCACTATATCTTCAAAAATTGATCCGATATGTCTAAAACTTAATCCAAGAATGCTACCATTGACGTAAATGTTATCTCTACCACTTAGATTAGGATCAACGCCCATTCCTAGCGCCAATCTGATAGGTTTACCCTTGACTATAATAACTCCTCCTTTATTGGGTCTAATAGTCTGCATAATGAGGTTAATTAAAGTTGATTTGCCGCTGCCATTTCTTCCGATAATGCCAAAAATTTCACCTTTGAATATATCGATCGATAGATTCTTAAGAGCATTAGTTCTATTGTTCCCTAAGTGTGAGGATGCGAACATATTTAGCAATCGATCTCTTATTGACTTATGTTTATGCACATTAGTAAAGGATTTTGTCACACCTTTTAACCTGATCACAACTTCTGAAGACATAGGCTTAAGGATTTTTTAATGTAGAGTCAATGAAAGCTCGAAGCGCTATTGTCCTTGACTCTGATCTTGTCAAGAATTGTTTAATCACATAAATAAAATATGAGAGGAAAGCCATGAAGGTTAGCGTTCTTCGACCATACTTGCTCAACACCACAAGTCTATTCCTATCTATAAAGTATTTCTTTATCAGACGATTAGTTGATCTAAAATCGTGCCTAATCACAGCCTTATTTACTAACTTGAGTTTGGGTGTTGATATTTGATTTAGTCGCCAGA
>CAZXYA010000383.1:6113-9182 GCA_964644655.1 uncultured Saprospiraceae bacterium | reverse complement strand
TTATTTCAAAGATCGTACTTTTTTCTTAATTCACCCTATTTTGGGGATGAGCGAATTGCGTTTTATAAAAAGCGGGCTGTGCCATGCGTCGTTGTCTGCGCCAAAATTCCCCTTCACTTGTCACTAAACCATTGCCCAAGGCCAACTTTAATTGTTTATAAGCCGCACTTTTTTTATAATTTTTTTGCTTGGTTTGTAATACATGCTTAATGACTTCGACATCAGCCGTTACAAATACTTGTCGGATGCCATAGAAAGGAATTCTAAAGAAATTATTGAATTTTCGACTTTGCTCGATCACAAAATTAAGTGGGTCTTTTGCCATATCGAAAACCGCTGGTTTGAAGCCTTTGCTTTTGTAAACTGGTATGGTATTAGGCATATTTTTTTAGTTGTGAGTTATAAGTGATGGGTGATGAGTTATGAATGGGGAACAACTCATAAATCATCACTTATAACTCATAATTCATTTATCTTTTTCTTTTGCCATCAACTCTTTTGGATATTTTAAACCCAAATTTGGTAATTGATTGGATTCAGCGAACTGCAATTTTTTAATACAAATATCGTGATTATTACTCAATCTGCCAGTAGCAGAAGTAATGCCCCAATATACGCCAGAATTTCCCTGAAATATAGCCTTGACAAGGTCTTTATGATAAGTAACTTTTAACTCCTCATCTAAATATATTTTCAATAATAATTCATACGGGTCCCAGACTATTTTTAAAGGATGTCGTTTGCAATCTTCTAAATTAGCTACTTTGATGGGTTTGACCAAACTGTAAGGATGATAAGTTTCCCCATTTGCCATCACGGAAATATGGTCTTCTGGTGGGTCGCCAAGATGATAATTTTGATAAGTATCAAACTCAATTCCCAAGGAAGGATTTAAGCCTGCAAAACCCATGCCTTCGCCCCAAAAACCTGTGCGGGCAAAAGGGGTAAACACAAAAACAATTCCATCGGCTCCTTCGCCATCTTTACAACCCAACACCAAACAGACTTCCATTTCAAAAGGCGCAGTTAAATCAATCGCTTTTTTGTACCAAGCTGAACCAGAATCATATTGCAAATCAGGCACTAAACGAATACATTCTTCATTGAGTTTGGTGGCGCTGCCGCCTAGTTCAAAATCTGTAATATTTAATTGGGCAAAAGTAGGAAGAGAGAGCGTACTAATAAAAATAAATAGAAGCGTTTTGATTTTGGTCATAGTTCAATAATTTAGGGTGATTGGATTGGCTTACAAGTTACAAACAAAAGTTAATAATTATGCTTTTGAAAGAAAAAATGAATAATTTTAAAGTAAAATCAAAACTGGTTCGTCTACTTAAGTAATGAAAGAACCACCAGATATATCAATGACAAAAAAACGAAATCAGACCGTTGGTGGGGCTATACAACAATATAGCCAGCGACTTTTCCAGTTTATTCGAGGAAGAGTCTCAACGAATGCCGATGCAGAAGATATTTTGTAGGAGGTCTGGTATCAATTTAGTCGAGTCATTGATACCGAACCAATAGAACAGGCGAGTGGTTGGTTATTTAGCGTCGCTCGCAATAGAATAACAGATTCCTATAGAAAAAAGAAAAATGAAGCATTAGAAGATTATGCTTATGAGGAGAATGAAGGAGATACAGTATTCCGAGAAATATTACTAGCAGATAATCATACGCCGGAAACAGAACTGTGGCGGGAAGTCTTTTGGGAAGAATTGTTTGCCGCATTAGAAGAATTACCAGAAGCCCAGCGTAATGCTTTTATTTGGAATGAAATAGAAGGGCAAACTTTTCAAGAAATTTCTAATGAAACAGGTATTAATATTAAGACCTTGATTTCTAGAAAAGGTTATGGAGGGTTTTGAGACGGTTCGGCGGGACGTGGAGATTGATTAAGGGTAGCACCAAGGGCTGCTTGGCGAAAAATATTTCCAATAGCATTATAATTGCTTACAGCAAATAATTTTATTGGGAAACAAAAAATGGTGCTATCCTCTTTTGGAAAGCACCATTTTTTTAGAATTTTCAGTATTCAAAATTTTGGAAGCTATTTTATAGCATGTACTATCTAGTGTCGAATCACTCGTTTCCGAACAAAAGCATCTCCTTCCTGCACTTCTACTAAATAAACCCCATTAACAAGATTACCTAGATTTAAACGCACTTGATTTTGCCCTTTATTAGCAGGTATCGTTTGTAATAATTTACCCCAAATATTATACAATCTAACCACCCCATCTTGCTGCAATGGATATTCCCAAACAAGATTTAAACGATTACTAGTCGGATTAGGATATACTTGAATATTGCCTAAGTTAGGATTGGTCGTACTATTTTTGATATTAGATAATTGAGGAATGTTTTGGGGTATTGTAGTGGGGTTTTTAGGTTCGTTTGAAGCTGTCAGTACATCCGTTTCCCCTGTGATGACATTGGCACAATCGGTAATGTTAACCTCCCCGTTGATTAAGTTGGTCGGTACTTCGTTACTTTCACTATCAATGAATTCGATAGGAATTGGACTATTAGAAAAGGTAATAGCCGTCGTCGCAGCTGCAGTACTAGTTACATCAAAACAAACTTGGAAAATAAGTTGATTTTCTGCTGCTGAAACTCCTGCTACTTGTGTATCAAACCAACTGACTCGCATCATACCGTCTACTGGTGTGAAGAAGGCAGAGCCATTTAAACCAGGTAGATTATAATTCTGGGTAGTTGCATTGGTTAACATTGCTGGATTCCAATTTAAAGAAAACTGGAAGGAGATTAAATCCGTAAAATTATTGACGGAGGCATCTAAACATACTTGTTCACCACAAGTGGTCGTTTCATTGGATAAGTTGATAGATACAGCATTATCATCTACTTCTTCTACTAAATCTTCTCCATTACAATCTTCATCAATGCCATTATTGGGTATTTCAGTAGCATTTGGATTGATGTTAGGATTATTATCATCACAATCTGCATCACTATCAAAGCCATCCCCATCGGCATCGACGGCTTGCACTAAATCTTCTCCATTACAATCTTCATCAATACCATTATTGGGTATTTCGGTCGCAT
>CAZXYA010000383.1:0-6013 GCA_964644655.1 uncultured Saprospiraceae bacterium | reverse complement strand
TTGGATTGATGTTAGGATTATTATCATCACAATCTGCGTCACTATCAAAGCCATCCCCATCGGCATCGACGGCTTGAATTAAATCTTCGCCATTACAATCTTCATCAATGCCATTATTGGGTATTTCGGTCGCATTTGGATTGATGTTAGGATTATTATCATCACAATCTGCGTCACTATCAAAGCCATCTCCATCGGCATCGACAGCTTGAATTAAATCTTCGCCATTACAATCTTCGTCAATACCATTATTGGGTATTTCGGTCGCATTCGGATTGATGTTTGGATTATTATCATCACAATCCACAATGCTATCAAACCCATCATTATCTGCATCGATGAAGGTGTTTGTTACAAGATCTTCCCCATTACAATCTTCATCAATCCCATTATTTGGGATTTCAACAGCATTGCCATTGATATTTGGATTATTATCATCACAATCTATACTGGAATTAAAGCCATCTCCATCTTCATCAATAAATTGGGCAATACCATCACAATCTTCATCGTCATTATTATTCGGAAATTCAGTAGCACCAGGATAAATAATTGGGTTATTATCATCACAATCTACATCACTCGTAAATCCATCCCCATCATTATCTGGGAATGTTGTAATAGTAACTAAATCTTCTCCATCACAGTCTTCGTCTATACCATTATCAGGAATTTCTGTTGCTCGACCATTGATATTCGGGTTAGTATCATCACAGTCTAGACTGGAATTGAAGCCATCTCCATCTTCATCAATAAATTGGGCAATACCATCACAATCTTCATCATCATTATTATTCGGAAATTCAGTAGCGCCAGGATAAATAATTGGGTTATTATCATCACAATCTACATCACTCGTAAATCCATCCCCATCATTATCTGGGAAGTCATTGACGATGGTTATTAAATCTTCACCGTCACAATCTTCATCTATGCCATTATCAGGGATTTCTGTTGCTCGACCATTGATATTCGGGTTAGTATCATCACAATCAATACTAGAGTTAAATCCATCTCCATCCGCATCGATGAATACAATGACACCATCGCAATCTTCATCTACTCCGTTATTCGGGAATTCCATTGCACCGGGATAAATGATTGGATTATTATCATCACAATCTACATCACTCGTAAACCCATCCCCATCATTATCTGGAAAATCTGTAGCCATTATTAAATCAGCACCATCACAGTTTTCATCAATGCCATTATTAGCAATTTCTACTCCATTAGGATTGACTGCTGCATTATTGTCATCACAGTCTACATCATTAGTAAAGCCGTCATTATCAGCATCTACGGGAACATTTTCGACTAAATCGGCTCCATCACAATCTTCGTCAATGCCATTATTAGCAATTTCTACTCCATTAGGGTTGACTGCTGCATTATTGTCATCACAGTCTACATCGTTGGTAAAACCATCATTATCAGCGTCTACTAGTCCAGTATTATCACAATTAACACTAATAGAACCACTTTGGAAGTTAGGCATTATTAATTGTCCGTTTCTATCTACTGCTTCAATAGAAGTAGGAGTTCCAGAAAAACTGATGACTGCATTTTCAATAGGCGCATCTACGGGATCAAAACAAACTTGGAATAGGAGTTGGTCATCTGGTATGGTGACTCCTGTTATGAAAGTATCATCCCATCCCACTCTTAAAATCCCTGCAGTATTATTATTAAAATTACTAGGACCAATGTCTGGAATACCAAAAGATTGAACAGTTGCTGTCCCTAGGGTTGCTGCATCCCAGACAATAGAATATTGGAAAGATAATATGTCTCTAAAGCCACCCACTTGGACATCTGCGCATATCTGTTCACCACAATTCGCTGTAGTAGGAGAGAAGCGGAAGGTTAAATCCCCCTCGGTTGATCCACCACCATTATTTCCAGTATCACAATTAATTGTTAGATTTCCATTAATGAATTCAGGAGCGACTAAATTATTTTGGTTGTCTACTACTTCTATTGAAGTAGGCGTGCCTGAAAAGACAATAGGCAAATTATCTATTGCGGTATCTATATTATCAAAACAAATTTGATAAATTACTTGATTATCTGGTAAAGAGACCCCCGTTATAAACGTATCATCCCAGCCTACTCGTAGCATACCAGGAGTAGCGGTATTAAAGTTGGCTGCACCCAAGCTAGGCATATTAAAACCTTGAATGCTAGCTTGTCCTAATAAATTGGCATCCCAATTAATAGAATATTGATAGGTTAAAATATCATCAAAATTATTAACACTCACGTCCATGCAGACTTGATTGCCACAATTGCCTGTTGTTTGAGAAAGTACAAAGGTTAGTTCTTCCCCAATATTTGTAGGCATTGTATCAACAGGAGGTTCTATGATGATGCATTCTACGGAGATCGTTCCATTTTGAAATTGCGCTTCTATCGGTTCAGCAGTTCCATCTAAAATTTCAATAGGTAATGGATTACTAGAAAATTGAATAGCAGTACTGGCTGCTTCATTGCCAATGGCTTCAAAACAAATTTGATACAATACGGCATCCTCTGCCATTGTAACACCTGTGACATTGGCATCGGTCCAGCCAACTCGTAAGATACCGGGTGCTTCGGCATTAAAATTACCTGCGCCTAAGCCCACTAGGTTAAATCCTTGTAAACTTGCTGTTCCTAAAACATTGGCATCCCAATTTATCGAGTATTGAAAGGATAAAATATCGGTAAAACCTTGAGCGGTTACATTTACACAAATCTGTTCTCCACAATTAACCGTACCATCTGAAATAGATAATTGCAGTATTTCTGGGGTATTGGTATCCATCGTATCTACTGGCGGTGGTGGCATATCTTCACAGGTGACGATTAAAGCTCCGCCTAGAAGACTTGGGCTTAAGATATTCCCTGCTACATCAACTGCTTCTATGGCTAAAGGCGTACCAGAGAAATCAACTTCAAAACTTCCTGCAATAGCTGTTCCTAAATCAAAACATAAATCAAATAACACTTGATCATCTGGTAGGGTAATTCCTACTAAAGTAGCATCGTCCCAACCAACTCTAACAACACCTGGTTCGGTTAAATTAAAGCTGTTTTCGTTCAATCCTGCTAAACCAAAATTTTGTACACTCGCTACACCTAAATCGGCATTGTAGGCAAGTGAATATTGAAAAGAAAAAATATCATTGAAGTCTTGAGTAGTGACAGATAAACAAGCTTGTTCTCCACAATTTCCATTCACATTATTAATTGCAAAAGTTAGTGAATCTGCCATATCATTTATCATCGTATCCATGATAATAGGATTACAGGTAATGAATATTTCTCCTGCATTTAAGTCGGGTTGTAAATTTCTATTGGAATTGGCATCGGTGACTCGAATAGGAATGGGTACATTCGAAAAGGAAACAGCAGCCGTACTTTCGGTACTGGTAAATTGATCAAAACAGATGGTATAAATAATGGAATTATCTGGTAAAGTAAGCCCCTGTCCACTTGCACCAATCCACTCCGTAAAGAAAACCCCTGGTGCCAAGTTGCCAAATCGAATTCCATCTAAATTAGTATTTGTAATTTCTTCTGTACCTAATTGTAGTGGACTCCAATTGGTAGAAAATCTAAAAGAAGTAATATCTATAAAACCTTGGACACTTACATCTAAGCATACTTGTTCCCCACAGTTAGAAGTGTCGGTTGAGATAGTAAAACCTAATGGGAGGGTTGGGAGTGGTGGCATGGAATCCATAGGAATGGTATCCTCACAAGCGATAGTTACCGTACCATTTTGTAGGACAGGTGTTAATATATTACTTTGAATATCTACTACTTCTATAGCAATTGGATTTGCGGAGAATTGTAGGTCGGAAGTTCCCGCTGCATCAACTGCTAAATCAAAACAGAGTTGATATAAAACCGTTCCATCTGCTACATTTCGTCCTTGTAAACTAGAGTCATCATAGCCCACTCTTAGAATTCCTGGTGTGGTGATATTAAATTGACTAATATCCATATCCGGTAGACCAAATTGTTGGATGGTAGGAACGCCTAATAAAGCGGCATCCCAATTCATGGAATATTGGAAGGATAAGATGTCGGCAAAACCACTAGCAGTTACGTCTACACATACTTGTTCTCCACAATTTGCCATTGCTGAATTAACACTAAAAGCAAGTGTATCTGAAACAGCCGCATCGCCGTCTGAATCTCCTGTATTATCATCGGTATTTCCATCATCTGTATTATCACCTCCTGTGTCATTATCGCCATCTGTGCCATCATCGCCTCCTGTATTGTCTGAGTCACAATTGACCGTTATGTTACCTGATTGAAAAGCTGCTTCTAAAATATTCCCTTGTGCATCTGTTGCTTCAATTGGAATTGGACTTGCTGAAAAAACTATATCAGAAGTTCCTACCGCATCATTAGCCAAATTAAAACAGACTTGAAATAAGGTGCTATTATCGGCTAAATTAACGCCGTCTAAACTAGAATCATCATAGCCCACTCGCAGAATACCCGCAGTAGTTGCATTAAATTGACTAGCGTCCATATTGGCGATGCCAAAGTTTTGAATAGTTGCAGTTCCTAATAAATTGGCATCCCAATTCATGGAATATTGAAAGGATAGGATATTAGTAAAACCACTTGCACTTACCTCTATACAAACTTGTTCTCCACAATTGGCCGTTGCTTGATTTGCTGAAAAAGTTAAGGAACTAGCAGTATTTCCATCCTCACCTCCTGTATCATCACCTCCTCCGTCATCTCCTGTGCCACCATCGTCTCCTGTCATTTCACAATCAACGGTTACCATGCCATTATTAAAACTAGCAGCCACTATTTCCCCTTGAGCATCTATGACTTCAATAGCAATAGGATTCCCTGAAAATTGTACCTCAGCAGTAGCCGTATTACCACCAATTTCATCAAAACAGATTTCAAAAATTAGGCTATTATCTGCTAAGGAAATTCCCGTTGTATTGGAATCATCCCAACCAATTCTTGCGATGCCCGGAGTAGCTAAATTAAAATTTGCATTTGATAAATCATTAATCCCAAAGGATTGAACGCTGGCATTTCCTAAAATTGCAGCATCCCAATTCATAGAATACTGGAAAGCTAAAATATCGGTAAAACCCTGTACACTCACCTGTAAGCAGGTTTGTTCGCCACAAGTAATTTCTGATTGAGAGAGGGAAAAGGTTGTTTGGGCAAATGCATTGGTCCAAATAACCGCAAAAAAGAAAATAAGTACAGTTTTAAGGCTTCTCATAATAGCTAATTGTTAAATAGATACTAGTTCAAACGATTAGTCCGAACCAGTTGAATGGTAAAATCAAGCACCAAGTCAAGAAGCGATTTCCTGTTGGATGGTGCTGAGGATCAGTTTTGTTAATGGATAATAAGGATGATGTATTCCAAAAAGGCTAATGCTGTATTTTATTTAGGCATAAAGACAGTAATCATTGACTACTATTTTAGCTATTAAATATAAAGCTACATATCGCAATTCAGCAATATGATTATACCTAAAAAGAGGGGATGTTATTTTGAGAAATTCCGTATATTACGGCTGAGTGATTTGCTTAAAATAAAGTGCAAAAACGATACCGACAATATATATTTAGGGTTATTAATGCCCTGTAGTAATTAATATGGGCTAGATGGTAATAGACTAGCATAAAATTACCTCTTTTTTGTTCATTGTCAAAATTTAACGGTAGGAATTAACAGTTTGACGACTAAAACTTGGAAGATGGAGAATGGTATATTATTTTATTATAATGTCAATGGAAAATAGTGGGATGATTTCTAAATGGTGCTACTAAAATTTGATGAATGCTTTGCCAATGAAGACTTGGCGAGTACTATTTTTTACAATGTACTTAGAGATAGGCTGATTAGAATTAAAGCGATGTAAGAATTTTTCTTCCCCGTATTTTTCGACCGCCTAAATGTTTAGCATTAGGGTAAAAAAAATCATAGTTCATAAATCATAAATCCATCTCGAATTTATTGGTTGATGAATTAG
>CAZXYA010000382.1:0-9202 GCA_964644655.1 uncultured Saprospiraceae bacterium | reverse complement strand
ATAGTATTCTCTTAAATGAACTTAAATGTCTATATGGTAAAAGAAAATATGGTTGTATTTTCTGAAAGGTGACTTTTGAGACAGTCTCTAAATCTATTAACAGGCACCAGTCATCTGGTTGACGAGGGCTAGTGCTAGTATTAAAATGTACGTAGGGTTTCAATATAGCAACAAAAAGGTAGTGCAATAAGCAGTCGAAAAAAGAAGCAATCATTATTTCAATTCATAACAAATACTCAATAATTCGTTCTTCAGATTTAAAAGGACGCAAGTCTGCCAATCCTAATTCATTTACGGCAAGTTGAATCAATGCCTGTTCTGTCAAATTAGTTACTCCTTTTTTAGTAGCATAAAAATAACCTGCAGCAAGCATTGCTTCTAAAGGAAGCAAGCCAATCAATTCTGAGCCTGTTAGGAGAGCACCATGTTTTTTAGCAGCTGCTTTACAAGCTTCAAAGGCCTCATGAATCCCTGTTATTTTATAATTGGTAAGATTCATAGAAACTTGAGCCTTTCCATATTCTTCGATATACCAACCAATTGCTTTTAAAGATTTGCATTGACCAGGAATTCGTACTTTTTTGCCATCTGCTTTTTTAATTAGGCGTCCACTTTCTCTAATGTCTCTAGCAATTTGCTTGGCAATGGGTACCGAATCCGTATCTAAATTAACATTATAGGCAATCAAAAAATCTCTAGCTCCTAGAACCGTCGCTCCTGTTTTTGCATTGAAGGCTTCTCCAAAATCTGGCTGCCAGTCCGATAATTCCATTTTTTGCG
Organism: uncultured Saprospiraceae bacterium; assembly: GCA_964644655.1. Taxonomy (GTDB): domain Bacteria; phylum Bacteroidota; class Bacteroidia; order Chitinophagales; family Saprospiraceae; genus JAFMDF01. The sequence goes on along the minus strand of CAZXYA010000382.1, from coordinate 8,422 downwards.
CCAAGCCTTCATATTCACCCGAACGAATCGTAGCTAAGTTTTTTCGTTGGAGAGTGGTGGCAGAATGCTCATATAAATATACAGGAATAGTCAATTCTTTGGCAATTCTTTCACCCAACTCTTTAGCATATACTTTTACTTCTTCCATTGTAATATTCGCAATGGGTACGAGTGGACAAACATCTGTAGCACCAATTCTAGGATGCGTTCCTTCTTGCGTACGCATGTCAATCAACTCCCCTGCTACTTTTATTGCTTGAAAAGCAGCTTCGACTACATTTTTAGGTTCGCCTGCAAAAGTAAAAACAGTTCGATTAGCTGCTACTCCAGCGTCTATATGCAATAATTTAACTCCTGAAATATTTTTAATAGCGTCGGCAATTGCAGCTAAAGTGTTCCCATTTTTTCCTTCACTAAAGTTAGGAATACATTCAATAATTTGTTTTTGATGCATAGAATTGACCCTCAGCTATTTAGGTTTTTACCGAATAATATTTTTTAAAATTAATTTATATTTTATAAAAACATATATAAATTGGCACTCATTTTGGAATAGAGTTTAGTATATTTTGATATAGATTACAACAAAAAATTACCAAGTACCTAATATTAAATAATCGTCATTTTTGATGAGGTTATTTTTTCGTTATGCAAGACAAAAATTTTCTGCATAGCACCGTTACGGAGACAATTTTTAACGCAGCAGAACGGAAAAAGAGTCCATCATAAAATGTGTCGATTATTTGGTAGTAGGTACTTATCTATTACTATCCAATAAATAACTATTCTTCTCTGGATTTTTGTCTTTAAATGGAAAATGTGTCCTATTTTCCATCTCAAAAAAGAAAACATTTTAGCCCGAAGTAATTTTACTTGATCCACTAGGTAAGAGGCTTAGGCTATTGATAAGATCTATACTTCAGTTTTACTATTAACATAAACATACAGAGAAAAACTACATGATTTAAATCTCGGAGTGTAAGGTACTTCGAGATTTTTTTTGGCTACTCTAGATTGACTGGCTCTTCAATCACTCTATCAAATCCTAAGGCTTTCCTCATTTTATGATAAATATCGGTATTTTCGTAAATACCACTAAACAGTTCTGCGCCTGGACCATAGGCAAATACAGGGACCATTGTTCCTGTATGATAACTGCTCGTAAAAGCCCCTACAAGGGAATCCATTCTGGATTGAGGATTAATGGCAAAGCCTCCTGTTTCATGATCAGCGGTAATAATCACTAAGGTTTCTTTGTCTTTTCTAGCGAAGTCTAATATTTTTCCAATGGCTTTATCAAAGTCCTTTACTTCCGTGGTTATATATTTTGTATCATTGGCATGTCCCCCCCAATCAATTTGAGACCCTTCTATCATTAAGAAGAAACCTTGTTTTTTATTTTGGTTTAAAAATTTGGCGCCAAGAATACTCGCTTTCGGCAAATAATCTCTTCCTGTTGCTTTTGGAATAGGGGTATTATTAGCCGTAAAATAAGCTAGTTTTCTAACATTTAATAAGTCAACATCCATCAAACTTTCCTTAGTCATACTAGAAACAGTATATCCTTTTTGTTCCAATTGAGGAATGAGACTTTCTTCATTTTTCCGCTGTTCATTAAAAAATTTATAGCCACCTCCTATAAATAAATCTATATCCGTTTTAAGAAAATCTGCCGCTATAAATTCATACATGCTGCGCATTGGCTGATGTGCAATAAAAGCTGCAGGCGTCGCATGTACAATAGTAGAGGTAGCTATCAAGCCTGTTTTTAAGCCTTTTATTTCTGCTTCTTCCAAAATTGATTGGACAGGTATGGTATCTTTATCTACACCAATAGCTGCATTATACGTTTTTACTCCACAAGCGATAGCCGTGGCACTTGCTGCTGAATCCGTTATTAAATTATCGTAAGCATAAGTTTTTTGTAAACCTACTATAGGAAATTTCTCTAGATTTAAATAATTCCCATTGGCATACATGCCTGCCGTAATTTGTCCTACGCCCATACCATCTCCAATCATTAGGATAATATTTTTGGCTAATACCTGATCGGACTCAGGTTGTAAATTGGAAATGAACTGTTGGTTAGGTGTTCCACAAGCCAATAATCCCGTTAAAAAACATAAAACCGCTATCTTATTTCGCATACTACTGTATTATTCTTGAATTATATTGCCCAAAGGTAATAACTACTTAAGTAACATATATCTTTTTCCTGGTAAGGATTTGACAACTCCCTTAAATTCCATCGTTAATAGAAAGGAGGCGACTTCATTAGGCGAAAATTCTGAGGCAAGTGTTAATTGATCTATATCTATTTCCATCGATTTTTTCATTAAAGCGGCAATAGCTTGTTCTTCTAGTGTGAGTGGGATAATTATTTTTTCGGGACTATCTTCCTCCGTTTCTTCCCAACGCATGATATAGCCAATGTCAGCAGCACTATCTATTAAAGCTGCTCGATGGGTTTTGATTAGATGATTGGCACCTTCTGAATGGGCATCTTTGATATTACCGGGAATGGCAAAAACATCCTTACTATATTCATTGCCATATTGAGCTGTAATCATCGACCCACCTTTTTTACCCGTTTCTACCACAATTAAAGCATCACACATGCCTGCCACAATTCGGTTTCTCATCGGAAAATGTCCAGGTTCTGGTTTTGAATCGCTAGTAAATTCTGTTAATAATCCACCTTGGCTCAACATTTTTTCAGCAATTTGTCGATGTTGGGCAGGATAAATTTGATTTAGCCCATGTCCTAATACCCCAATGGTTTCCATCCCTAGTGCCAAGCTTTTTTTATGGGCGATGGCATCAATTCCATAGGCCAATCCACTAATTATTAAAACATTATAAGCTTTTAAACCTTCTACCATTTCTTCGCAAAGGATACTACTAACCTGAGATGGTTTTCGAGTACCAACAACCGCTACTATTCTTGGATGATTTAAATCTGCTGTTCCTTTATAATACAACATTAATGGGGCATCATCCAAAGGTTTGAGCCTTTGTGGAAAGGCCTTATCTAGAAAAAAAAGTGGCGTAATTCCTTTTTTATCAATAAATGTCAACTCTTTCTCTGCCGTTTTAAAGTATTCTTTTTTTAAGAGTGTTGCAGCAGTTTTTTCTCCTATACCGGGAATTTTAACTAAAGCACTTTTTTTTGCTTTGAAAACAGCCTCAACGCCCCCGCAGTAACTTATTAGATTACGGGCAGTTATAGGACCTACCTTTGGAATTTTAGTAATAGCAATTTTATTTAACCAATCAGTCATTTGATTTTGTCGCTAAATCGTTTAGAATTGTGTAGTTTTAGTTGGCAAAGGGCGTGGAGCTTAGGGCAAAGGACTGTAATTTATATTCCTCTACCCTATGCGCTAAGTCCTTCGCTAAAATCGAAAAAGGTAATAAAAATAAGCATCGTTTCTAGTTAATCTCTTTCATTAACCTTCTTCTCTCCTGCAATTTATAGTTTTATTTTCTTTTGATTCGGATTAAACATTATATTTTTGGGAAAGAATTATTTTTACCGTTTAATATTTTGAAAAGTTTATAGTAGTTTGTGTATCATTTATTGAATGATTTTATGCTACCCTACAATTTTTTAAATGTTCAAAAATGAGTAAATGACTAGATGATGAAATGAATAAATTTTGGGTAAACAGCTAACCATTGGCATTTACTTTCCAATTTAAGGACCTAGTTAATCATTTATTCATTTTCTCCTTTACTCATTTTACCAAAATTAATTTTGGTAGAGTAGGAAGATTCACAACTACTTAATTTATTTTTACTATGAGCAAAAAAACCTCAACCCGCAAGAAAAAACAAGATGATGGAGGTGTATTACCCAAAATAGAATTACTATTTATATTCATTTTCTTTTTAGTCTTCATTACTTGGGCCATGTCTAAGTGCGGGTCTATACAAGAAGAATATGCACAGGAGACTACTGATAATACCTCTTTGAGGGAAACAACTAATGTGCCCGAAAAAGAAAAAGAAGTGGCTAAACCAACAGTAACAGAAACAGTAGAAAAACCCTTAGCCGCTACTAGTAAAGTACCTGCAAAAATCGAGAAAAGAACAGTATTATATGTATTGTTAGACGGATTGAAACTTAGAAAAGGACATCACTTAGATAGTGCTATTGTCAAGACTTTAAAAATAAATGATGAAGTTTACTTTTTAGGGCAAACAACTGATTTTAAACAGAAAATTAATCTAGGAGATAGAGTGGCATTTGATCCTTGGGTGAAAGTGAGAGCTTATACTGGCCATGAAGGCTGGGTTTATGGTGCTGGGGTACATTACTTTAAGCCAAAAGGAGTGGTGGATACCTTGGGACAATAGGCTACTGCTATGTAAACAAAGTTTCTTGTAAAAAAAATCTTAATCAATCTTTTGCCTAAAGCAAGATAAATATCAAATTATGAAAAATCTAATTAATTGCTGCTGTCTATTTATTGGTTTATTGCTATTAAATAGTTGTGAACAAGATAAAACTAGTACCGATACGGTAACCGTCGAAGAAACTGCTGTGCCTACCTCAAAAGTAGGTTTAGATAAATATACTTCCGTAAAGCTAACGACAGACATTAGTCAGTTAAGTGATAAGGAAAGCAAATGCTACCTATATTAATTGAGGCAGCAAAAATTATGGACGAATTATTCTGGTATGAAGCTTATGGAACGAAAGAAAAAGCCTTAACAGACGCTAAAGATTCAGATTTAGCTCAATTCATCAATATTAATTATGGTCCTTGGGATAGGCTGGCAAATAATGAACCTTTTGTTACGGGAGTAGGCGAAAAAGCAGCAGGAGCAAATTTTTATCCTTCGGATATGACCAAAGCAGAATTTGAAGCAGCCAACTTAGCAGATAAAAATAGTTTATATACTTTTCTACGAAGAGATGAAGCGGGGAAATTAATGACCATCCCTTATCGAGAACAATTTAAGTCACAAGTTGAAAGAGCTGCTGCCTTATTAGAACAAGCCGCAACTTTTGCAGAAAATGAGGGGCTTAAAAAATACTTATCTCTGCGAGCAAAGGCTTTATTAACGGACGAGTATCAAGAAAGTGATTTTGCTTGGATGGATATGAAGACCAATCATCTAGATGTAGTAATTGGACCAATCGAAACTTACGAAGACCAATTATATGGATATAAAGCAGCACATGAAGCTTATATTTTAGTAAAAGATATGAAATGGAGTGAGCGATTAGCTAAATATGCTTCTGTATTGCCTGAATTACAAAAGGGGTTGCCTGTTCCTGCAGCCTACAAACAAGAAACACCTGGTAGAGATGCAGAATTGAATGCTTATGATGTCGTTTATTATGCAGGAGATTGTAATGCAGGTAGTAAAACCATTGCCATTAACTTACCGAATGATGAGGAAGTGCAATTAAAAAAAGGGACGCGCCGCTTACAATTAAAAAATGCCATGCGGGCTAAGTTTGATAAAATATTAGTACCAATTTCTAAAACCTTAATTGCCAAAGATCAGCAAAAACATATCACCTTTGATGCCTTTTTCAGTAATACCATGTTTCATGAAGTAGCGCATGGTTTAGGTATTAAAAATACCATTGATGGAAAAGGTACCGTTCGGGCTGCCTTGAAAGAACATGCTTCGGCACTAGAGGAAGGGAAGGCAGATATTTTAGGTTTATACATGATTAAACAGTTGCATGATCAAGGAGAAATCGAAGGGGATATTAAAGATTTTTATGTGACGTTTATGACGAGTATTTTCCGTTCGGTCCGCTTTGGTGCTTCTAGTGCACATGGCAAAGCCAATATGATTCGGTTTAATTTTTTCAAGGAAAATGGTGCTTTTGAACGCAATCCAGCAGATGGTCGATATCGAGTTAATTTTGAAAAATTAGAAACAGCGGCAGCAGCCCTTTCTCAAAAGATTTTGACATTGCAAGGAGATGGAAATTATGAAGGGGTCGCCCAATTGGTGGCTGAGATTGGAAAAATTGATGATGGCTTGCAAGGTGATTTGGATCGTTTGGGAGCGGCAGGCATTCCTGTCGATGTTGTTTTTGAACAAGGACTGGACATTTTGGGTTTATAATCGAAGACTCAAAATATTTACTTAATATTGTGTTTTTTATAATTTGATTTGTGTAAATGAAGGAACCTATTAGAATTGAATTGCCAACAATGTACGGAATGAAATCCGTCAATGCGTACCTTTTTTTAACCCCTGAACTGACGCTTATTGATTGCGGAGAAAAAACAGAGGCCACTTGGGATGCCCTCCAAGCTGCTTTAGCTGTTTATGATTTAGCAATTAAAGACATTAAAAGAATAATCATTACGCATGCGCATGTCGATCATATTGGGATGGCTCGCAGAATTTCGGCAGAAAGTGGTGCAAAAGTGTGGGTCAATGACTATTGTTACGATTGGGCAGTAAATACAGAAGATATGTGGAAGCGTCGGATTGCCATGATGGAAAAGCATATTTTGGGCGATATGCCACCAAATGGCGAAGGGGGCAATTCTATTAAAATGTTACAGTCCTTTTTTAAGACGGTTTTAACTGTCTGGGACACTTTACCTGCCGAAACAGTTATTACTTTTCCGATGGAAGGTACTTTGGAAATGGGTGGAACGACCTGGCAAATTATATATGCGCCAGGGCACACAAATATGCAAACCTGTTTTTATCAAAAAGAAAAAAAGTGGTTGATTGGAGCAGATATGTTATTGAGTATTACACCTACCCCAGTTATCGAATTTTCTTTAACGGACCCAGAGAAAAGAGAAAATGGTTTGGCCGTGATGCTACAATCGTATCAAAAAATGTTAGATTTAGATATTGACAAAGTATTTCCTGGGCATTATGAACCTTTTGGCAATCATCGAAAACTAATTCAAAATCAATTGCGTCGAATTAACCAGCGTAAAGAAACGACTTACCAATTAATAGAAGACGGTAAAACTCGTTTTCATCAACTATTTGATGTCCTTTATGCCAATCGGTTAAGTATGCCCGCTATGTCCATGTTGAGAGGGTATTTAGATTTATTAATTGATGAAAAAAGGATTGAAGAAAGAATCGAAAATGGATATACGGCTTATAGAATCATTGGATAATTAGCAGAAAATGGATAAACAAACAACAATATTAGTGACAGGCGCAAGTAGAGGCATTGGTTATGACACCGTGATAGAATTGGCTAAAAATCCAATGAATCAAGTGATTGCACTTGCTCGAAATGAGACAAGATTGACTACTTTATTAAAAAAAACAGCAGCCAATAATATTCAAATCCTCCCTTTTGATTTGGCTAATTTTAATGAATCTTTATTAGCAAAACAATTAAAAAATACCTCAAAAATTGACGTTTTAATTAATAATGCAGGCTTGTTGATCAATCAACCTTTTGAAAAATTAACCTTAAGCGATTGGAAATCCATCTTTGACATTAATTTGTTCGGAGTTATTCAATTAGTGCAATATTTATTACCTAAATTAATAGTAGCTTCCGCTCCACATATCGTTAATATCGGTAGTATGGGGGGCATTCAAGGTAGTAGTAAATTTCCTGGCTTGTCGGCTTATAGTGCTAGTAAAGCAGCACTTGCTAATCTGACAGAATGCTTGGCAGAAGAATTGAAAGACAAAAATATTAAAGTGAATTGTTTAGCATTAGGCGCTATTCAAACCGAAATGTTAGCTACTGCTTTTCCCGGTTATGAAGCACCTGTGACAAGTACATCTATGGCTAATTATTTGACTTGGTTTGCTTTGAATGGCCATCATTTCCACAATGGAAAAATTATTCCTGTAGCCCTTAGTACGCCTTAATTTGTTACCAAATAAATACTATTAATTAAAATAAAACCATGGTTTCAGACAATTTTATACCGTATGAAGGCGTCTCTTATTCGCCTGAAGAAACAAAAGTGAGAAGTCAAACTTATTATGACTATATGGATAAACGTAGGACGGTTCGAGAGTTTTCTAATCAACCGATTGATAAGAAAATTATCGAAAATATCCTTATGACCGCTTCTTCTGCACCATCTGGAGCGCACAAACAACCTTGGACTTTTTGTGTAATTAGTAATGCAGCTTTAAAAGCAAAAATCAAGGTGGCTGCAGAGAAAGAAGAATATGAAAGTTATAATGGCAGAATGTCCGAAGAGTGGTTAGAAGCTTTAGCTCCTTTTGGCACAGATTGGCATAAACCCTTTCTAGAAATAGCTCCTTATTTGATTATTGTCTTCAAAAAGGCATATGATTTAAAAGATGGGGTGAAATCTAAAAACTATTATGTCAATGAATCGGTTGGTATAGCAGTTGGTTTTTTATTATCTGCCATTCATAATGCGGGTTTAGTCTCTTTGACACATACCCCTAGCCCTATGAATTTTTTACAGAAAATATT
>CAZXYA010000381.1:0-9216 GCA_964644655.1 uncultured Saprospiraceae bacterium | reverse complement strand
AATAATTTTTTAAATTGCAAAACATAGTTATGAGAAAGCAGAAAAACGAAACTGTTACACTACAGAAGGGGCCTGCCGCTGACATCCAGTTAGATTATGCTGAGTTAAGAAAAGCAGTATTAGTATTAAGAGCGATTAACCACAAATTACGCCAAAGAATTATCGACTTGTTGGAAGAAAACCAAAGTATGACCGTTACTGATATTTATATCAAGTTGCGATTAGAACAATCGGTTGCTTCTCAACATTTAGCTATTCTACGTCGTGCAGGGGTGGTTGCTACGGATCGTCACGGTAAGTTTATTTATTATTCTTTAGATAAAGATAGATTAGCACAAATCTCTCGTTTAGTAGAGGAATTAGCGAATTAATCAAAAACTATGGAGTATCAGTAAACTTTACATTTATCACATTACGTTCTGTAATCCATTAATTTCGATAGTCGGGTACAATTTATGCGAGTAAATTTACCCCCCAACTACACATACACTTGAAGAATTAATGTAATTTATGGGATGCTAACAATACACTTTAGAACAAGCTCATAAGACAAAATCAAGTATTTTTAATGCCTGATGTAACTAAAATGCTCTAAATCCGTTGATTTAGAGCATTTTTTTGTATATATTTTTTGAAAAATCGGTTTAAAATAGCATATTTGCTTATAAGTAAATAATTGTTTCAACTAAACCAAGAGTTCTATGAGAAAGGCTAGGGTAAACATTAATAATGAAAAACTGCAGACCTCTGCGGAAATTCTGCGGGCATTAGCTCACCCGCTAAGACTAAAGATTTTATCGTTCATTGACCAAAATGGAACAATCAACGTCAATAAAATCTATAATACGCTCAAATTAGAGCAATCTATTACGTCTCAGCACCTCAGAATTTTACGCATGGCAGGTCTTGTAGGTACCCAAAGAGATGGCAAGTTCATCCACTACAGTATTGAATACCCCAAGATTGCAAATGCAGTCAAAGCTATCAACAAATTCCTCGATGATGATGAAGAAGGATAGCTGACAGAAACGAAGGTAAATTGCAAACTTAAAGGAGACAATAATTATACTTATTGCCTCCTTTATTTTGCAACAAAATTCTTCATATACTTTATTTCAGCATTTAGCTATTATTATTTACTTTCCCTTTCTCGTTCTTCCTCTAAATAACCCGCTGCTCCTTCCATTTGCTCATAAAATTCCGCACCATATTTTCTAATAATTGGCTCTTTTAAAAATTGATAAACGGGCATCTGTTCTTTTTCGCCTAATTCGCAAGCAGCCGCACAGATTTCCCACTTATCATAATTGAGTGCTTCAAAGCCCGTTCGTTTATTGGAACTAACCCGAATAGGGTAGAGGTGACAAGAAATTGGCTTTTTGAATTCGGTAACTCCCGCATTATAAGCGGTTTCAATGCCACATTTTGCAGTACCATTTTCTAAAGTCATATAGGCGCAAGCAGCATCTTCTAATAAACTCGTACCCCATTCGTTAATCCCTTTGCCTTCATAATAGGTATATTTCCCTTCCCGCTCAATTACTGCTCGCCCTGCTGGGCTTAAAAAGGATTTGATGTCTTCATAGATATTATCTAAAGTCACTTTTTCCTCTGCTTCTAATGGCGCACCATAATCACCTTCCCAACAACAAGCTCCCTTGCAAGCTTTAAGGTTACAAATGAACTGTTTTTCAAAAACATCATCACTTACTAATTTATCTTCTATGATTATCATTTTATCAGGGTTTTAACTTTAAACAAAGATACGGTATAAATGAATAAATGATTGAATGATAAAATGAGTAAATAAACGGCTAATACCTATATTGAGCATTTTGCTTAGATTTTAGCCATTTATTACACTATAAGATAAGTACTTGGACAAAATAAATCATCACTTTAGATTTAGGCTAAGCATCCCGTCCGCTATGGCGGTTCAGAAGCTTACACTTCTTCCTAATTTTCATGTTCAACTCTTCCAGAGTTGTAAAATTTGTTCGCTGAAACTTGCACCCACCGCATTTCATACGGTGTTATTCATGTTCAATCACTTCGTGATTTTCTAAAATGAGAACTGCTGCACAGTTATTTGAACAGGCCTATTGCTTAATAAAAAAAGCCACCTCAAAATTAATTGAAGTGGCTTTTTTATTAGAAATAGAGCGATGAATAATTAAAATTTATGGCCGCTAATCTTCGTTTGACGAATTTCTACCTGTCGGTAGACAGGCATCATTTATCGTTCATCATTTAATTCGTCCCTTTACCTTCCTCCATCTAACTCATCCTGCCATTTTTTCAATTCCTCCCATTTGCCATCTGCTGCCATGCCTGCTTGTTGTGGCCAAGTGCTTGGATTGTGCATCTGGTAACGCTTTCCTGCGGCTTCTAAGATTGCTTTAATATCTTCGACAGCGGCATTGCTTAATTGTCGCCAAGTAAGAATACCAGCCTTATTTAAAAGTCCTTCAATTTTTGGACCGATTCCTTCTATTTTCTTCAAGTCATCAGGTTGTCTAATTTCTGTAACTTCTCGGCGTTCAACAATTTTACTTTCCCCTTGTGTTCTGGTTTCTCCAATTACTTGTCGAGATTCTTCTACGGTGCCCATATTTGCCATCATTTGTTTCAACATATTCATGTCAATTTGTTTGACGACTTCGACTTCCTTAATGATTTCTACAGGAACTTCTTTGATGACTTCTACTTCTTTAATGACTTCTTTAATAACCTCTACCTCTTTAATTACTTCTACTTCTGTTGGTTTTTCTGCTAATTTTAGCTCCGTTTCTTTGTAGAGTTTATCTAACTGACCATATCTATTAGACCATTTACCGATAATAACATCTTTCTCTGCTTCTAAGGCATTATATTTTCCTTCCCATTCTGTGGTATAATTACCCCACTTTAAATTCCATTCCTTATTGAGATTATCTACTTCCCCACCTTTTTCCTCTGCTTGAGCGGATAAGGTATTATATTTTCCTTCCCATTCTGTAGTGTAATCGCCCCACTTTAAATTCCAATTATTATTGATGTCGGCGATTTCTTTATCTTTTTCATCTGCTAAAGCACTATATTTCCCTTCCCATTCTGTGGTATAATCACCCCACTTCAAGTTCCAACTATTATTAATGTCGGCAATTTCTTTGTCTTTTTCATCAGCTAAAGCGCTATATTTCCCTTCCCATTCTGTGGTATAATTGCCCCATTTTAAATGCCAATCATTATTGATGCTTTCAATTTCTCCACCTTTTTCTGCAGATTGAGCAGATAAGGCATTATACTTCCCTTCCCATTCTGAAGTGTAATCACCCCACTTTAAATTCCAAGTATTATTGATGGTTAGAATTTCTTCTTCTTGTGTTTTATAGCGAGCGGATAAATCATTATACTTATTTTCCCAACTTAGATTTAAGGTACTCATTTCCTTTTGCCATTCATTGTGTACCCCTAATTTCTCTTCCTCTGCAGTTTTTAATTGAGCTGCTAAACTCTTATACTTGCCTTCCCAATTTAAATTTAGCATCTTAGCTTTATCCTGCCATTCATTATGTAAGGCTAATTTTTCATCTTCAAAAGTTTTAATTTGACCATGTAGTAAATTGTATTTATTTTCCCAATCTAAAGTCAATGTTTTGGCCTCATTTTGCCATTCTTTATGTAGGGCTAATTTTTCATCTTCAACTGCGGTGTACTTTGCATTTAGCGCGTTGTACTTATTATCGTAACCGTCGTAATCAGTCTTGAGGCTAGTATAATTTGAATTTAGTGCATTATATTTGCTGGAAAAGCCGTCATAATCTGTTTTAAGACTAGCATAACTTTTCTTTTGAGTAGAAATTGCTCCTTCTAATTCTTCCACCCGTCCTCCAAAGATTCGCCGAGAAGCAAGCCAAGTAAAGAGCGCGGTTAATAAACCAAATAAAAATGGTAGCCAAAAACATAAACTACTGAACATAATATGATAGATTTTAAATTTTATTTAATTGGTTTTGACAAGTCCCGTGAAAGAGTCGATTCAATTTCAAGTTTTTCCTCTCCTTTCAGTCAGAAAAAAGCTTAAAATTGAACCGACCACGGGATTTGTCAAAGAACGATTTAATTTGATAATTTCCTAAATGGTCTGTATAGACCAGTCATTTGGCTAATTTACTTTAGCCTTACTTCCACTCGTCTATTTTCTTTTCTTCCCGCTCTGGTTCCATTATTAGCTATAGGAACTTTAGAACCATATCCTTGTGCGGTTAAACGATTAGCTTGTAAGCCATTGGCCGTTAGGTAATCCCGAACAAATTCTGCTCTTTTTCTAGACAATCTAGTATTTATTTTGGGGTCTTTTCTATCTCCTTGGTTATCGGTGTGCCCACCTACCTCTAAGCTACTTCCTGCTACATTATCCATATAGAATACAAGGTCAGCAAAATCTTGACGCTGTTCTTGATTTAAGGCGACTATTTGTTCTCCTGTTGGGAAATAAATGGTTACTGGATTAGCATCTAATCTGGACTTAATAGCGGCTAAGCGTTCTTCCAAATCTTCGGTAGTTTCGCTAAAACTAAAATTAACGCCATCCATTAAGATGCCTTCTTTTATTGCATTATTGGATGCTAATAATTGGTCAGCAGTCAATAATTGTTTTGCACTTACCCCTGAGGCAACCATTGCCTTTTTGACTTCATTCGCTCTAGCTAATCCCAAAGAAGGGAACACACTATTATTTGCCTCTGCTTCTGAATATAAGCCTGTAATGGTAATGCTTCGATTAGGATTCGCCTTTAAGTAAGCTGCCGTTTGATTGATAGAATTATTAACATCCGTAGCCAATGGTGTTAGGTAAGCATTATTAGATTCATTAAAATCAAAATGACCTACTGCCGTAGTTTTAAAAGCCGCCCCATCTTGAATTAATAACCTGGTGCTTTCTGCTGGTGCTGCTGCCGCCGCCGCTGCTACTGGAACGCCACAAATTTGGCATTTTATAAACCAAGAACCTAATAAAAGCCAAAGTAGGAGTGCTATTATCCAAGGAAGATTTCTACTATTCATCTTAAGAATTGTTTAAATGTAAGAGTTGAAAGTGAGTTTGTATGTGTATTTCTCAATAAAATAAGTGTGTGTTGTTCTATCTATTGTACTGCGTTTTGTACTAAATGTTTGCTCAAAAGAATTGCGTTTTTTACGCAAAAAGTAAAATGAAATCCGAAAATAGAATATTCTCTTGAATTCCCTAACAATCTGTCTGCCTAATCTATTTATTTTTTTATTTTATATAAAACAAAATAAGGATGAGATAACTTACATAAATTGAGCATAATGAGTTATAAATAAGTCGCTTTTCTAATTAAGTTATTTTGGAATAATGCCGTGTAAAATAAATTAGTTATCATTTTAACGTGTCCCCTCCTGCGAGGCGCTGAGCAGAATACAAAGAAACTTAATTTACAGCGTAATAACTCCAATATATTAGAAATTTACTTTTACCCAAATGGTGTTATAGTTTATAGTTTTTTGATGGAATTTTGAAGAATTGGGAATTGAGTGTAGTAGGGAATTTCTTTAACAAAAAATAGTCTATTTTGTTATATAATTGTTAAGACATACAAGTATAAGGAATAGTCACACAAAAGGAAAGAAAATGGCTTTTTATTTTTAGTAGGACTTTTACTGATATTAGCTACCCGTTGTCTATTTAATAATAAGGGACAACGGATAACTGATAAGCAGTCTTGTTATTATTCTGCTTTTTTAGCTTTAGTGGTAGTCGTTTTTTTAGTAGCGGTTTTTTTTCTAGTCGCAGGTTTTTTTCTTGTCGTTGTTTTTTTAGCAACTGGTGCTGGTGCTGCTTTCATTTCTTTTAACTCCTTCGTCAATTTACCTACTTTAACTTCTAGTGATTTAATGCGTTTTTCCAAGGCGGTTACTTTTTCGGCAGAAGGTATATCCATTTTATCTAAAGCGGTGCGAATCATTCCTTGAATATTTTCCTCCAAGTCTTCCGTTTTAGCCCTGAAATCTTTCTCGAATTCTGTAAAAGCTTTTTTGCCTTCTTCTGCTGTCATGTCTCCTTCATTGACTAAATCGTCAATTTTTTCTTTAAACCCTTTTGGGTTGGCTAAGAAACCAACGCCTGTATAAAATGCTTTTTTGATAATATCTTCTATCATGATAATTTTTTTGGTGATTAATGTGAGTAGTTAAGCAAAAATATTCGATACTTTTTGAGGATACTAAGTTAATGAGATTTATAAGTTAATGAGATTAGCATTTGGTCTAAAATGCTTTGTTTATCTCATATATCTTATGAACTCACCAACTCATCACCCACTTTCTGAAGTGTCGATTAATTGTGTATAAGTACTTATGTACTAATTTAGACGCTTTTTAGCTAAAATGTAACTACCTGATAGATAGATTGTTGTTTTTTATCGACATAAGTTCTCAATTTGTTTTGTTTAAACGTACTGTACCCGTCGAATTCATTCGATAGATGAGTACTTACTTATCGATTTTCTGATAAAGCGTTTAAGCATTTTAGCATTTTAGGGAGTCGTCCAATAATCTACCACAAAAACCTTTTCCAAATGAGGTTGCAAACTGGCAACAAATGCTTGGTGTTGTGGGTGTGGGATATAAACATTGTCTCTATCTGCTTCTGAAGCGAAGGTGAGTAGGTAACAATGCGTAAATCCTTGGTGGAAATCTTCTGGACTGTCATTGAGTCCCCATTCAAAATCTTTGATGACAGAAATACTATCTGCCAAAGCATTGAAAGCTGTATTCAAATTATTGATTGCTTCCTCGCTGCTTTCGTCCTTAAATTTGAAAATTACCATATGACGTAAGACGCTTTCTTTTTTAGCTGTTTTTTTCATGTTCTTAACTTTTCTTACTTGAATGGGTGACAACCTAAACTACTTTACGCCAAAAAGGTTGGTTCTTCTTTTTCCATAGGGCTTGCGCCCTATGCTATGTCGTCCCGTTGGGACTAGAAAATGTCAACTACTTTTACTACTTGAGTAAATTTGTTGGATTTTTGCAAATTTATCTATTTTATCGCTTGCACTTTCCAATAAGTCAAAGACCGCCATAACCACTCAAAAGGCCCAAATTTAAAACGACTTAGCCACCATTTAGAAAACAAAATTTGAACTATCCATATACCTAAAATATACAACCATTGTTCTGCTCGTCCGACGGTTCCAAATAGCCCTAAACCAAAGCCATAAAAGATAAAAGTGGCTATAATGGACTGCATTAAATAATTGGTTAATGCCATTCTACCAAAAGGAGCCAGCCATTTTTTTAGGGTCGGTAAGGCATTACTTTTACAGAGCCACATAATTAAGCCTATATACCCTAATGCCATGGGAACACTGCCTAAAAAATTCCATTGACTCCCTAAGAGAAAGGAATATTCACAAGTCCAGTTGCGGGCATAATTTTGCATTAAGCCATAAATTCCAAAAATTAAACCTATTGAAAAACCGATAACCATCATTTTTTTATAAAAAGCCGTAGCACGTTCCGCAGTCAATACTTTAGCTTTGAATAAGCCCATACCAATTAGCATTAGTCCTGTAATTTGCCAGCCTATGCCCATGATAAAAATAAAAGTCTCTAGCCCAAAAGCAGCTTTAGCACGGTAGGGAAAATGTGCCCACCAATGACTTTGATAAGCTGCGGTTTCTGCTAGGATATATGCTTCGGTGGGTTGCCAACTAACACAAGTTTGAGCCACTTCTTCTGGTGGCCAATAGGGCATGCTTAAACCACCCATTAAGCCCAATGATAAACTAATAGCCAAAAAGATGGCTGCCCATATAAATAAGGTCTTTGCCGACTTTTTTCTAAATAAAAATAACCAGATAGAGCAAAGGGCATACTGCACTAAAATATCCCCATGCCAGATAACATAGGCATGAAATAGCCCGAATAAAAGTAACCAAAAATTACGTAAATAATGGCGACTGGCGGCACTTTTTCCTTGTTGTTCTATTCTGCTAGTCATCAGTATAATCCCTGCGCCAAAGAGGATAGAAAACAAGGACATAAACTTTTGATTGGCAAATAATTGACTAAAATAAAAAGCCCATTTATCTGCGCCAGTCAATAGGCCTTCTGCCATAGGATTGAGATAATGCGCCCCTGGCATTGAAAAAGAAGTCATATTCATAATGAGGATGCCTAATAGGGCAAATCCTCTTAGAATATCCAGCGAAATAATTCGATTGGAAGCGGAAGTAGGTTGGGCTTGGTTGGTCATGTTTATTGATTTTTGTCTGATAAATGTATGTTTCAAAGACAAGAAATCAAAAATATGCCCCTATGGAGTTAATTCTTTATCGACTAATAAATTCAAATGGTAGACTAAAACGTATTTCGTTAGTTCTTTACGGTTAAGAATTATGACAAAATAAACGAACATATTTTTGCCACAATTTGTCCCGATGGCTATTGTGGATAGTTACTATAGTATTTTCACAACTTGTCCCGCATTTTTATCGGGATAGTGAACATAGTTTTAGGTATTATATAGTTGATTTTAGTTCGTAAAACTATGTTTACTATGTGTTTTTCGCTATGTGACTATGTGATAAAAACGCTAAGAATTGTTAACCTACTTTTATTTACCACCTCCAAACAACCTAGAAAACCATCCTTTTATAACCATCCACATTAGGGAAAAACCATTCAAAGAATTGTCAATTGGTTGTTCTGCTGCATTGACTTTCGGGAGTTCTTTTTTTGCTGTTGCTACGCCATTTGTGGTTACTGCACCTGCTGTTGCTAAAGATTCCACCAAATTACTATCTAAGGCAGCTTGTGCTTTCTGCACATCAGTTAAAGCTTTTTGTACCGCTTCTGCGGAATCACTTAATGCTTGTGCTTTTTCTGCGGTAGTTCCTTCTTTTTCGTCTTTTTTCTGAACTGGTGTTGGGACTGCATCAACCATTGATTCGGCTGCAGCAGTTGGATTTGAAGTGGCAACATATTCGGTGTCTGCAGCCAATTTAGCTTTAAAATTGCCGATAAATTGGTTTAATACTTGATCCGTTACATCACCAATTAATCGAGAGCCAAATTGAGCTAACTTGCCTACAATAGACAGGGTCATGGTGAAATCAACGGCTGTTCCAGTAGGAATTTCCTGTAAGACCCCATTCATTTTCATATCTGCACTCCCTTTTCCCTTAGCGTCTAATCCTTTTCCTT
>CAZXYA010000380.1:0-9287 GCA_964644655.1 uncultured Saprospiraceae bacterium | reverse complement strand
AGGGCCATCCCAAAAACCAATTGTTAAAGGACATCTTACGTCTTTACGTGAGGGTATCACGTGTTTCTTAAAGATTTTAAATTCCGTTTTTTTGCAATAATCTGCTTATCTCAATTGGTATATTTTTTAACTTAAAAAAAAGGCTAAGTTATTATTAATTATTTTCCAAAGCA
Source organism: uncultured Saprospiraceae bacterium (assembly GCA_964644655.1). Classification (GTDB taxonomy): domain Bacteria; phylum Bacteroidota; class Bacteroidia; order Chitinophagales; family Saprospiraceae; genus JAFMDF01. The sequence goes on along the minus strand of CAZXYA010000380.1, from coordinate 9,114 downwards.
GGTGCTTTTTCCACTTTTTTAGGAATCGTAAAAGATAAAGTTATTTCATGCGCACCATTGCTATATTGTTGAAATTCCTGAAAAGAAACATCGAAACCATAATGAAAGGCAAAGTTAGTAAATTTTGAACCAACTAAAATACCTAAAGCACCATTTGCACCACCTCTATAAGATAAACCACCAATTAATTTATCTTCTAAGAAATAACCTTTTAAATTAATATCTGCTTGAAAAGGCACATTCCGAGCACGTCGCAAAAGCAAAGATGGTTCTAAAGTAAATCCATATGCTTCCGATTTGAAGCGATGCCCTAAATTAAACATATAAAACCCTTCTGGTTCATCATCACTAGTTACCGGATTACCATCCAAACGAGCCATGATGATATTTGGAAAGGCAATACCAAAAAAAGTTTGGTCATTATACATACCATAAAATCCTAAAGTCGCATCAAAATTATTAATACCATCTAATCCGTCTTCTGCAATAACATCGCCTGGCACATAATTAGAACCTTCTGTCACTACATTATCCAAGTTCGTTTGGCTAAATTCTGTAGAAAAACCAAAACCTACCTTCAATTTATCCAATTCATAACGAAAAGCATAATTTACCGCTGCTCTAAACCGATTAATATGAGAAATATTTTCCGAATAAAGTGTTGCCCCTAAGCCAAAAGTCTTACCAAAAGGACCATCATAACTCAAGGCATAAGTCTTTGGCGCTCCCGGAAAACCAGACCATTGATTTCTGGCATGCAAAAATATTTGTTGATTACCACTAAAACCTGCCGCTGCAGGATTAATTATAACTGGATTGATATGATAATGCGTAAAGGCAGATTGCTCCTGTGAAAAAGCCGTTAGACTGATAAAGGACAAACTGATTACAAACAGTATAATTTTTTTCATTAGTAAATGAATTAATGGAAGTGGAAAAACGGCTTCCAAAGTCTTTGGGAATAATATTTGTTGAATTGGTGGATATTCGATCCTTGATTTTTGATACTAGATTGGGAGTCAAACATCTGAGTAAAATCGCCAATCAAAACTTCCACTAGATTTATCGGTTATATCAAATAAATAGAGTGACTTAAAATCCTAGCAGTTTGGAAGGGTTGTCAGTTGTCGGTTGTCGGTTATCAGTTAGATTCGCAACTAGGGAACTGTCAACTGTTTACTGCCCTAGTTCTCATTCAAAATAGTCAAATGATCTCTGATTCTTTGTCGTACCCCATCTGTATTATCAAATTCTAAGACCCAGAAATAACCACCTTCATCTACAGGTTGATCACTTCGAGTCCGTCCCCGCCAGCAATCGCCTTCTCCACCTGAAACACATTGGTAATCATCTGCTTCAAAAACCAATTGTCCCCAGCGATTGTATATTTCTAGGCGATTATTCGGTGCGGTATTTACACAATTTAAAATAAAAGCATCATTACGCCCATCATCATTAGGCGTCATTACTCTCAGCCCTTCAAAACAAGGTTTGCAAGAAGGATCAGACTCTACTCGGAAATTTTCGGAGGCAGTACAATCATTTTGGTCCGTTACAATCACGCCATAATCACCTGCTCTCAGTCCTTCATTACAAAGCGCATCTACCACATCATTAGACCAATTAATCTCTTTAAAGGGCATCGTACCCCCAGAAATATTAATACAGATTTTACCATCCATTTCACAATCCATGGTAATTGGTTCAGCTAAATCAATAATTAATGCTGCAGGCTCCATTAAATCAAAAGTAGCAATACCTTCATTACCTACTTCATCTGTTACGGTAACTCGGTAAGTCCCCGCACCAATATTTTCTATAGAACTAGTCGTTTCTCCTGTATTCCAAGAATAAGTATAATCTGGACGACCTCCTGTAGCAACAACTTGTAAGCTTCCATCCATCAAACCATTACAAGAGATAGCACTCATCACAGAAACCGTTGCTTCTGGATTATCTACAACGATTTCAATATTTTCTACAACAGTACAACCTAAAGCATCTATCACGGTAAGGCTACAATTTCCTTCGTCTAAACCTGTCGCTTCAGGGGTAGTTTGGCCATTACACCATTCATACATATAAGGTTCAACCCCACCAGTAGCCGTTGCCACCGCTGTAGCATTAGGTGCACCTTTAGTAATTTCTACACTTACAGATAAATTAGATCGAGTGCCTATTGTAAAAGTCTCTGTATAAGTACAAACTTTGCTATCTGTAATGGTAACTGTATAATCACCTGCTGGCAAATTAGGATTATTCGCCGTAGTTACGCCATTACTCCAAGCATAAGTATAAGGGCTAAATCCTCCAGCGGCAATCACATTAATCGCCCCATTACTTTCCCCAGCACAAGTTACATCTACGGCAACATTACTAGCTGACAAAGTAGCCGTTGGGCCTCCTACCTCAATATTTTCAATATAAAAACAGCCATTGGCATCTGTTACAGTTACGCTATAACTACCTGTAGGGATATTTTCTACCGTACTAATATTACCTATATTAACTGGACCTGCTGCCCAATCAAAAGTATAAGGTTCCGTTCCACCATTAGGCATCACTTGAATGGCACCGCTATTATCTCCACAATCATCTGCTATGACTTGTACCGTACCAGAAAATATAACAGTCGCATCTACCGTTACGGCAATTTCACTAGAACATTCATTCCCATCTGTTATAGTTACCATATAGTCACCTGCTGCTACATTTGTTGGTGCTGGACCTGAAAGACTACTATCACTCCATCGGTAAGCATAATTTCCGCCAGAACCACCAGAAGTAGTAAGCGTTATACTGCCATCCATAATTCCTGAACAAGCAGCAGGAGTTGTTGCAACGGTCGCCACGATTTCAGTAGGTGAAGTAATGATAATATTATCTGTAATATCTTCACACCCAGCAGCATCTGTAATAGTCAAACTATAAGTTCCTGCTGGCGCATTAACAGGTCGATTAGTAGGCGCTAAAGATGGATCACTCCATAGATAAGTATAGGGTTGTGTACCACCGGAAATAGAAACATTAATCCTACCATCTGCGGCACCAAAACAAGTAGCATTTTGAGGGGTAATAACTATATTTATAGCAGGCGGTTCTGTAATTGTCAGGGAAGCCGTAGCAATATCACTTTTTACTTGATCCCCATTACAACTAGTAATCGTTACATTATAAACATCCGCTGCCAAGCCAGTTGGATTAGGTATATTACCAATAGATGGATCACTCCAAGTATAAGTATAGGTACCATCTCCACCTGAAACATCTAAACTAATTGCTCCATCGTTCATCCCATTACAAGTCACATTAGTAGGCGTAGCAACTGCCACAATTGGACCGGGGCAATCGCTCACCATTCCTACAGAAATTGTTCCATCTGTTTGGGTGAAAGGAACCGTTACACTTGCAGTAGCGGCTTCTCTTTGAGTGGGCGTATCGGTAAAAGCAATAACCGTACTCATTCCATCATCACCAACCGCATTAAAACAAACTTCAAACAGAATATCGCCATCCATTAAAGTAACTCCTTGGGCAGAATTATCAAACCAAGCCAAAGCTAATGCACCATTTGGCGCACCATCTGTATTAAAAGTAGCCGCTGATAAATCAGGTAAGCCAAAATTTTGCACGCCTGTAAACTCTATAACAGCAGGATTCCAACCCATAGAAAATTGCAAGGCAGCAATCCCATTAAAATCAGCTACTACGACTGGCACACAAAAAGCTTCGCCTGACATAACTACTGCATTGGCTATATTAACTAAATTAGTTAATGGAACATCGACTGGAGGATTAACAACTGTGCCTTCCCCTACAGTAAATACACCATCATCACTAAGAAAATCAATCGTATTATTCGCAGTCGCCAATTCTCTAGTTGTTGGTACATCTGTAAACGAGATAGCGCTTGTTTCTCCTTCTGCACCAATTACATCAAAACACATTTCAAATAAAATAGTCCCATCTGCCAAGGTTACCCCTTGCGCTGCTTGATCAAACCAGGCTACTGCCAACTGTCCACTTGACGTACCATCTGTATTAAAACTAGCTGCACTTAAATCTGCTAAGCCAAAATTTTGCGTTCCTGTAAAAGCTAGTACCGTAGGATCCCAAGCTAGAGAAAACTGCATAGAAGCTATAGCATTAAAATCATTCACCGAAACAGGAATACAGATATTAGATCCTGCTGGGCTTTCCACGGCTCCGACATTAATAATTCCATCACCAGTTGGGGTTGGTGGAGGTGTATCTGCTTCTTCAACGGTTATGGTCCCATCAGTACTTTGAAAATCAATCGTTCCAGTAGCCGTTGCTAATTCTCTAGCCGTTGGTGTGTCTGTAAAAGTTATGGTCGTACTCGTACCAGTTGCACCAATTACATTAAAACATAATTCAAAAACTGTAGTACCATCGGCTAAAGTAATACCCTGTGCCGCATTATCGAACCAAGCAACTGCAATCTGTCCATTAGCAGTTCCATCTGTATTAAAACTACCTGCTGTCAAATCCGCTAAGCCAAAATTCTGCGTTCCTGTAAATTCTAATACCGCAGGATCCCAAGCCAAAGAAAATTGCATAGCAGCAATACCATCAAAATCCATTGCGCTAATTGGTACACAAATATTAGCCCCAGAAGCGGCAGAAATTGCACCAATATTAAGAATCCCATCACCAGTTGGTGGTGGTGGAGGTGGTGGTGGTGTTCCACTTCCTACCGTGACCGAACCATTCGTTTCGGTAAAAGGTATTGTACTATTAGCCGTAGCTGCTTCTCTCACGGTTGGTACATCTGTAAAAACGATGGTAGAATTAGCACCTGTTGTTCCGACAACGGTAAAACATATTTCAAAAATAGTCGCCCCATCTTGAAGGGTTACCCCTTGGGCAGTATTATCAAACCAAGCCATTGCTGTCTGCCCATTAGCCGTTGCCGTTGTATTAAAACTACCTGAATTTAAATCAGGTAAGTTAAAATTTCTTACTTCATTAAATTGTAATATTGTTGGATCCCATTGGAGCGAAAATTGTAAGGAAGCAATACCATTAAAATCATTAACCGTTACCGGCAAACAAACCGTTGAGCCTGCTTCTGCATTTAAGGTTGCTAAATTAATTAATGCATCTCCACCTGTTGAGGGAGGGGTAACTGGCGGGGCAGTACCATCACCAACCGTTACCGAACCATTTGTTTCTGTAAAAGTAATAGTGTTATTGGCATTAGCTGCTTCTCGCTGAGTTGGTGTATCTGTAAAAACGATACTAGAACTTGTTCCATCCCCGCCTAAAACAGTAAAACACATTTCAAATAAAACAGTCCCGTCTGCCAGAGTCACCCCTTGTGCGGTATTATCAAACCAAGCCATTGCGGTTTGCCCACTAGCGGTTTGTGTGGTATTAAAACTTGCTGCATTTAAATCAGGTAAGTTAAAATTAGTCACTTCATTAAATTGTATCACGGCAGGATCCCATTGTAAGGAAAATTGTAAAGAAGCAATCGCATCAAAATCATTCACCGTTATAGGCACACAAACCATTGACCCCACAGCTGTATTGAGCGCACCAATATTAATAAAAGCATCTCCACTTGTACTAGGTGGTGGTGGCGGTGGTGTTACTACAGGCGGCGCTGTTCCACCATCTACTGATACCATTCCAGCAGTTCCAGTAAAAGGGATTGTGCTATTGGCTGTTGCTGCTTCTCGCTGAGTAGGCATGTCTGAAAAAGTAATATTACTCGCTGTGCCACTAGCACCTAAAACAGTAAAACACATTTCAAAAATAATGGTCCCGTCTGCTAGGGTAATTCCTTGCGCAGTATTATCAAACCATGCCATAGCTAGTTGCCCACTAGTTGCCTGTGTGGTGTTAAAACTACCTGCATTCAAGTCTGGAATATTTAAATTTTGGACTCCTGTAAATTCTAAAACAGCAGGATCCCAAGCTAGAGAAAACTGCAAAGAAGCGATGCCATCAAAATCATTAACCGTTACTGGTACACAAACCGTTGAGCCTGCTTCTGTATCTAAATTACCAACATTAATTAAATTTGTGCCTGTACTCGGAGGAGGAGGAGGTGGTGGTGGTGGCGTAGCATTATTGACGCTAATTGTACCGTTACTTTGGGTAATGCCAACCGATGTAGCTGAAGTAGTAGTGGTAACAGAAATCGGTGTCGGCGTATCAGAAAAAGAAAGGGTTGAACTTGTTCCTGCTGCACCAATTAAATTAAAACAAGCTTGATAGATAGTGCGATCATTCACCGTAACACCTCCTACGTCTACCCAATTGATGCCGAGCTGTCCATTGTCCGTGCTCGTAGCATCAAAGCTTCCTTGGTTCAATCCAGTTAAATTTATATTTCTAATTTCTGAAAATTCCAATACCGAAGCATCCCAATTCAAAGAATAGTTCATGGTCGTTATATCCGTAAAGTTAGCCACACTAACATCTACGCAAACAGTTGTTCCATTATCTCCAGCAGTACTAGAAATGCTAGACACCAAAGGAGTTGAAGTTCCGCCGTTGCCACTATTCCCATTCCCATTGGGATCGCCAAATTGGGCATCTGTAAAGGTAACAGAGTTGGTTACTTCACCAACAGTACTCGCTACTTCAATAGCCAAGCCTTGACGACTAGCAAAGGTAATAGTTGAGCCAGAACTCGCATTACCTAAAACGGTAAAACTCATCGTATAAATGGCAGAACCATTGGCAACAGAGATGCCTTGAGTCGTATTATCAAACCAAGAAAAGGATAAAAATCCTCCAGCGGCATCGGCATTAAAATTACCTGCACTTAGATCAGTTAGGTTAAAATTATCAACAGAATTGTATTGGATAACGGCGGGGTCCCATTTGACGCCATATTGCATACTAACAATGTCAGTAAAATCATTGACTACCAGCGAGACAGTAACGGTTTCACCCGTATTGCCTGTGATGGTCGTTGGCGAGATCGTCAAAGAGGTTTGAGAATAAATTGCGGATACCAAAAAAAACATGGCTGCAACAAGAATGGTAACAATCTTATTCATTACTACGGATTTGGGATAATTAGACAACAACATATTACAAAAATCAACATATATTAAATATCATGCCAATTCTTATGAATGTCTCTAATTAAAATAATTTGCTGTTCTAATTATTAAACTTTATTTACCATTAAATTACGTAAAACAGTATAGCACATAAAACTAAACCATTAATAATCAATAACTTAAGGCTATTAAATATGGCTTAACTAGTTACTATTTTTTAATTAGTAAATAAATAAAAAATTTGAGTTCAACACTATATGCTGCACTATATAGGTTGGGATAAAATAGGTAGGAAAGTTGAGTGTTCTTCATATATAAGGGGCAAAATGTATGCTCCTTATGCTTTCTTCCAGATGTTTTATCCTTTTAAACTAATTGGTTCTAATCTATCTTACGGTATAATTTCAATGTACTAAAATCATCTTTCTAGACAATTGGTAATGTTCACTTTGCAATGTGTAATAATAAGTTCCAGAGACACCTAATAAGGATCGCTCAATTATTATAGTATTTTCTCCTTGTACGGAGGTAAAGTTATTTTGATGAACTATTTTTCCAAAGATGTCTGTAATAAAAAACTGAACATCAGAAACGGTCGGGAAAATAGCTTTAATTTTAGTGGCTACTTTAAATGGATTGGGTTCATTTTGATGCAAGGTTACCCCATTTGGGGCAGTCAAAAAAGTAGTAGAAGTTGTATTATCAGGAATGGTAATTACTCCACCATTAATAGCTGATAGCTCTACCTTCTCCCCTGCCAGATTTGTAAATTCAATCACTATTGGACTATCAGTAATCGTAATTGCACTATTGGTTCCTTCTGTCCCAATAAGCTCAAATTTCAAGGTCAATAATCGAGTATTATCAGGGATAGTTACCCCTCTAAGCGTATTATCAAACCATGCAACTCGAACCGCACCAGAAGCCGTTTCCACTAATCCTATTTCTCGTTCTGAAAAATCAGGCAATACATCGCTTATATTTTCAAGTGCTCTAAAATCTAAAACAGTACTATCCCAATTAACAGAAAACTGCATGCTACTAATATCCGTAAATCCAGATATACTAATATCCACATCTACAATTTGCCCTTGCTCTCCAGTTATATCAGATACTGCTAAAGATAGCTGTGCGGGTAAAGACCACACAAATAGCGCACAAGTAAATAAGGTAAATAGCAATTTTTTAGTAGCCATTAAAGCATCAAGTTTTAATACATTTAACAAAAAAGTCATCAAGTCTATTAATTAGTACGAGAACATGCCTTGATTGTTTTTTGCTTTTTCTATTCTTTAGTAGAATATCGTTGATTATTTCAATAAAAAATAATAAAATAAAGCTACTAATACTTAATAGTCATTCTAAATCAGATAATTAAGCATAATAATAATTACATATGTTTAATTATTGATTAGATCTATAATTTTTTATAATTGAAAAGTTTACGCAAATTCTAGTTGAGGCAATAGTATTTTCCGAATACGACCCATTTATAAGGTCAGTACATAGAGGTAGGCAATGAAAATATAGGATGTTCATGCATAATTAGTAAGCACTAACTATTTGCTCTTGGGAAAAATTTGCTGTACTAAAATAAGGCATACTTTTTATTAAAAATAATTAATAAAAAACAGCTTTGTTTTGTAGAACTACACCCTAATTTATTTCTTTGGAAAAATTTGAACACGGATGGTTCAAAGAAATGAAAGGAGGAAAAGTATTGCTTGATAGCAATACACGTAGTTCATGGGAAAATGTTATAGCTAAAAAAATGATTAGCTGTAAAATGTTGTGTTTCAGGATTACTTGTCGCAAAGTACGGGAAAATATTCTTAATTAGCAACTCAAAATTTCAATTTGTCTCATTTTATAGTGCCAATATACGTCATAACTACTTTTTTCTAATAGGAAATGAATCATTTGCTGGTTGCTGGTTGCTGGTTGCTGGTTGCTGGTAAGTTATATTTCTTGCCTTTTTTATGCAACAAATCTCCAATTTATTTTCAAGCGCATCAAGCATCAAGCATCAAGCATCAAGCATCAAGCATCAAGCATCAAGCATCAAGCATCA
>CAZXYA010000379.1:0-9307 GCA_964644655.1 uncultured Saprospiraceae bacterium | reverse complement strand
GCAAAAGGGATTTTAAGGGAGTGAATATTTGAGTTTTCCGTTGGAAAACTCAATTATTCGCTCCCTTAAGAACCCCCTTTTAATAGCAGCAAAGCTGCGCTAGGGAGGCACGTTAAAATTACAAGAAACTTTTTTAACGGTGTATTAGAGCGCCAGAAAGTAAATTTCTTAATCCAAATAACGGATAACATATTCCAAAGTATGATGGTGAAATTTTACAGAAAAGTCTGTTTCTTTTAAGGTAATTCCACGATTGACAGACTTTTTTAAATCTTTAGTGATAAAAGCTAGGTGGGAATGAGTCGCCATAAATTTATCAAAAGGAGCATCTATCACAAATTCTACATGCTCAAATCCTTCCTTATAAAAACTCCCCTTTTTAGGGGCTGGTAATTCTATGACGTCAATTGTTCTATGTTGATAAATAATGGGTTGGTCTAATTTGATAGAAGCAATCGCTCTATCGCCAATTTGAGATTCAGTTAATAATTCCCCCAATTTAGTTAGTTGTTTTTTTAGTTGTTCATACCGTTCTTCTGTTTCCACTCGATAACAAATATGATCTAATTCATAAGTATCAACATTGATTTTTTTACTAGCGAGGTATTGAAAGATTTGATTTAAAAATGGAGTTGGGTCGTTTAGGAGTTGATTAAAAGTAAGATTCATTTTATACGATTAAATAAAAGAAAATCCATTTGAATCTGTTGAATCTTTCCCTACCGATTATTCCATTCTCGCACTCTTTGTTGAAACCGTTTTTCGCTAAATTTCCAACGGCGAACATCTACAAAACCTTCCAGTTCCGTTTCCAAATCATCAGATAATAAATTAGGGAAAAAATCAATGCCTGTTCGATCTTCTACATCGTCAATCGTCATGGCATATTCCGTTAGATGATCATCGCTGATAGCGTTAGGAATAATAAAACCGATACCTTTATATTCAGGATCGGTGACATCTAAAATAACTTTATAATAATTTCGAGGTACGGTGACAATATTTTTGCCAATTCTATCAAATTCTTGTTCATTTAAAATAGGGCCGGTAACGATATATAAATGTTTATATTTTCTACCCCAATCTCGAACTTGCTCTTCTAATTCTCGCCAAATTCCCATATTTTGATTACGGACTTGAGGGCTCATATTACTCATATAAAAAGTCTCTGACATGGCTTGTTCACTAAATCCCATATCACCCGCAGGCACTAAATGCCCCCTTGTATAACCCGATCGTCGATAATCAGATGGCGTTGCAGATTTTGATTTCACTTTTGGGTCAGGTCGAAAATTATCCGTACGATCAGCCACCTTATTATTCAGTCTATCAACCGTTAATTCATAAGCGACCCATTCTGCTTGTTCGTGTTTTTCAGAATAAGATAAAGTGTAGTATTTATGTTTGATAATCTGTCCAGTTGTTGAGGAAGGCAAAGCATAATCTAAACCTTCATCATTAGAAATTGCTCCATCCTCATCGGTAGTAGCAGGTTGTTCTATGGCTTCTTTAAAAGTATCTAATATGGAACTTTCTTCTCCACCAATTTGATTAAATCCCCAATATAAAATACCGACGATGAATGCAAAAATGCCTGCCTTATAAACCATTCCGTTATCGTTTTGAGAATGATTTGTTTTAAATTTTGCCATTTGTTGTTTGATTAGTTCTTGTCGGTTGTCAGTTGTCGGTTATCTGTTTAACTGACAACCGATAACCGACAACTGATAACAATAATTCCCAAAAATAAGAAAGAATAAACTAAAATTTCATTTATCAACCACTACATCAAATGACAAATAGTGCTATCTTCGCCCTTTATTTTTAGAAGGTCGTATTTTGTATGTTTAAAAGAAGGTGACAAAACAAAATCGTATCGTCAAAATAAAAGAAAATAATCCTTTAAATATTAATCATTAAACCCATATTTCACTATGTTAAATGCAATGCAAAGCCTTAGTCAAGAAGAAAAAGATTTATTATTAGAAGCACTACCATTAGTGACTGTTTTAATTGCAGGAGCAGACGGAAAAATTGACGTTAGCGAAACTAGCTGGGCAGAAAAATTAACAGGTATTAGAAGTTATTCTAACGAGCCAGAATTAAATGAATTTTACGAAAAAGTACATGAAAACTTTTCTGGAAAAGTTAGTTACCTTATAAAAGGTTTACCAGCAGATACAAAAGAAGCAACTAAATCTATTTCTGATAAATTAGCTGGTTTAAATGACATATTACCCAAATTACCACAGGTAATGGCAGCAAAATTATACAAGAGTTTAACTTCTTTTGCTAAGCATATTGCTCGTGCCGATGGTGGGGTCTTTAAAATGTGGAGTGTTTCTAAGGAAGAACAAGCATTGATTGACTTACCTATGATTACACCAGTTGAGATGCCAGAGGAAGCGTAAATTAGTTGCTGGTTGCTGGTTTCCTACTATTGACTAAGTAACTAGCAACTAGTAACCAGTAATCTCCAACTCCCTTCTACGCTAGATTTCATATAGGTAATCTTACTACTTCTACTTCTTTTCTTTAAAATCGGCTCTACGGTTAAGATTGTAAGTTAATCAAAGAGGGTGCGATTCAGGAGAGTCGTGTTACTTAGCCATCGCTAAGATAGAATCTAACACAACTCTCCTGAGTTGTCTCATATATAGCTACCCACACTTTTTACCGTAGTGCCAATGAAAAGAAAGGCAGGTTTTGGGAGTTCTATGTAGAATTAGAGTATCTTTTTTATAGGAAAGAGAAAAAAAATGGAGTGTTCAGATGCTAAAAAATACTTTCCATTTAGCTTTAAAAAAGAGAAAACATGCCTTTTGAGGTATCAAAAAGCAAGTTTTTGAAGAAATTTAAAGTCTTTTAAAAAAAAGTATGCTTTTACTTTAGGAATAATGCAAAAAATACTTATTTTGTGACAACGTAAAAAATGATTTAAGATATAGTGTTTCATAGTGTAGAGGTGACCATTTCGGTGGTTGCCTCTTTCTTTTTCATAAAAAGCGTGATATATATTGCAAAAATATATAAATATTTGAAAAATTAGCATAATTAAGGAAAATATATTGAAAAAAAATATAATAATTAACAAAAGATAATTTTTATAGATTTTTAATTCTATGTTATATATCGACAAAATGTGACAATTATTCAAAGTGTACTAAAAAACGAGAGAATATAGTAATTGAACTATTAATATCAACTGTGTAAACTAAATCTACCCTACGAAAAATGAGTATTACTGTCCTTCGCTACTACCGACTAAAGTTTCCTTTCAGCGGTACAAGTTTCGCAGCTCGGACAGGATAGGGCGCTTCAGGGGGAAATGGATATCTAGTAATATTAAAAATTAACATCGAATAAAAAATCCATTTGTTTTTCATTGACACTTTGTGGGGTCAATTTTAAGGCAAAATTTCGGAAGGTTGTTAAGACAGGATTTGTCAACTGAGCAACTTTACCCAAAGTCCAAGAAGTGTTTACAATTTTAGTAGTGCGAGGTAATCTAATTTTTTCAAAAGAGGTAAAACTGTCTATTATCGCTTTGTTTTTATATAAGCAATTGGCCAATACGGCAGCATCTTCAATAGCTTGACAAGCCCCTTGCCCCATATTTGGTGTCGTTGCATGACCTGCATCTCCTGCCAAGAGTATTCTATCAAAAGCCAATCGTTTAATTGGTTGAATATCTTCAATGTCATTCCATAATAAAGAGGCATCATTGGTCAAGGTCAATAATTGAGGAATTGGCTCATGGTACACTTTAAAACAATTGGCTAAATCTGCTACTGTGTATCTCTTCATTTTAGGGTCTCTTGCTTTTGGAGTATTAATGCAAGCAAACCAATAAATTCTATTATCCGTTAATGGAACAACGCCAAATCGACCATTTTTGCCCCATGTTTCGGTCGCTTGTTTATCATTGAATTGACCTTCATGAGTAACAACCGCCCGCCAACAAGTATACCCCGCATAACGAGGTAAGGAGCTAGGCAATAATTGTTGCCGAATAGGTGAATTAATGCCATCACAGGCAATTAGAAAATCTCCTTTGACACTCGTTCCATCTGTAAAATCTAGGGTAATTCCCATATTGTCCTGCCGCACACTTTTCCCTCGTTTGTCGGTATAGAAATCTACTTTTCCTTTAAGCAAATCTAGTAAAGTCCGATGTAAATCTGCTCGATGAATAGTCGCATTACCAATAGCATCATATCTCTCGCTCAACTTTTTAGCATCCGTAGCCATTAATACCTCTCCATTGGTTAAAGTTATATCAAAATGGTCTAATAAATTAGCTGCTGACAAAACTTCCTCCGCAATACCAATTGCTTTTAAAGCTTTTATGGCATTGGTACTTAGCACCAAACCTGCACCAATAGCTTTTATTTCCTTTGCCGCTTCATATATGGCTACTTGATGGCCTTTTTTTTCTAAGACAATCGCCATCATTAAACCACAAATACCGCCACCAGAGATAATGAATTTCATATGCATTTTTATTGAGTGAAGGCATCGAACAAAAAGTAATTATGTCCTTTGCGCTCTATGCTGCTTACTTATTAATTAGGTCAACTATACTAATTTCACAAAAGTAGTAGAAAAAACATGATACGGTAGTCATTCCATAAATAATTAGGTACAAAAATATAAAAGCAAATAAAAGTGATTATCTTCACCCCACAATCATTTATTGGATTTTAGAGCTTCAGATAAAAAATTGATAAAAATCACTTTTTGAAAAGCTTTATAGTTTTTCTACTCTAAATCCTTTGTACTTCGCCCTCTGCTAAATATAGTGTAACAAAAGTTATTTTACATTTCGCCTCGTCGCCTGCGGCGACTCGGCGAGGGGTTTTTAAGGGGGTAAGAATTTAAGATTTCCGACGGAAATCTTAAATTCTTACCCCCTTAAAATCCCTTTTATTAGCAGCATAGCTGCGCTCGGGGGACACGTTAAAATTATAATTTTTTTTGTTACACAGTACTAAACCTTATCATTATAAGGAATGAATTAAAATTAAAATGACAATTAAAATTAAAACCACTATTGACAATCAATAAGTTGCAATTTTAAAATGTAAAGTTATTTTTGAATCGTTCCTAACAACCTATCTCTATGCTCAAAAAAATATTAATCGGTCTTTTAATTGTAGTAGCGATTGCTATAGCAGGCTATTATCTTTTTATCAATACTGGTATCCAGTTACCCACAGAAACAGATGCGATTGTAGAAGAAGTTTTACAATCGGGTGATTTGCCTGAATTAATAACAGGGGAAACTGGTTTTACAGAAAATGAAGGGGTAAAAATTTGGTATGAAAAAATGACGCCTAAAGATTCCATAAAGGGAACGATCTTGTTAATTATGGGGCATAGTTCTTCGGCTATGATTTGGGGTTCTAGTTTTACGCAACCATTAATTGACTCAGGCTACCAAGTTATTCGATATGATAATAGAGGGGTTGGAGAATCTGATTGGATGACCGATTGGGAAGAGGATCATCCTTATTCCTTAGAAGATATGGCAAAGGATGGCATGGCAGTTCTAGATGCAGCAGGTGTTCAAAATGCACATATTCTAGGCGCTTCTATGGGCGGAATGATTGCTCAAAGAATTGCCCTAAGTCACAGCAAAAGGGTTTTATCTTTAACTTCCATTATGTCTTCTGGCTATATGAACGATCCAGAAATGCCTTCTCTTAGTACTGCTAATATACAAGATTTCTTGAGGTTGACTTTGCGATATTTAGTCCCTCCTAGTGAAGCGGGAGCTATGAAATTTACTGTGGGCATTCAGCAATTATTCCAAGGCAATGGGCCTTATAATCATCCCATTAAAAAAAGTGTGCAAAGAACGCTTTATGAAATGCGCAAAAGAAAAGGAATGAACTCAAATGTAGGTGATCAGCATACTGCGGCTATTAGTGCTTCAGGTTCTCGCTTAGAAGAATTAGGGAATATTAAAGTACCAACGCTAATTATTCATGGAAAATCTGATCCATTGGTTCGTTTTGAGCATTGCGAAAAATATGCTCCTTTAATTCCTCATGCTAAAAAATTGTTTATCGACGGAATGGGGCACGATATGCCAACTATTTATATGGATCAGTATCATGCAGCTATTCTGAATATTATTAAAACCTAGTGCAGTAGGCAGTAATCAGTTGACAGTTTGCAGTTTGCAGTTGGTGCATTTCTTAAATACTAATCAAAATCAGTACAAAATGAAATTAATTAAAACAACAAATCTATTCCAAAACCTCTTTATTGGTCTACTATTAATTGTATCTACCAGCTTACTAGCCCAATCTCAAACAGTCGTCAATCCAGCAGCAGCAGGATTATCTGCCGATAGATTAGCCAGACTAGATGCCTTTCTAGATGGTGAAATCGTAGCAGGAAAAATTCCAGGCGCCGTTAGTTTAGTCTATCGAAAAGGGGCAATAGCGCAATATAAAACACATGGATATACCAATTTAGCTACCAAAGAACAAATGGCATTAGATGAGATCTTTTATATCCAATCTATGACCAAACCAGTCGTAAGTGTGGCGATTATGATGTTGTATGAAGAAGGGTATTTTCAACTGAATGACCCGATTGCTAAATATTTTCCAGCCTTTAAAGAGATGTCAGTCGCCAATTTTGTAGAAGTAGAAGGTTCAACCGAAAAAAAGATGGAGTTAACACCAGCCGATAAGCCAATCACAATAGCACATTGTCTTAGTCATACCGCAGGTTTTTCTCACGGTTTAGGTCCATCGGAAATTGATCAGATGTATCTAAAAACCTTGTATTTTCAGCCCCATCAAACGATTGAAGATAGGGTGATGGCAATGGCAAAATTGCCCTTAGTAGCGCAACCTGATAACGTTTGGTATTATAGCGCAGGCCCAGATGTTTTGGCATTATTAATCGAACATTTTTCTGGTAAATCTTGCGCCGAATTTCTAAAAGAAAGAATCTTTGACCCTCTAGGTATGGACGATACTGGCTACACCATAGACCCTGCTAAAAACGATAGAATTGCTACTTTACACCATAAAAATAAGGAAGGAGAATTAGTCCCTTTTCCACAAAGACAACCTAAAGGGCAAGGCGAAACGGTTTATGGTGGGACGCATGCTTTATTTTCTACCGCTACCGATTATATGAAATTTGCCCAAATGTTATTGAATAATGGAAAAGGCAATGGGCAGCAATTATTGGGTAGAAAAACGATTGAATTAATGACGGCTGATAGAGTTGGTGATAAGTGGAGTGCGCCAGGTTTTGGCTTCGGTTTAGGTTTTGGGATTAAAACGGATGTAGCTGCTTCTGCTAATTTGGGTTCGGAAGGCATGTATTATTGGAGTGGGGCTTTTAATACCTATTTTTTCATAGACCCAGCAGAAGATTTGATTGCTTTTCTGATGATGCAAATGGATCCTTATACAGATTTTTATAATAGGAAATTGCGGCAATTGGTTTATCAGGCTATTATCGATTGATAAACCTATAAGGCGGTTATTTCCTATAGTCGCTTTATTCTAAAGTACAAATAGGGCGGCTGTTTTCCATAGCCACCCTATTTCATTAGGCTAAAAATAAATCTGCCAATACAACATCATTTTGTACCAACTCTTTATAATATTCATTATTTATAACACCAAAAGTAGTGACCATCGTTAGGAAAATATTTTTCCTTTTATTAGCAGGGATTTCCGAAAAGCGCTGTATTTTATTTCTTAAATTTTTAGCGTAGCTTTTGTCAATAGTAAAATCTGAATTGGCAAATTTTATTTCACATACATTGATAATTCTATCTGCACGGCCAATCACCATATCAATTTGAGCGCCTTCTGGTTTAGTTGTTTTTGTCCAAGGTGCAATATCAGAAGCGATAACTTCTATTTTTAGCGCCTTTTTAATTTGAGAGATATGTGAGAAACATAGGCGTTCAAATGCTAATCCTGACCAACTTACCCAAGATTGAGAATTCGTAATATTCGTCCAATTTTGTTTTTTATTGGATGTATGATTGCGCATAAATTTAAAATAGAAAATGATGAAATTATCTACCAATTTATACAAGGCTTTTGTTTTATTATGCTGATAGGGAATAATTGTGGTTATAAAGCCAGATTCCTCTAATTCGTTCAAAGAGGTAGTCAAGTTGCCACCACTAGATATATTAGTTTGTTTGATAATTTCATTTCTGGTAAGCCCACTTTTTTTACTATCTAATACTTCTACGATTTGGTAATGCCGTTCGCTATTGTCAAATAGCGAACTAAATAACACCTCATATTCATCTACTAAAACACCATCTTTTGTAAAGCAAGCCCGATTGATAAATTGAGCCACACTTTCCCCTTTTCTAATAGCATCTAAATAATAAGGAATACCTCCTGTAACTAAATAGAGTTGAGCTATATCATATTGACTCCATCTAATTCCTTTTTCTTTTAAAAATGAATTGACTTCATATAAATTGAATTGGGTTAATCGTATTTTTTCAGCAACCCGATTATGCAATCCACCCTTATTTTTTAAAATCTTTTTAATCATCCAAGAAGCTGCCGAGCCACAAATCACACAAACAATGTCATTTCTTTTGGTACAGTAAGCATTCCAAAAACTTTCAAAAGCCATCAAAAATTTTGACCTCGGAGTATCAAACCAAGGCAATTCATCCAAAAAAATCACTTTTTTCTGGCGACCTTTCATTGAATTGATAAATCTTTCCAACATATCAAAAGCTGTTTGCCAAGAAGTTGGTGGATAAAGACCAGCTTCTGCCCAACCATATTTTACGAGGGTATTGGTGAAATGTGCTAATTGGTCTTTTAAGTCTCCTTTATGCAAACCTGCTACTTCAAATTTGATTTTTGTACCAAAAAACTGCCGAATTAGAAAAGTCTTACCAACTCTTCGTCTACCATAGAGTGCTATTAATTTAGATTCCGAACTATTCAAACAATGCTCAAAAGTTTCCTTTTCTTGTTTTCTACCAATTAATTTCATCGCTTATTAAAATTTATATTTAGCCAAAAATACATTTTTTTATTAAAAATGGCTAGATATAAATTTTTATAATTAGCCATTTTTATCTTTTTTTATCAAAAATGGCTGATTATAATTTTAGGAAAACCAAAAACTAGGGCGGCTGTTTTCCACAGCCGCCCTAGTTTGTATTAAAAGTTACTCTTGGACTTTTAAATTCTGCCATCACATCCGCAAGCGGTTCACAAATAATAAAAGTCGCTCTTGGACTTTTAAATTCTGCCATCACATCCGCAAGCGGTTCACAAATAATAAA
>CAZXYA010000378.1:0-9335 GCA_964644655.1 uncultured Saprospiraceae bacterium | reverse complement strand
AAACCAGCAACTTGCCACCGAGTTACAAGCCAAAGGGCTCCCTTATTACAAAGGCGCAGGTGTCCCCGATACGGGCGACTGGACACCTGAAGCGAGTTTCTTGGTGCTGGACCTCTCGGAAGTGGAAGCGGTGCAACTGGGGCAAGCGTACGGGCAGAAAGCGGTGGTGTGGGGCGTGATGGGCGGTAAGGCTAGGTTATTGGATGATTTGGGAGATTGGGTGTTTTGAGACTTTCTTTTAAAGATAATTTATTCATATAACCAAAAGTGCCACTTATGATAATTCTTTTCACGGCATTTCGTTTTTTCCCCTGTTCAAAAGAAGCCGTATCAAATAATTTGAGGTCGGTTATATCTTTGGGACTTAGTTGTAAGGAGTTTATGTAAAAAATTCGACCATTCCCACTTTGTGCAAAACGCTGTTTTCCAGAAAATTTTTTTAAACTAGAAAAATTTATTTCTGAAGCACAAAAAATAACGTCATTCAAGTGCGTATTTTTCCAAACGACATCCAACAAATTAGTCTCCAAAAAAGAGACCCTGTTTAATCTAGTTTTACAAAAATTAACTCTTGATAAGTTGGCTCGATTGAAATCACAACGTGTAAGTGTTAAGTTTGATAAATCTAAACCTTCTAAGTCTAAACCATCAAAATTGGTGGTATAGAATTTATCATTTCTTTTAGGCGTAGCAATAATTTTAATAATCTCTTTTCTGGTTAAATCCATTTGATTGACTGATTTTTTGTGTAGTTAATAAGGTAGGCGGCATAGGAGGGAAGGAAAACAAGCTACTTCAAAAACCTTGCTAATTTCTTGTTATGCAAAAAAAAAGTGGTGCTATCCTGAGAGAATAGCACCTTAGTTGGATAAGCTGCTTAACCATTGTGCTGACATGATGATTAAGTAACTCTCCGGTAGAACCGTGCTTGCCACTTTGACGGCACACGGCTCACGATATTTCCTTATCATCTATCAATGCTGATTTAGGAGAGGAGTCCCTAAGGTCTTCCCATTTTCTAATTCCAAGTTGTTGCATCATACGGTTAGCTAGTTCTTGAAGAGGTGCGTCATCATATAATCCTAAATGGATTTTATTGTGGCAATCTAAGCAAACAGGAATTTGCCGACGGTTCATAATAGTCATGACCTTAGTGAAATCTGTGTACTTTTCTCCAATTTTCCTAACATGTTTAGCGTGGTGCATTTCTGTAGCTCCTAATTTGTTACAAACACAACACCAGTCCAAATTTAGCCATGTTTTAGTCCAGTCTTTAACATATTTTACTATTGGTACTGGTTCACGAGGTAACACAGAAATTTGAAAATTATTGGTGTCTCTGGTATAGCCGCCATAGGCAGCTATTTCAATGGCTGGTGTTTTTCCTTTACTTTCAAACTTCATCACTTTTCCACCATATTTCTTAATCATCTTAGCCTTGCTAGAGTTGTACTTCAAAGCTAGTGTTTTAGCTAGAGATAAGAACATGAAGTAGTGGATTTTATTAAGTGCTTGAATGTTATGAACAAAACCATAATTGTTTGCGATTCCTGTAATGGTCGCCTTATAGGTTTTGGCAATATCACGGTCCTCATAATTAGATAACCGTCTATTGGCAACAGGAAAGAACTGTTTGTTTACATAACCTTTGGCATGTAGTTTCTTTAGTACGTCCTTATCATCCATCATTAATTTTACGTAATTTCTGGAAACAGTTTTGCGATAATATTTAGTATTTCCTCGCTTAACGTAGGCGTACCTTTCTTGTCTAGGAGTGACAAAAGACAGATATACTCCCAAGAATTCAACTCTTTGGTCAATACTTCTTTGGAGTACGCTCTTGTCCTCATTCCATTTTAGGTGCAACTTTTCACCAAAGAAAACTTTGCATTTCTCAAAGATAGCTTTGGCTTTTGCCTTATCGCATTTTAAACCAATAACCCAGTCATCAGCATATCTACAATATCTAATAACCGCCTTTTTAGGGTCTGCTAGAATTCTGGATGGGATGTTCTTAACAATTGAATGTTGTTGAGCCACCTTACCCCATTTATCTATAACACCTTCTTTTGAGGGTTTATCTGATTTGTGAGCTGCTTTCTTAAGTGTACTAAGTCTTCGATTTTCTCTATGATATGCTTTGTTGTAGGTGGTATGTGTACCATCGGTCTTTATCAAATCTTCGATGAATACATCAAACTCGTGAAGGTAGATATTACTGAGTATAGGACTCAAATTTCCTCCTTGGGGAGTACCTTTCTTGGGTTTGAAAAGTTGCCCTTTTTCAATGTAACCACTCTTGAGGAATTTTCGGATAAGTCGAATAAAACGTTTGTCGTCTATCCGCTTTTCCAAGAAACGAACCAATAGGTTATTGTCTACTTCATCAAAGAACGCTTTAATATCTGCTTTGATTATCCAACAACAACCGTTGAAAGACTTCTTGACGTATCTAAGTGCATGATGTGTACCTAGTCCGCTGCGGAAGCCAAAAGAATACTCACTAAAGGTAGGATAAACGTTGCCGTCATAGATACAGGTTAGGATTACACGAATACATTCCTGTACCAGCTTATCTTCAAAGGTAGGTATTCCGAGTGGTCTCAATTTACCATTTGCCTTTGATATATAAGTTCTTCTGGCTGGCTGTGGGGTGTAGCTCTCGTCTTTTAATTGAGCTATAATATTATCAATGATTCTTACAGACATCCCATCAATATTACTATTTGGAGTGATGCCAGAAGTCATTGCCCCTTTGTTCGTCTTTAGCTTTTCGTAAGCTAGTTTGTAAAAGTCAGGACTGTACAGAAGCCTGTACAATTGTTTGTTGACAAACTTAGAATTAGCATTGAGCTTGTTAAGTGTCCTTAATCTTTCTTCTAATTTCATAACCTATCCAGGTTTTAAAAGGGATTAATGAACATGAAATACCTGTTCCCTTCCTCTATTCTGATAATTCAGAATCACCGACACATATTACAGTTCGGCTGTGCCTCCACCATTACGGCAAGACTTTGAGTATTATGGAAACTCCGTTACCCTATGCCTTTATAGCACGTAGGCAATCCTATGTTTTTCTTTGTTACGATTATGTGACTTAGGATTCTTGTTAGGTAGTTTGCTCACTAACCGTGAGGAAGGTAGAGATACTAGGATGAGTAGAATAGAATTCTAAGTCCACTTGGGTTCCTTGGACTTCATATCTCTAGACTGGACTTTTAAGAGAATACCCAGCGTACGGTTTGATTACCCTTCTTACCCAAGATTCACCCTTGGAGGATTATCCATATCACAATAGCTTGCACTCCCAACGACCTATACTCCTTTATTGAGGTCTGGCGGTGCTTTTCCAGCATGCTACACTCCCCTCACTATTTCTAGTGCTAATCCATTCTCATGGACTCGGATAAGCTGGTTGCTTTAGACATATTCCTAGAATGCCACAGGACTTATTCCTGCATCGTAAAATGGTTCAGAATTGAACTTACAAGGAACGACATAGCGCACACCCAAAAAACCAAATGAAAACAAAATCTTGTAGCGGTTTAGATGCTTCAAATATAACAATTTTTTTTAATTTATTTTTGTATTTTTCATCCAATAATTTAACGACAATGATACGCTATACCCTTCTTTTGTTCCTATTACTAGGATCCTATCAAACCTCCTTTTCCCAAACCCAAGAAACCATCGTCGGCAGAGTCCTCAACGTCAAAGATGGAGACTTCCAAATCTACCCTACACAGCAATTTGGAAATAAATGCTAGAGATAAAAAACGAGGGCTTTGGGTGGATGCGAATGCTCAAGCGCCTTGGGAATTTCGGAAACGGAAGTGACCAAATTTTAGACTTTTGTAGTAAATATGGTCATTTTTTTTTGGCTTTGTATTTATAAAATCAAACAATCAAACCAATGAAATACCTTTTCTTTTTTGTGTTGTTCCTATCCTGCAACCCATCTACGGCAGTCCTAAAAGGCGATTGCCAGCTAGGTGCAACTCAAACGTTTGAAGCGCCCAACGGAGAGTTTATAACCGCAACAGTCGATACCATCGGCAAGCTTCAATTAACGGGAAACTTAAATCTGGTAGCAGAATCGATAAAAATAGAAACGGAGTTACGAGATACTGTTTTCGAGGAATGGGAAGCTCGACCTTTGATGCGAAATCCAAATCTTGAGTATCAAATTTTGTTGGAAGTTGAAGGGGCTAAACGTTTTGGTTTTGAGGTGGTTTATATTGGAATCTAGCTTTTATCAATAAATACCCAAACATCTTTTCCAAAAGGAGGATTGGCTAGTATCACATCAAATCATTTTCTTTTGTAACTTGCAATAAGAAATCCCCAGAACCACAAGCTGGGTCATCAATAAAAAAAGAAAACCCCGTCCTAGGACGAGGTTTAACATCAACTTGATAATAGGAAGCGGCGTATAAAATTGACCTGCCAGTCAATTAGCATAGCAACTTCAATAATTCAAGTATTAAATCTTTAGCGAAAATAATTGTAGCCGGAATCGCTATTATTAATGCTAAGATTATCAGTTCCCACGGTCTAGGGTTTCTAAAAGAAAAGGAGTTTTTACCATATTTGATGGTGATGCTCCTTTTATTGTTTTTATCCATACTTTCGTTTTAATGGATTAAAAGATATTCCTGCAACCCTACTTTTAGGATTCAGGCATTATTGATTCTACTTGCAATTTACGCTAACCTTGATACTTGGTAGCGATGTGTTTCCAAAACAAGAAACTCGGTTCAATTTACTTATAACAGACTTTCAAGAATCTATTTGGAAAAATCGGCTTTTTTTTCAAGTTATCTTTTTTTTAACTTACCGAATTGGTTATTTTCGATTAGCTTGTATTAACTTAAATACAATTTCTGAAAAATAGAAAAGGGGCTACGAAAAACTAAATTTCCGTAGCCCCTTTTCTTATCATCAGGCGTCTGATTGTAAACATAGGCGTTTAAAAATTAAAAAACAAACTCAGTAGAAAAGTTGATTTTTTACAAAGGAATAGAATTTACAGTATCGTAAATTATCTATAAACTATTTTACATTTTTATAAAAAACCAAGCGTTTACGTTTTTTGTAAGGGTATAATTTTTTTCTTTTTTTTCAGAAAAAAGAAAAAACCGCCTATTTATAAAATTTGTAGCATCTAGGTAACAGGAAAAAGTTAATAATGTCGTTTTTACTCATACGTAATTTTCTTTATTCAAAAACTACATTTGAGTAAATTGTAAATTCTCTTAAAATTCCAATTTTTGTCGTTTGCACCTCTCCCCTATTTTCCCTACCTTTACCCAACGGACTTATCACGAGACTTACCAAATCGCTGACAACTGTCAAGCATCAATCAAAAAAAGAAAAGGCGTAAACCTGTCGAAATCGACCGTTTTGGAAATTAGCAAATATACAATATGAGTAAACGAAAAATAACACAAGTCTTAGGGGTTCAAATTTCTTATCACAAGATAGAAAACGAGGAATATATTAACCTGACAGATATTGCTCGATATAAAAATGCGAAGCGTCCAGAGATGCCTGTGCAAAAATGGATAGGGTCTAATAAAACCATAGAATTTCTATTAGCGTGGGAACGAAAAAACAACCCTATTTTTAAACACACCGAAATGGGTGTGTTTAAAGGTTTTGAAAAATTTGCTGCCGAAACCTTGGCAGGTAAGACCGTTTCTCCCTCCAAGTGGATTAATTACACCAATGCCCAAGGCATCAAAGTAGTCAGGGGCAAATACGGTGGCACTTTTGCCCACAAGAATATTGCTTTCCATTTTGCGACTTGGGTCAATGCGGATTTTTACCTCTATGTCGTTGAAGAATTTGAACGCCTGAAAAAAGAAGAATACCTCCGATTAGGCGACCCTTTTGACAATAAGCGGAATCTAGCGGCAGGGAATCACTCTTTGTTGGTTTCTGCTATTTTGAGTCAAGTAGATGAGCGGCTACTGACGCATCCACAACCTTATAAAAGTCGCTTGCCTTTTGCGTCTGAAGTAGATATGCTCAACAAGATTGTTTTCGGAGCAACTTCTAAAGAATGGCGCTTGCATAATACCGATAAACCCACTGACCGAAATCAACGAGATTATGCGTCTATCCTAGAGTTGGCGATTCTTAATAATCTGGAATTTTTAGCTGCTATGTTGTTGCAATGGGATTGTAGTAGGGAGGAACGAGAAACATTTTTGCAGGAAGCGTATGATTTTCAATACCCGATTCTAAAACGCTCGAAAACGATTCAACGGATGCAGGCTATGGCGGATGAGCTGCAAGGTAACAAGTAGCGTTGAATCTGGTGACATGGGCTGGTGACCAGCCAATACGGACCGATATTCTGGAGCAATTTGCCAATGATTTACGGGTCCATTTTGCGGAATCGGTGGCGGTGCAGCGGGTGAAGTAGGTTCCCGATAGGGCGTTGAAGTAATTATTGCTCTTCAGAAACAGACGAACGAGTCAACGAGATTATGCGTCTATCCTAGAATTGGCCATTCTTAATAATCTGGAATTTCTAGCTGCTATGCTACTGCAATGGGATTGTAGTAGGGAGGAACGAGAAACCATTTTGCAAAATGCCTATGATTTTATTTACCCTATTTTGAAACGGACGAAGACGATTAAGGATTTGCAGGAATTGGCGGATAGGGCGAAGGAGTGATTTTGGGGTCAACTACTTCACGCCCGAATCAAAATCAATTTACATCGAAAGCAATTCTTCAAGCTGCTTACATCTTATCAAACTGACTTAGCTTCATGGGTAACTTAGCTACACGCAACATCGAATAGGTACACCTGAGAATCCTATGCGAAAAAAGGGTGTCGGCTAAGTGTTTAAATTAATTGAATATTAAGTAGAAACTTGTTTTTAGTAACATTTTTTGGCTTTTCTCTTCGAAAGGTTTATTTTTATAAACATGGAGTCTTCAAAATTTAATAATCTTGGTCCAATAGCCACTTCTTACAGCGATTTACAATCCATTGAGTATTTGCACAGAGCTGTATCCCTCTATGAGAAAGAAGAAGTAAGTACTGGAAAATTTAGCCAGACGGTGTTCTGTTGCATTGAAATTGTTTTATTTAATATTGCCGACCTAGGAAGCAGATTAAATAATAATCTTATTTCTAATAACTTGGAAGAATCATCCATTAAAGCTGAATGGATTTTATCTTTCGCAAACATCGGTTCAAAATTAACAAGGCTAATTAGTACCCAACACTTAACTAAAGGGTTTATCAGATATGTTGAGTTTGAAAAATCAAACGCATTGAAAAGATACCTAGATGTTTTTCTTGAGCTTGACGGAAATATAAATCTAAAATACAATAACGAAAAATTAAATACAATCATTGCGACTTCAGGTTACTCGAATAGTAATATTCGACTAATTAATAATTATAGAAATGCAAGATACCTAATAGACAATTTTGTTCCGAAGTTGATTGCTTGCAAAATTAACATCAAAGATGAATCATATTCCTATTCCAAGTTTGTGGGTGAAGAATACCTATTTAAAGCAGTCTTTAAGCTTAAATTAGATGGAGATACATTCTTTACACAATTTAGAGGACTACATCAGATACCAGAACTTATAGTTTTATTCATAAATAATGTTATTGAGGAAGTTATAGAATATCTTAATGAACATAAATGGAGAAATGTTCAAACTAGTTTATCTCGAATAGGCTATTTTAGCTCTGTAATTTTAGAGTGTTTGACTCCACTAATAAATTTATTAACACTAAACGATTATCATAAGATACGAGAGAATTTGGGAATGACCAGTGGGAGTCATTCAAAAGAAATTCACTATTCACTTTTTAAAAAAGAATATGGGAAACTTTTGGAAGCATTCTTACAAAATAGAAATAAATTAGATGATGAGTTCCTGAAAGATTTAATTGAAAAATCAATTATTGATATTAGTTTATTTATAAATGATTGGAGAGAAGCACACCTACAATTACCTATTAATAATATCGGAGGGGCAATGGCCAAGTCGCTTATTGGATCATTAGATGCTATAAAGACAGCTAGACGTATGAAAGAAATAGGGGCGAATAAAGATCCTTATGCAAATGTCATAAACTTAGATAAACTCGGTTTAACTGTACCGAAAGAATTTAACTTATTAAAAAAGGATGATTCATTCCTTGTAAGGTTGACTAAAATTACTGGTCACATAACTAAATTATCATTCACAAATGTCCAGAACAGAACTGGATACTTCAAATAGGAATCATGGATTTTAAAAAGATTGAAAACCTAAAAACCTTTGCATTAGGTCTTCTTGTAATGTTGACTATTCACTACATACCCGAAATGCTTGAATTTACTGCTGCATGGGACAAAGTTGCTGCTCTTGTAATTACTGTTCTCGTTATGATTGGTGTACTAATATTAAATTGGGAAATTTACTCTAAAACAAATACTAAACTTGAAGAAATTAGGAATGAAGCGTTACATCATATTCACGTGCATGATTTGGAGACAAAATACTTAAGAAATACTATCAAGAAAGATTTAGGATACGAAAGGTCATTAGAGATTATAAAAAAGGCGAAGAAAAGTATAGTAATTATCGGTGACTATTCACCAGAGAATCAAGCACTAGATTCATCAAAAGAAAGAATAGACTATTTTAAGGCTATAGAGAATGTTATCGAAAAACATGTTGCCCCCCAATACTCTGAACATTTCAAATATGTAAGAATTATGCAGAGAAGCGATAAGGTTTACGAAGATTTAAGAACGAAATTTAATGGTGATGATGTGAAGTTAAATTTGGAAGATATGAAAGGTGATGAAGACGCATTCAGCCATTGTTATACTATAAATAAAATTAAGCAAGATAAGCCATTGATATCTAGAAATGTTGAGGTTAGATTATTCATCTCAAGATATGTTCCATCTTTACCTAGTATGCTAATAGTCGATGATAAACATGTACTGTTCACAATTCCAAAAAAGAATCCACCATTAGAAGGGAATAAAAGATTGGCAACCGCTGGTGTTTTGCACTTGATAGATAACAATTTTGGTAAGGGCTTAATAAACCCAATGAAAGAGGTATTTGATTCTGTAAGAAGTCGGTCTATTGAAATTACTCAGCTACCAAAGGTTGATATCTAAAAGGTATGATTAATATATTGAGTTTTATTTAACAATGGCTCGTGATGATTCTTTAATAGGTTAAACGCACGAGTACATTGTTAGAAGTTGCAAAGGATTTCAAATAAAAATTTTTCATTCCATGCAGCTTTTTTACGAGCTTTCTTCAATGAACCTTTGCCCTTGTGCTGTAATAGTG
>CAZXYA010000377.1:3315-9338 GCA_964644655.1 uncultured Saprospiraceae bacterium | reverse complement strand
CAGATTTTTATAGCGATACAGTATTGGATGGCCTATTTGCGGCAAGGGGAGCTAAACAAACTAATAGTGAGAAAAACAACACGAACAACACTACAAACAACCAACTAAAAGAGACATCAACCGATTCAAAAAACAATCAATAGGCGTCGTAAAGAGTGACTCTTGCTGGTTGTAGAATTGGCAAGGTCGCTCCTTATTTTCTATCGATAAATTTTTTCCTAACTTCAGACTAAGCGCTGGATTGGTCAGGATTAGGTATAAAGCTCTCTTGGGAAAATCTAAAATCATAAATTTTAAATCTTACATCATAAATCTGTCAACTTCGGATTATTTACTCAACATACCCGTAAATTTAAGATAGATTTATGATTGATGAACTATGATTTAAGATGTATGATTTTTTGCCCAAATGTTCAATATCAACCTCAATAGCCATTGAAAACTAAAGAAACTAGCAGTAGGCAGGGGTTAGGATTACAAAGTTAGATTTTCCCTTATAACCGATTTTTAGTATTAACTAACAATCCCACACCCATCTAGTTTGAAATGCTAACATCTGTCTGCTGTAAAGGAGAAGTCAGAAGTCAGACCGTTCTCTTCGATAACTGTCAGAAGTCAGATTTCTCTAAAGATATTAACTGGTCATAACGTTTGGTTTAAAGACACGATTCAGGGGTGGATCGTGTCTTGTTTTTTGGATAATATTTAATACTTTTTAGACTAAAACAAAAATAGGTTGGAAGAGTATAATAAAAGTATTGTATCTTAAAACGTACCCTATGCCAGAATATAACAAAAACCAAATAGATTCAATAAAAAAAATCTTTAATCAAGAAAAAAGAACTAGCCGCAAACCAGAATTAAATATTTTTAGCTTAATCTCTGCTCAATACCACAAAGAGAATCTAAATAGTGATGTGATTGCTGGCCTTTTAGATATTAAATCAAATCCTGAGGATAGTAGAAGTTTAATGGATGTATTCTTAGATGCTCTAAATTCTAGTATCCTAGAAAAGAATCAAACCAGCACTAATAATGAAAATATTGTTTCCAAAATAGATAAAACTAACTTCAAAGACTATGAAGTAGAAAGAGAAGAAAATCGAATTGATATTATTATCAAAAATAAGTCCACGTCATCAGCAATAATTATCGAAAACAAGATAAATAATGCTCCAGATATGGACAATCAAATTCCACGATATTATGAGAAGTTAGTTGATGAGAAGTTTGAAAAAATATGGGTACTATATTTACCGCTTACCAAATACAAAAAGCCTGAAATAGATAAATGGACAATTTGTGATAAAGAAAAGAAAAAAATCGAGAATTCTATGGTAATAATACCTGTTTATAGTAGAACAGGTAATTCTTTAATTCTCTACCGTACACTTTTTATTGAATCATGCACTTCGCTATGCTTTGTGCGTGGAAAGGGATTTTTGGGGCGAGTATTTTTTGATTTTTCGTTGAAAAATCAAAAAAGGCTCGCCCCAAATCCCAGTTTCCAGCCGCCAAAGGCAGCGTTTTTTAAAAGTGTACGGTAGAGAATTCTTTAATAAAAGATTGGTTAGAAATAGCACTTCAAAAATGTAATCTAATCTCATTCAATACAACCTTTGTTTTAAAGCAGTACAAACAAATACTAGAAATAAATGCCATGAATGAAATACAATTAAAAAAAGTTGGAAAATTTATTGAGTTACTAAAAGATAAAGAAGGATTTGATTCTTTTTCTGAGGCAATGAACGCCTATAATAAAGTACCTGAATATTTAGCAAGGAATTTTGAAGATAAAAGAATATTAAAAGATTTTTATAAAGAGCGTAATTCTTGGAGTACCTCCAATCGCAACGAATGGGCTTATAAATGTCAACATCCTAATTTTGATAATATACCTGAAGTTATTAGAATCTCATTTCATAAAGATGGTTTGAAAATTCAATTTTGGGCAAACGAGGAAGGTACGGGTGATTTGAGCAAAAATGTAGAACCTTTTTTAGATAAGTGGGAAGGGCACAAATTTAAAAAAAGTGAAAACTTAAACGAATATTATTATGAGTATGATTTGTCGGACTTTTCTAAAATGGAAAGCTTTATTAAAATAAGATTGGCTAGCAAGTTAAACCAAATAGGAATACCATTAAATAAAAAGGATGCTCTGTAATAACTTCAGAGCATCTTTTTTCTGTATATAGATAGAATTTTAAGTTATTTTTTAACACTATCAAGAATTCGTTCAAAAATATCGTCAATTTCATCAAATTTCTCAGCAATTTCTTGCTTATCTTTATCAGATAATTTTGATTTTATTTTTTCGATACCATTTCCAAATTCTTGTGAAAGTTTATCATATTTTTCAAAGTAGTTTTTTACTATTACTTTTTTCATAATTTGAGAATTTAAGATTTCTTAAATTTTTCTAACTGTCTTCGATAATTCCGATACGCTTCTCTTCTTTCTAGAATTTCATCAATAAAAGCATTTATTCCAATTTCTTTAATGATTGCTTCTTTTTCATTTTCAAGCAGAAGAAGTTCATTTTTAATGGCTGTAAGTTTTTGTAGAATCTGTTTTTTAGTCATTTGAACAAAATAAAGCTATTACAAATATAATGAATTTAGCTTTCTCATGCTTGATTAAAAATAGAAATACCAATTTTCTATAAAATTACCTCGACAAATACCTCGACCGATTCTTATCCAACTCTCTAAAAAACGGATCGTTCAAATCATCAATAAATCGAATCGCTTCTCCTGTCGATTTCATCTCTGGCCCGAGTGTTTTATCTACATTAGGGAATTTATTGAAAGAAAAAACAGGTACTTTTATCGCATAGCCTTTTAATTTCTTTTCTACTTTATAATCTTTAATCTTATGTGTACCTAGCATCACCTGTGTCGCCATTTTTAAGAAAGGATATTGATAAGCTTTGGCGATGAAAGGCGTTGTTCTCGATCCTCTTGGATTTGCTTCAATCACATAGACTTTTTCGTCTTTGATAGCAAATTGAATATTAATCAAACCTCTAATCTTTAGAGCAAAAGCCAATCGCTTGGTATATTCCTTCATTTGGTCAAGCACATGCTCAGATAGACTATATGGAGGCAATACTGCTGAACTATCGCCTGAGTGAATACCCGCAGGCTCGATATGTTCCATGATGCCCATAATCTGCACATCGTCTCCATCACAAATCGCATCAATTTCTGCTTCTTTCGCTCTTTCTAAAAATTGGTCAACTAAGACTTTATTATCAGGCATGTGCTTAAAGATGCTCAGTACCTGTCGTTCTAATTCATCATCATTAATTACAATTCTCATTCGCTGTCCACCCAATACATAAGATGGACGCACCAAAACTGGATAAGTGACCCGATTCGCAATTGCTAATGCTTCGTCGGCATCATTTGCTGCCCCATATTTTGGATATGGAATATCTAGTTCTTTGAGCATATCAGAGAAGGCTCCTCTATCCTCTGCTAAATCTAGCGACTCAAAGCTAGAACCAATAATCTTGATGCCCTTCTCGTGGAATTTCTCTGCTAGCTTTAAGGCTGTTTGACCACCTAGTTGTACGATAATTCCTTCTGGCTGTTCTAGCTCAATGATTTCTTCAATATGTTCCCAATAGACAGGTTCAAAATATAACTTATCAGCCACATCAAAATCGGTAGAAACCGTTTCTGGATTACAATTAATCATAATTGCCTCGTACCCTGCCTCTTTAATCGCCAATAAACCGTGTACACAACAGTAATCAAATTCAATACCTTGTCCAATTCTATTTGGCCCTGAGCCTAAAACGATAATTTTCTTTCTATCAGAAGGAATACTTTCGTTTTCTTTATCAAAAGTAGAATAGAAATAAGGTGTTTGTGCTTCAAATTCTGCGGCACAAGTATCTACCATTTTATAAGTTCGACGAATACCTAATTTCTTTCTTTGTTTGGTAATCAACTCTTCGTTGTCTATCCGCATCAACCAAGCAATCTGTGCATCAGAATACCCTACTTCTTTGATTTCTCTAAAGAAAGTTTCTGGAATATCTTCTGGTACATTAAAACGAGCAATTTGCTCATCGTATTTAACCAAGCGCTTGATTTGCTTTAAATACCAAGGGTCAATTTTCGTCAATTTATGCACCGTTCTTTCTGGTACACCTAATCTCAAGGCATCTTTCACTCTAAACAAACGATCGTCACTAGCATGTTCCAATCGTTTTAAAATATCTTCCGTTCTAATCCACTCTTTTTTATCTGCTCCTAAACCTGACCGATTATTTTCTTGCGATTGACAAGCTTTTTGTAAGGCTTCTAAAAAGTTCCGACCAATTGCCATCACTTCTCCTACAGATTTCATCTGTAGGCCTAATTTATCATCAGCACCTTGGAATTTCTCAAAATTCCATCGAGGCATTTTTACGATGACATAATCTAAAGTCGGTTCAAAATAAGCCGAAGTTGTACCTGTAATCTGATTCTTTAATTCATCTAAAGTATAACCTAAAGCTAATTTAGCCGCAATCTTTGCAATCGGGTACCCTGTTGCTTTACTCGCCAAAGCAGAAGACCGAGATACCCGTGGGTTAATCTCAATCACAATCATATCTTCCGTAACAGGGTCAACCGAAAATTGAATATTACAACCGCCAGCAAAATTTCCTAGAGAACGCATGGCATGGATGGCCTCATTCCGCATTCTTTGGTAAGCCGTATCTGATAAAGTCATTGAAGGAGCTACAGTGATGCTATCTCCCGTATGAATCCCCATTGGGTCAAAATTTTCAACCACACAAATAATCACTACATTATCATCTTTATCTCGCAACAATTCTAATTCGTATTCTTTCCAGCCCAATACTGCTTTTTCTACCAAAACTTCTCTAGTGGGGGAAGCATCCAATCCTCTTCTTAGAAATTCATCAAACTCTTCTTTTTTGTGGACAAATCCACCACCAAATCCACCTAAAGTATAAGATGGACGAATCACAAGGGGAAAACCAATTTTCTGTGCTGCTTCTTTTCCTTCTAAAAAGGAATTAGCAATATAAGAAGGTGCAACACTTAAGCCTATTTCAATCATTAATTGGCGGAAAGCTTCTCTATTTTCTGCTAATTCAATCGCATCTAAATCTACCCCAATTAAACGAGTATTATGTTTTTCCCATAATCCTTGTTTCCCTGCTTCAATGGCTAAGTTTAAGGCAGTTTGTCCACCCATTGTTGGCAAGACGGCATCAATCTGTTGTTCTGTTAAAATTTTATCCAAACTTTCTACAGTCAACGGCAGCAAATAAATGTGGTCGGCGGTCACCGGGTCCGTCATAATGGTTGCTGGATTGGAATTAATCAACGTTACTTCAATCCCTTCTTCCCGAAGAGAACGAGAGGCTTGCGTTCCTGAATAATCAAATTCGCAGGCTTGTCCAATAATTATCGGGCCGCTTCCAATAATGAGTATCGACTTGATCGAATTATCCTTAGGCATGGATACCAGATTTTAGATGTTTAAGGAAAAGTTGATTGGTTAGTGCAAAATTCCCGCAAAGATAAGGTTCTTAACTATAAAATAGTTAATTAGTTAAGCATAAATTAACAAACTAAAATTATTACCTAATAAAAAAAGGCAATCCATTTAACCTACTACCTTTTTTATTGCTTTATTTATTTTATCAACTAATATTATTTGGTCAAATAAACTGTAATTTAGATCAGCGATGGGCGCAATTGGGATTTGTCTCCAATATGTCAACCCTATGGGGCTCAATAATTTAAAAATGAGGATATGATTAAAACTTTACCGATATTTGGTCCCTATGGGAATTAGTTTGTTGAAAAATCCAATTCTATAGGGGCTATATATAGTGCCCTAATTTTTGGAGACAAATCCCAATTACGCCCATATTATTCTCTAAACCAAACTATCCGTGTTATTATTCATTTGTGTTATAAAATAATGAACACGGATGAATAATAACACGGATAATTGTTACTTATCTATCTTTAAAAGTTTATTGATAT
>CAZXYA010000377.1:0-3305 GCA_964644655.1 uncultured Saprospiraceae bacterium | reverse complement strand
CGGCGGGGAAAAAAACTTTTTGAACGGTGTATTTAGCATAAAAATTAATAATCGTACATAATGATTCAACAACTTTTAGAAATAAGTCAAAATTCTTCTTTAAAATCTTATAATTCTGCCAAAGATTGGTCGCTAGATTATTATCAGTTAACCAAAGATAAAACACCTATTGATAGGGCCATTTTTGGAGGTTTTACCTGCCAACAATTTAGCTTTGCGTTTATGGCGGGCTATCAGGCTGCTTTAGAAAAAATGTTTCCAACCATTGCTCCTAATGAACTTAAAGCCTTATGTGTGAGTGAGGCAAAAGGAGGGAATCCAAAAGTTATCCAAACAACTTTGATGAATCATCACATAACTGGCCTAAAAACCTATGTGACCGCAGGGTCAGATACCGCTCATTTTTTGGTTTTATGTAAAACGACGGAAAGCGTCAAGGGCAAACCCTTATTAAAAATAGTGCATATTCCGCAATCGAGTGAGAATATAGCCATTACAGATTTTGAATTGCCTTTTATGAAGGATGTCAAACATGGGAAACTAGCACTCGATAATACTAAAATAACCGCTAATCAAATTTTGGCCGGAGATGGTTATACGCAATATACCAAGCCATTTAGAACCTTGGAAGATGTTTGTGTAGGGGCTGCTTATCAAGCTATGTTATTGCGACAAGCGATTGACCATCAATGGGACGAAGAGGTAAGAGATCGTCTTTTATTGAATATTTATACCTTAAAAAATCTACTTACTTTACCACCCTCGGATAAAGAGACACACTTACTATTATCAACTCACGAACAAAATTTTGAAAACTTACTACCTGTTATTGAGGACAATATTACCAAGCATACATCAATAGATTTCAAAGCAGATTGGGGCATGAATAAAAGAGTTATTTTCTTGGGTAAGAAGTTAAAGGAGGTGAGATTGACTAAGGCTAGGAATGTTTTGTTCGGGTGATTTTTTTTAGTGTTTATTCTGAAAAAATTATACAGAGAGTACTGTCAGAACTTGGAGTTCTGACAGTACTAAGCCTTTTAGAATAAAGTCTATTTAAGCTTGAAATTATTTCAATCCTTTTTCTTGGACTATTTTCGTTTAAACTAATGTCTTAGCCTTCCCAACAGCCGCATCCAAACCACTAGCATCCTTCCCCCCAGCCGTAGCAAAGAAAGCCTGTCCACCACCGCCACCTTTAATCTCCTTAGCCAATTCCCGCACCATATTACCCGCATGTAGTTTATGCGATTCCACTAAATCTTTGCTAATAGCGACCATCAATTGAGGTTTACCACCTTTTACTTCTGCGCCAAAAACAATGACGGCATTGCCTAATTCACTTTCCAGTTGATAGGCTAAAGTCTTAATCGCATTGCTATCATTCAAAGGCAATTTAGCGGCTAAAAAATTAAAGCCATTCACTTGTTCGACTTTTGCTTTTAATTGGTCTTTTAAACCACTTGCTTGGTCGGCTAGTAATTTTTCTATTTCTTTCTTTAATTTTCTATTTTCTTCTTGTAGTGCTGCAACATTACCAGCTGTATTAGTCGCATTTTTAAACAAGCCACGAATTTTATCCAATTCTGCTAACTCCTTATTAATATAGGCCTCTGCCTTTTCAGCGGTGACTCCTTCAATTCTTCGGATACCAGCAGCTACACCTGTTTCAGATAAAATCTTAAACTGACCAATTTCTCCTGTAGCAGGAACATGCGTACCGCCACATAATTCTCTAGAGAAATCTTTATCAAAAGTTATCATCCGAACCGTATCGCCATATTTTTCTCCAAATAGAGCCGTTGCCCCTGCTGCTTTTGCTTCCGCAATCGGCATTAATTTTTCTTCGAGGGGAATATTCAAACGAATTTTTTCATTGACAATTTTTTCAATTTTTGCCAATTCTGCTTCAGAGATTTTGGAAAAATGCGAAAAATCAAACCGCAACCGTTGATTATCCACATCTTGTCCTTTTTGCAAAGCGTGGTCGCCCAATACATCATGCAAAGCAGCATGCATCAAGTGAACCGCAGAGTGATTAGAAGAAGTGGCTTGTCTTTTGCCAGCATTGACTTCCGCTTTTACTACTACACTTAAATCCGCAGGGAATTTTTTTACAATATGTACAATCAAGTCATTTTGCTTGATGGTGTCAATGACTGGAATTTTTTCATCACCAAAATATAAAAGTCCGGTATCTCCTCTTTGTCCACCACTCTCTCCATAGAAAGGCGTCTTATTTAAAACTACTTCAAATTGGCTGCCCTTTTTAGCTTTAACGGTTCTGTATTTTAAAACATTAGCGCCTTCTACTACTAAACTTTCGTAGCCAACAAACTCAACTTCTTCTCCCCTATTCAATACCATCCAATCTCCTACTTCTTTTTTAGCCGCAGCTCGACCTCTTGCTTTTTGTGCTGCTAAAGCTTTATCAAAACCTACTTTATTAACTTTCCAGCCTTTTTCCTCCGCCAATAATTCAGTTAAGTCAATTGGGAAACCATAGGTATCAAATAGTTCAAATGCATCTTCGCCGTCGATTTGCCCATCTTTTACCGTTAATGCAGCAAATCGGCGCAAGCCATTTTCTAAAGTATTTAAAAAAGTCTTTTCTTCTCCCTGAATAACTTTAGACACTAATTCTTCTTGCGCTTTTAATTCGGGGAAGACCACTTTAAACATATCTGCCAACATGGGCACCAGCCTATATAAAAACGGTTCTTTAATGTCTAAGAAAGAATAATAATATCGAACGCCTCTTCTTAAAATACGACGAATCACATAACCCGCATCCGTATTACTTGGCAATTGTCCATCAGCTATAGCAAAACTTACTGCTCGAACGTGGTCAGCGACTACTCGCATTGCAATATCCACCATTGCATCGGGTGCATAGTCAAACGTATATTTTTTACCAGATTCCTTTTCCATAAATTTGATAAAAGGAGAAAAGACATCTGTATCATAATTAGAAGTCGTGCCTTGCAAGGCCATTGTCAATCGCTCAAAGCCCATGCCTGTATCTACATGCTTATCAGGCAACTCTTCTAAGCTTTTGTCCGCTTTTCTATTGAATTGGATAAATACCAGATTCCAAATTTCGATGACCAATGGATCATCCATATTGACCAAGGTTTTCCCATCTACTTTTGCTCTTTCCGAATCTGGTCGAATATCAATATGGATTTCAGAACAAGGTCCACAAGGCCCTGTTTCGCCCATTTCCCAGAAATTATCCTTTTTGTCAAAATCTAAAATTCTATCTTCATCAATCCATTTTTTCCAGAAATTTCTAGCTTCTGTAT
>CAZXYA010000376.1:0-9438 GCA_964644655.1 uncultured Saprospiraceae bacterium | reverse complement strand
AAATAAAATTTGCTCCCTTTCGCTCAATCATGAAAATTTAAACATGCTCTAAATCTATATTCTTAGTTATCAATGAGAAAAGATTTACTAAATCTGCTAGATTTAGCAAATCAAGCATTCTCTGTCAGCCTGCTGAGTTAGGGAACAGGTAAAATATAACCTACCCATTTTACTCGTTACTTTTCCTTTATATTTCGTTGAAAATACTCGCCAGAGCAAAGGCTCTGTCTGCGTTTTTCGCCTTATCTAAAGAAAAATTAACTTCCTAAAATTTGGGTAGCTTATTTATTACCTACTCCCTTACAAAAAAGAAATCCCGAATCTTCAAAGAAAATTCGGGAATCTTTTGTGTGTAAGTAGGTTAAACAAAATTGTGTCTTTATGTTTTTTGCCGTTTAAACATATCCGTACCGATACGTTTTAGCAATCCTAATCTAGTATTAACATCGTTTTAGTTACTTTTCCAGCCGAGGAAGCTAATTGATAATAAAATAAACCACTTCCTAT
Organism: uncultured Saprospiraceae bacterium; assembly: GCA_964644655.1. Classification (GTDB taxonomy): domain Bacteria; phylum Bacteroidota; class Bacteroidia; order Chitinophagales; family Saprospiraceae; genus JAFMDF01. The sequence continues at coordinate 8,931 of CAZXYA010000376.1, read as the reverse complement.
TATATCTTGACGGTTCAAGGTGATGCTATGATTTCCTTTTTCATAATCTCCTTGAATGATTTTGACAACCTTTCCATGTACATCCATAATGGTTAGAGTAGCAGGAGATGCTTGTGGAAGATAGAAATTGATTTTGGTGGCTTCCTTGAATGGATTTGGTCGATTTTGTTGTAAATCTAATGTTTGGCTACCAATTGCTGCATCATCAAATACTAATTGCACCTCCAATAATTCATTGTCTAAATTATATCCTTCTGCTGCTGTAAAGGCAGAATTAATCGCTAACATTTCGCTTAATAGACCAGTTTTATTGGCGGTAAATCTCAATTTAAAGACCGCCTCATTTTGAGTGGCTAAGACATTCCCAGATTGATTCCAACTTGTGGTAATAAATCCTCTTTTAGCTAAGCTATAGCCGAAGTGATTTTCTCCAATTAATCCACCTTCCCAATTTTCAAAAGATAAACCATCATATTCTAGGGTAAATTGATAACCTTCTATTTTATCCAACTCCGCTAAGTCGAAGTCGATGACATAAGATTTACCTGCCTCTATTGCTTGATCCTTTACATGGAAGTCTAAACTACCATTGAAACTTCTATCTTCCGCTACTACTAAGTCATTAGGTTTAGCACTATTATTGACATCACCGACTTTTACTGCCATAAATTCTAAACTTATGTCTGTATCAATATTCGTTATTTTAGATTCCTGTTCGTAGCCTTCTAAAAGTGGGTTTGGTGCTTCCATTGGATAGGCCATATTGACAAACTTCCAACTTTCATTATTAGGAAATTCTGTTACAATATTTAAAATCAACTGACGTAGTATCACCATATCATAGGCGGTAACGGTCTTTGATTGATTGATATCTGCCGCAATATAATTATAAGGCGATTCAAAGAGATCTAAACCTAAAATATGCTTTTGTATCAAGACCAAATCAAAAGTGGAAACCCCATTTAGTGGATTCAAATTCTTAGTAGGTCTAATCGTATAATCCGCTCCTTTTTCTACTGTATAGCTAAATGTACCACTATTATCGGTCGTAATCATTGCAGGCATTTCTCCTGTACCTGACACTTCAATCGCTACCTGTTCTACCATATCTCCTGTAACTGTTTGAATGCTACCCGTAATCATTGGTCTAGCTAAGCCACAAGCATTTGAATTATCGGTAATGATAATATCGGCTCCGCATAAGCTAAAGAGTCCTGCTTCATCTACTACATAAAGGTTTGCGGTCGAATTATTGGCATATTGACAATCTAAAGTAACGGAAGTTGGTAATGCCAATACTTCGGTTAAATTAGTCGGTGCGCCCACATTTAAGGCTGGATGCCAAATTCTTAAATCCAAATCGCTCGTTCTAGTACAGTTATCATGGCTATTATCATTAATATCTGCTGCGTCTATAATGACCGTTCCTGAGGAATTAAAATTCAAGGACACTCCTCGACATAGCACCGTAGGTCTTCGGCAATCACTAAACCTAAAATTGCGCTCAGACATACCGATATTACCACAATTATCAGAGGCAGTAAATCGAACCGTATAATTAATATTTGGTTGAACCACTTGGTAAAAAGAACCACCAGTTCCAGTATTAATTCTTGTATTACCAACAAAGACTTCATAACTAAAATCTAGTTGGTTACTAGCTGTACAATCCATACCTGTAGCTGAGAATAATCGCAAGGTATCACATTCATAAGGTGCTGCACCTGGGGTTACATCTGCCTCGTAGATTGGCGCTACATCCCCTACGCCTATAATACAAGTATCCACATCTGCAATCGTAATCGTCGGCGCTTCATTATCCATAACGATAATGACTTGTGTATAAGTAAAGTACCCTTGGGTATTTAAAGCAGTACCGAAAATGACATCATCGGAAGTAAACGTTCGCTTAGAGTTAGCCGTGACTTCCCCGCCAAATTGATCTCTTGGTAATACAAATGGATTTTGTACATTGGAATGTTGACAAGCATTAATAACTAACCATTCTCGCAATACCTTAAAGCAAGAACCATCATCTGTTTCAAAAACTTGATCTTTGACTTCCCAACCAATTTGATCACAAGTCCCACGATTAATATCTAGTAACATTTCTGGAATATTGCCAACATCCGTTGTACCACATTGTAGTATCGTATCAGCAGGGAAAGTAAAGGACCAACCTGGACGGTACTCAATCGTAATGTTTTGGAAATACCAAGGGTAAGGTGTTGCATCAAAATTTCTAGTTCTAAATCTTCTTCTCATCGTCTGTACCCCACAAGCTTCTTGGATCAATTGATACTGCTGTTCAATATTATTATTCAAACAAATGGTACTAGTCGCATCACAAGCAGGACTACCGAATTGACGGTTAATCGCATCTAATAGATTTTCTTGGATTGGTTGCCATTCGTTTTCATCAAATGCTTTATTATCATTTAAATCGGTGCTTTCCCCAATGTAATTGGTTTCAAAATCATCGCAAGTTCCTATTGCATCGGGCAAATCTCGACAAACCGCCTGCGGTTGATTTTCTGGCGAAATCGTTAACCAACATCTATTATGATTGCCACCTTTATCAAAAATTAATAATTGGACTTTAATAGACGTATTCATATCACAACAACCAATTTCAATAGCAGAAGACCAACCATTGGCATCAAAATCAGTTCCAAATTTTTGGGCAACAAAAGGGTTAATCGTTGCATCATATTCAGTTGTACTACCGCAAAGTGTTCTTCTAATCAATAAGGTATCAATGCCACAAGCATCAAAAGAACCATCACTAATATCTTCGGCATTAATCGTCAGATTACCATAAGCTAAACTTACGACTAACTCATCTGAACAGATAGCTGTTGGCAAAGTCTGATCTGCAATTTTGAAATAAACATTACAAACTTCAGATACATTGCCACAATCATCTCTTAATGCATAAGCAACCCGATAGGTTCCTACTGCTAATGGATTTAAGAACGCTAACTCATTGCCTACTTTAACATTAGTTGTTGCGTTAAAAATGCCTGTTTGAATAACCGTTAATGCCGTATCACAATTATCTGTTCCTGTCGGTGGAACAATATTCCCTGGTAAACCAGTACATGCATTAAAAGCTGTTCGGAAACTATATGGGTTTGCTAAACTACCAAGCGTACTGCCAGTTGGGCAATTCACCAAAGGAGCAATAGTATCTCGTAAAATGATATATTGGGTGTCAATATGTATTGAAGCACCTACATTTTCACAATCATCAAATAAAGTGAAAATTCTAAGAATATTCGAACTTGATCCACAAGTACCGGGAATTGTTTGGTCTTCAAAGACCAATTCAAAATTACAGTAAGCATCAGTTGTAGTAATAGTTTGGTCACCAATACCATCTCCATTGGAATCAATTTGTGGCCAACCAGTAAAGGTTGGATTCGTGGCAGCACCACAATCTAAAGTTGTATCTCTAGGAATGATAAAGCTAGTAGGTCGTTGAATCGTTACATTCTGAGTGGCAGTACTTGAATTTCCACATAAATCATAAGCGGTCCAAGTGATACTAACCGTTTGACCCGCTTCACAACTACCGCTTGGATTAGCAGGAATAGAAGCCACTAATCTATCAATTTCACAGTTATCAATTACAACTGGTTCTGGCAACATACTTTGGGTTAAAGTTATATCATAACACCCAAAGATTGTATCATCTTCAATTTCTACAAATACAGGATTGATACCATCAATTAATTTTACTACACTCGTACAGGAATCAATAATACTTTGACTGCATCCATTGATAGTTGATTGTAAAGTTCTAAATACAGTTACCTCATAATATCTATTACAAGTAATATTACCATTTCTACCCGCATCTAAAATTGGGTAATTTGGACTAGTTCCTATCACAACGCCTGTATCTGTTTTGACACTAATGCTATAGAATTGATTAACATCCAGTCCCATCGTATCACAGGTACGCTCTAATAAATCATCTGGTCTTAATCTGGTCACACATCCCTGCCCAATCGTAGTTACGATAGTATCGTTACAGACTAAAGATGGCGCAGAAACATGTACTGTATTAGAAGTAGTAATGGTGGTATCTGCCAATAACCTATAAGTCACATCGTAAGTACCAAATGGAAAAATAGGATGAGTCAATAATCCCGCAGGCAAAGTATCTCGCACCTCACAGTAAGTAACAATAATATCATCATTTGCTAATAAACAATCGGTACTACTTCTATTAATTGTCGGCACTCTTAAATTAACAGGCGTTTTCAAACTATCACATTGAGCTGCACCAAAGACGTCATCTACTCGATTTAAGGTAGTTACGCCTTGTAATACACAGGCAGCACTAGCTTCCCAACCAGAGCCTTTATTATTATCTCCGTTAGTGGTAAAGACAAAAGTTAAACAACCGCTTGGGTTTATATTTGGATCACAATTAGAGGACACCCAGCCACCATTCATCAAAGAGACACTATTACCACTACCCTTGGCAATGAAAGCTGCGGTAGTATCCATGCCATCATAAACTGCTAACGTATCTCCAGCAGCTAAATCAAATGTTTGAAAAGAAACCGTCAAAATTTGCCCTGCGACATTTGGGCATATCGTCATTTCATTAAAACGAGCAACCGTATCTAAATAAAGATGTTCGCCATCGCTAATAAATTGATTATTAGCCGTACAGGATCGAAGCATCATTCGTCCGTCCACATTAGGGAAGAAAGGAATAACTGCTGTCTGATCTCCACCGCAAGCTCTATCATAAGAACAAAGATTACCAATAGATAAAGTGTCTACCCCATTACTGATCGTAATGTTGTATCCTACTTCGTCGATATGAAGTCCATTTAAACTATAACGTGTTAAGCCATTTCCTAAATTGGTAGCAGTTAATCTTTGCCCTCCTGCCCCTATAGTAAAAGGAATTAATGGATAATTAATCCCTCCTGATGCTGGTGGGAAGATACCACCTGGTGCTTGAAAAAGTCCAGTAACCGCTACGATATACCAAGTTTCTCCTGTTTGAGAAGTCACTTCAACTGTTTCTGAAAATTGTCCATCTCCTGCTCCAGGGCTTGTTTCATTGGCTAAACAGTTACAAGGATCAATAATTGTAGGGTCAAAATCATCATTTTGTATTTGACCAAAACCTATGGAATCTTCAAAAATAACACTTAAGCCTCTCGAGGCTATATTACTTAATTTAAGAGTGAAAATTTCGTCAATCTCTACTATACCATCTGCAAGCACATTGACGCTTATATTTTCAGTTTCATTAGCCGTTCCTACAAAATTTAAAGTTCCTGCATTAGCCAAATAATCATTATCTATGATCGTAGCTGTACTATCACAAGTCGCAAAATCGACCATCAACATACTATCCAAATCGCTATCTAGGGTAACGGTGAATGTAAAATTAGTGGTACCAATATTTCCTTCGTCTAAGATAACATCATCAATCACTAATCGAGCTGTATCATCATTAATAATTGTTCCAATTGCCAGACTATCACTAAAGAAAACAGGTCTTGTTCCTGCATTAATATTAGATAGCATCAGTTTAAAGGCATTATCCAATTCTACTTTAGTATCGCCATTGATCGTAACACATAAAGTATCTGCTAATTCGGTGAAATTGCCAGTTGTAGACACTCCTATATAATCATTATCCGCAGTCGTTCCTGTACTGTCCATCGTAGCATACATATACCCAAAAGCCGTATCTACCTGATTGGTCAAACTAGTAATAAAGCATAATGAACTCGTTCCTGTATTGTCTTCAACAATCATGGTATCTCTAATAGAAACATAAGCAGTATCATCATTGATAATCTTACCAACTGCAGCACTATCCACAAAGAAGACAGCCCGATTGCAAGGAGGGATTTCTGTTAATGAGATTTTGATAAATTCATCTAATTCTACTTTCTGATCTCCTTGTACCGCAATTGTGATAGTGTCGGTGAAACCTATAATAAAAAGCGTATCGGTACGCATTACGTAATCATTATCAGCAACTAAAGCAGTACTATCAAAAGTAGTGAAAACAACATTTAAGCTATCTACTATTTTATCGGTTGTCACTACAAATTTTAAACTATCAATGCCTGTATTGCCCTCCACTAGGAAAGTATCTCGAATGCTTATACTAGCCGTATCGTCATTAATAATTTCACCAATTGCCAAAGAATCCATGAAGCAGACGGCTCGATTGCCCGGTAATATTTCAGTTAGTTGAATTGTTAAAAATTCATCTAATTCTACGGTATCATTACCGATTGCCGCAATTTTAATGGTATCTAAAAGCGTGTTATTTAAATAAATGGTATCCAAGGTTGCCACATAATCACTTCCCGCTACAGCAGTACTATCCATTGTTGTATAGACTACTCCAATAGAATCTGCTAATTGAGTGGAAGTAATAACAAATTTAAGCGTATCAGTTCCCATATTTCCTTCGACGACCATCGTATCTCGAATGGCAATTTTTGCAATATCATCATTTTCGATTGTACCAACTCCAATACTATCTGCAAAACTGACCATCCTATCACCCGGTAATATTTCTATTAACTTTACTTTTAAAAATTCATTTAGCTCTACTTTGTTTTCTCCATTTACTGCTATCTTAATAGTATCAACTGTACTACAATACATATATAAAGTATCCATTACTACCGCTACATAATCTGTATCCATTACTGCCGATGCCGTACTATCCATCGTCATATAAACGATGCCTAAGGAATCAATAGGATTATCTATGCTTACTACAAAATTGAGGGTATCTCTACCTATGTTTCCTTCCGTTACCATCGTATCTCGGATAGTAATTTGTGCCATATCGTTATTGACAATCGTCCCCACACTAAGACTGTCATTACTCTGAAAAGAAAGAGATCGACCAAAAGCATTAATATTAGAATACAATACTTTTAGTAATTCGTCTTTTTCTACTTTAAGTTCATCCAATATGCCTATCTTAATCGTGTCTATACCTCTAAAGATGGTTGGCATTCCTACACCATTTGGTGCACCAACTCCTGATCCACTTCCAAACCCAATTCCCACACCCAAACCTGTTCCAACACCTTGCATGTTATAGTCTAGGTTCATAATAGTTGCGGTACTATCCATTGTCACAAAATTAAAAGTGAATTGTGTGTCCAGTTCCCCTATCATATCTACAATGAAACATAGAGAATCTGTTCCTGCATTTCCTTCATTAAGAAAAGTATCTCTAATAGACAAAAAGGACATATCATCATTGATGATTGTGCCTACGGCAATACTGTCTCCCATTGCTATTTGATCGGCAGGAATGGCATTGCTAATAGCTGTTAATCGCACCTTAAAGAATTCATCTAATTCTGTCTTTTGGTCTTCTAAAACAGGGATTTTAATGGTATCTGTTAAACTCCCACCAGGCTCAAAATCAATGGAACCCCATACAGGAATAAAATCGGTACTTCCATTTCGAAATAAAAAAGCCCCTCCTGTAGCCGTACTATCTGCAATACCATAGAAGACCGTAAAGTCTGTTGCTATAGATTGTCGCTCAACTACAAACCGAATCGTATCTATGACCGTCGTATCATTCCCTTCAATAAGAAAAGTATCTCTTACAAAAACAGAATCCATATTCATCAACATAGCATGGGCTGTTGTTGAAATAACCTTGGTTTCCTCCTTGGCATTATTAGACAACCAAGTATTGAGTTTGCTAGACAAACTAGTGAGTAGGGATAGAGAAAATATTAAAGAAGTTAGCGTCCTCATTGTATATTTCTTAGTAATTTAAAATATGCCTGTTCTATAGTTGTTAATCTTTTTTGGACGATGATGTCAACTAAATCAGGATTAGACTATGTGTATGTGTGTAGTTTGGTTACTAAGAATTGACTGTATTTATGAAGAAAAAGAGGGATTATAGGTAGTCATAGATAGGATAGGAACCATCCAATGGAGACTACTAATAAATCCATTTTAAAATATCTTATAAGTGAAGTTTTGTAGAATTGTAAGTGTAGGAAAATAAGTAGGTATGGTGTGTAAGCGTATTTACTTATTTTTAATTAAATGAGCTTTGTGTGTAAGTAGATGTAAGCTCAAAAAAGTAGGTGCATTCGATTTATTCCAGCGATAGAAAGTCAATATCCAATATGCTGTTTTAGTAAAAAGCAGATCTGAAAATTAGTGATTTTAAGGAGCAGGAAATAAATAAGATACCAGAAGATGTGGTTTTAGTTTGTTCTTATTCAAGGCGTCGAAAACATGAGCAAGCGACAGCTTGTGAACCGCACAGCGGACGGGCTGCATAAAGCCGCAGAACTAGTAGGTTATATTTTTCCTGTTCACTTATGTAAAGGATAAGAGTGAAATAGGAAAGTCTAAATTCGATAGGCTATATCGATTTAAAAATGCTGGAAGTTTGGTTTGTAGCCAATTATTGCCTTTTGGCAATAGTCGTGTCAAAAAATTTCTCATAGGATGAATAATATATGTAGAGGAGTTAATAGTTTTTTGATAAATATAAATGCGTCTGAATGCTTAAAAGCTCCTCATTGGTTTTCTCACAGACAATAGAACTAAGCCAAAATCTGTTCCAAAACAAAGTAAATTTAATGTTTGAAGTTTTTTATTTTTTTTTATAATATTTATAAAATTGACAATCAGTTTTTTATAAAACAAAAAAAATTTTAAATTATTAAATAACGTAATTCATAAGGCCCATAAAAAGACATGACAATAAATTCATATAAATGATCAGGTAAAAAATTGATAATTATCTGTGTTATAAATCAATCCCTGCCTACCGGCAGGCAGGCGTGTTATAAAATATTATCCGCAAAAAGATAGCAATTTGAAAATGGTAGATTGAGGTGCAGCGCACCGACCACCTTTGTATCTAGTTTTTAGCTACTTTTT
>CAZXYA010000375.1:0-9444 GCA_964644655.1 uncultured Saprospiraceae bacterium | reverse complement strand
AAATCTCCTTTGTTCATTTTGAAAAATTTTTAAATGTGCTTTGAAAAAAAATCGGTCGCAAAACTATAGGGTTCACTTTTCAAAACAAAATTTTTTTAGAAAAATAATTGCAAACCCTTTGTCTATAAAGCTTTTAAGCGATTTATTTAATTTAATTATGGAGCAAATATAAAGAATACTTTCTTATTAAAACAAATTGTTTGCTATATTTTTTAAATTTTTTTTTTAATTATAATTAATTAATTAATACTAACTTTTGTTAAAAAACATCAAGAATAAGTCTGTTTTTAATTGAATTTCAGCGGATTACATAACTAGGTTTTATTATAATTAAATCATTTACACATTAATTTAATTTTACAATTATTAACTACTGATGATTAAATAATTATCAAAAAAACTTGGATTCTTTTTTTAGAAATATCTGTTTTAAAATAAAAAAGTTACTAACATTTTTTATAAATGGCCCTTATTTTCCTAAAATTAGACGCTGTTAGAGCGATTAGCAGTATTTATTAAACATCATATTGTTAAGGATACCTTAATTAAATTTGACCTACGCAACCTAAACAAGTCTTTACTGTCTATTATTTTAGTGAATATTATATATAAAAGAGATGCTTTTGCCTTATTTTTGATGCATTATTTATCTAATTATACTGTAACATGGTTAAATTGCTAAATTCTTTTATTGTTATGAACTAGTGGACAAAATGCTTTTGGACACAGCGTACACAATGGACAGCCGTCACAAATCAATGCTCTGTGTGCTTTGTGTCTTCTCTGTGCGCTCTGTGTCCTAGAAAATGTCCACCATTAAGTATGGAGTATAATAGTTTATATGGAGTATCAATTTTCTTTTTAAATTGCTGCTCATCAACAATAAAACAATTTCAACAATCTTTGATAGCAAAGTTTAATTCTAATCCTAAAGCAGTATATATTTTTTATACAACCATTTTAGATCATGAGATATATTATTTTGTTTTGTTTTTTGACCCTATTTAGCAGCGAGTATTTGCTTGCACAATGCAATGATTGCTATGAAACTCCTTTTTTAGGAGTTTATTCCAATGGAATTTCCAGAAATAAAGCCAAAAAACTTCAATTTAAAAATAGTGAAGGTAGTTATGTTACTGGAATCATTGGGAATACCGCCGCAGCAAAAGCTGGTTTGCAACCTTTTGATTACATTTTTGGAATTGATGAATACCGAACAGACCATGGTCGTTCTTTGACTTACATCTTGAAAAAATATGATCCTAGGGATGAAGTCACTATTCATTATTATAGGAATGGAGAAAAACAACAAAAGAAAATTCGATTAGGAAAAAGATCAGATGCAGAATATAATAAAAGAGGCAAAAGAGAGGATCCTTTTTTGGGGGTAGAACAAAGCAATCGAGATTGGGACGAATCTACTTTTGGCGTGAGGGTCAATATTGTTGATAACTCTACGGCAGGATCTATCGGTTTAGAGGATGGAGATCTGATTACCCATATTAATGGTTTTCCTATTTTGGATTGGACGGATATGGGGACCGCAATCGATATGATGGAAGTAGGAAATCAAATGAATGTTACCTATGTGCGAAAAGGTCAAATTAGAAATAGTAATGGTGCGATTAAATCCTTAGCAGATACTAAATATAATAATAGTTATTCCAATTCTCGAAATACCAATACTAACAAAAACTATAATTCTAAGGATGGAAAAAATACGAAAGTGGAAGTATGGACCAAAGATAAATCGGGGTCAAGCGATTATTACGATCTACCAGAAACAAGAGATGTTGGAGGTATGCAAGTGAGGATAGGCGATTTATCGAACTCCACTATCACGCAATTGAATAACCGTTATGAATTAGAGCTATCTACTAGGAATAATTTATCAATTAGTGGGTTAAGCTTAGTTCCAAATGCTAAAAAAGGTCAATTTGATTTAAAATTTGACCTTGCTAGTAAAGGAAATACCATTGTTGATATTTATAATGGAGAAGGTAGAAATATTTATAATTATGAGTTGGATAATTTTTCTGGCGATTTTGAAGATACGGTGGATCTAGCTCAAAATGGAGAAGGAGCTTATTATTTGATTATTCGCCAAGATGGAAAAAGTATAGGGAAGACCTTGAATTTAAGTAGAGGTTAAACCATAAAAGACAATCCTTACGTAAGGGTTTTTCTCATTATTTCAATAGCCTTTTTGCTGTGTAATTCCAGCAGATTGTGTTTTGAAAAATGTACAGGGGTTTTATAGCCAAAGTTCGCTTTGCTATAGGCCCTTTTTATTTTTGAGTAAAGTTTATTAGCTTAGCGGTTTTCGAGTTTAGTAAGAGAGGAGTTTAGGAGAAGTATTTCTTATAAACTCATTACCTCATTTTTCTCATTAACTCAATATCCATAGTTTAAACTTCAAAATAATATGATTACAAGAGAACAATCAAGAGAAATTTTAGCCAGTTATACAGAAGGGGCTTCTTTATTGCGTCATGCCAGAACAGTCGAATTAGTGATGGAAGCTTTGGGTAAACACTTAGGAGAAGATGCGGATAAATTTGCGGTGACGGGCTTATTACATGATGCCGACTATGAAAAATATCCTGAAGAACATCCTAATGTAATTGTCAAGCATTTGAATGATATGGGGGAAACGGAATTAGCTCATGCGATTGCAGGACATTACACTAAATGGAATGTACCAAGGAATTCTATATTGGATAAGGCTATTGTTGCTGCGGATGAATTGACTGGTTTTGTTGTAGCGGCGGCTTTGATTCGGCCGACTAAAATAGAAGGCATGTCCGTTAAGTCGGTGAAAAAGAAATTTAAAAACCCCAAGTTTGCAGCTAAAGTAGATCGAGAAGAGGTTAGAAAAGGGGCAGAGATGCTGGGGTGGGAATTGGGAGAATTAATGAGTTTTATTATTAAAGTGTTGGAAGCGAATAAAGACGAATTGTTACTGGCGGCAGATTCTGGACCGCTTGTAGAAAAATAAAATGTTAATTTTTTAACAGTAACTTGACTTTATTAAAAAAAAGACTCACCTTTGAATTGTTAAAAAATTAACAATAAGGAATCACCCAATAAATATGAGCCATATATCACTTCAAAATCTAAGCCGTAGAGAACGCCAAATTATGGATTTATTTTTCCAAAATGGGGCACTTTCTGCCAATCAGGTAACAGCATTACTTCCTGATAATCCAAGTAATGCGACCGTTAGAACGCTTCTTAGAATATTAGAAGATAAAGGCCAATTAATGCACGAAAAAAAAGGTCGCCAGTTCATTTACTTTACGGTAACTCAACATGCAACTACTAGCCGAAATGTTTTTAAGGATATGCTTAAAACTTTCTTTAAAGGCTCGCTGACAGATGCAGTAGCTACTTTTATTGATGACCCAGAAACAGAAATGACTAAAGAAGAATTGGACGAATTAGAAGCCTTAGTGAAAAAAGCGAAGCAACAGTAAATGAGGTATCAGGTATTAGGTGTCGGGTGTCAGGCAAATTAGATGTATAATCGGACACCTGACACCTAATACCTGACACCTAAAAACTATCACTCTCAAAATCACCACCAATGGAATTACTACTAAATATTACTATAAAATCAACCCTTATTTTATTGCTCTCTGGTAGCATACTATGGATGCTAAAAAATGCCTCTGCTACCTTGCGGCATTGGATAATTAGCCTAACAATGATTGGATTATTAGGTTTACCCTTCTTATTAAGTATTTTACCTGCCTTGACAGTAACTATTCCCTATTTACCAGTAAAACATAAAACCCCTTTAAGTAATCCTACTACTGTTGAAGAAATTTTGATGGCGCCTGTAAAGATAAATCAATCAAAATCATCGCTTAAATCTTCAACTGGACTAATAGAAAAAACAACATCTACGAAGGATTTATTTTTAGAAGACGTTAATAATCAATTACTTGTAGAAACCAAAAGGGGAGTAACTATCAATGAACATTCCTTCCTTTCTTTCTCGAAAGTATTATTGAGTATATGGTTTTTAGGAATGGTTTTTTTCTTGATTAAATTACTCATTGGTAGGTATTTAATTCGTGAAATAACAATAAAAAGTGAACCATTTCTTTTGCCTGAAAAGACACAAAATCAGTTAATTGGATTGACTAGCAAGAAGGTTAACATATTGATAAGTAGAGCCATTAAAACCCCTATGACTTGGGGTGGATTTAAACCTGTTATTTTATTACCCGAAACTGCCTATTCATGGTCTGATTTAGCATTAAAAACAGTATTGCTTCATGAATTCAACCATATTAAAAGAAACGACTATTGGCTGCATACTTTAGGTTTATTATCGGTCTGTTTTTATTGGTATAATCCATTGATATGGTTGATGAAAAAACAGCAATTATTGGAGCGAGAAAAAGCTTGTGATGAAGCAGTTTTAAATGCGGGTATTCAACAACAAAATTATGCGGAGCAATTGGTAAATATTACTCGACAATTATCAGGGCAAACAACTATTTTGCAAGAACATGCCTTACCAATGGCTAAAATTTCGCAGACAAAAGCACGCATCATTGCTATTTTAAAATTTGACCAACAAAAATTTCAATTTCCTAAATGGAAGCAAAGAAATTGGGGCTTATTTTATGTTTGTTTAGTGCCAATTTTAGCTGCTTTTACACCTGTTGGAATTGTTATTCATGAACATTTTGATTTGCCTAAATTGGAAGCAGTCAATTCTTTTTTAGTCACGAATCAAAAGCAGTCTATAATTATTCCAAACCATTTATTTTTAAAAGCAAGAAAGGAATCTTCAACTGTTCAAGAATTATCTATTAGTGAAACTGAAAAAATTGCTAAGGAACCATTTATTCATAAAATACCTTCTTTAGATTTATTGGAAAAGAAACATGTTCTTTTATCACATGAATCACCCAAAGAAAAAATAAATGCACCTCTAAAACTTCCACAAAAAGGTTTGTTTGGTAAATGGAAAGAAGGAAAAAGTGAGTTCACGATTTGGACGTATGGAGCATTTAAGATTATTCCTACTGCACCTTATATAGAAGTGCTTGATTCTGACGGAATTGTATTTATACAAGAATACATTCCTGGTCTTTTTAGAGATAAAATGAATCAATTGACAATAGGCAAAGCGTCAGTAGATGGAAGAATGGGCGTAGGATACAAAGGAAAATTATCAACGCTAATCACTAAAGGAACGCCGATTAAAGTATGGAGCGATAATACCAATTATGAAAGATGGATGGCTACAAAAGGGAAAGAATTACCGGCATATCTGTTAAATATGCAACAAGAAAAAGTGATTCAAGAAGTGACCGCTGAAAATGATGAATGGAAAAGAGGAGTAGAAGGAGCAAAGAAATGGCTGAATGGTTTTTTTATACCAGAGGAAAAAAGAATAAAGCAAATAGAAATAGAGGATAGGCGTTTAGTGCTTGATTTGGGGGGAATCCCTTATAAAGAGCTCAGTTTATCTCAAAGAAATCGAGTTCCGATGAAAATGGGAAGAATTACCTTACCTGAGAATGGAAATGATGGTACTATTGGGACTTTGAGTACTAACCCTAACGGGATTAAATATGTTACGGTATTAAAAGGCAATACAACACCCGCTTTAATCAAAGATTTTAATTTCCATTTGGCAGAAAATGATTTTAAAAACGTAAAATTTAGCCTTCAATTATACAATATAGTGAATGGAGAAATTGGATATGCTATCACCAAACAACCCATTTCTTTGACACTAGAGGATGGTCAAAAAGGATGGATTAAAATAGATTTAAGCACTTATAATATTGTAACAAAAGGCGATGTTTTAGTGGTATTTACAAATAATGGCTTTTCAGGGAATAAGAGACGGAAAAAATTGTATTTCTCCTTTGCGGAAAACCATCATCATTACCAACCACTATTGGTTGATAAGAGTTGGAAAACTAAAATTTGGGAAAAAGCTTTTGCTATGTATTTAGGTGTGGAACAAACCCTTGAGGGAGTTGGGCAAATTGAAAATCAAAAAAATAATGGATATCTAGTAGAATGGAAAGAAGGGAAGAGTGACTTTCGTATCTGGACTTATGGAGCGTTTAAGATTATTGAGGAAGCACCTTATATTGAGGTTGTTTCACCTGATGGAATGGTGATAATAGAAGAGAATAAAGCAGGACTTTTTTCAAATAATGTACATAAATTAGTAGTAATGAAAGCGCCTTATGATGGAACATATAGGTGGGATTATAAAAATAAAACACCGCTTGCAGAATTACCCATTATAAAAAAAGGGTCACCAATTCAATTTTGGAGTAAGTATAAAAAATTAGAGAATTGGTTAGCAGATAACAAAACAGAAATAACGATAAAATTACAGGAAAAAAAGGTACGGAAAAAAGTAACATTCGCAGATACTAAATGGTGGGACAAAATTCAAAATGAGAAAGAATGGATTGACTTTCATTTTGTTTCTAAAGCAATAATTGATGCAAAGATTGAACGAAAAAGAAGACGGGCTGAACTCCAATCAGGGGGCATTCCTTATCAAAAACTGGATTATCCTAATCAGAAAGGACAAGTAGGAATTATTGGTAGAACAGCCTTGTCTGGAAAGGATGTTGGTAATACATTATTAAAGAAGAGCCTAAGTCCTAAAGGCACTCAATATATCACCGTATTAAAGGGGAATAATCAACCTGC
Source organism: uncultured Saprospiraceae bacterium (assembly GCA_964644655.1). GTDB lineage: Bacteria > Bacteroidota > Bacteroidia > Chitinophagales > Saprospiraceae > JAFMDF01. Next base: position 2,742 of record CAZXYA010000375.1, on the reverse strand, counting down.
TTTAGTCAAGGAGTTCAATTTTCATTTATCCAAAAATGACTTTACAGATTTATCGTTTGAATTGCAATTGTATAATGTGGTAGACGGGGAAGTGAAATATGCTATTACAAAGTCACCGATTCCTTTTAGGGTAAAAAATGGGACTGGCTGGATTAAAAAAGATTTAAGTGATTATGGAATAGTTACTCAAGGTGATGTCTTAGTTGTTTTAGAAAATAAAGATTTTTCAGGTGGAAAAAACGATAAGGGGCTATATTTTTCCTTAATTGATGATTATGAAGCATACGAGGCAATAATCTCCAGTAATTTTGAATGGAAAACTCGAAGGATTTTAGAACGAGCTTTTGTCATGAATTTAGGAGTGGAGTAAAGTCTCAAAGTGTTGAAAACAGATATAGATTTTTTCTCAAACCTGCTTCAAAGGAATCTCCTTAATAGGAATTAATATTTCTACACGAGTACCAAGAGAAGTTTGAGTTGTTTCGTCTACTAAATCAGAAGTAAAGACAAATAACTTTTCTACAAAACTGGAAGTATGTAATAATCGAAGCCGTTCTTCTGTAATCGTGGTGCCTTTGGACTGATGATTGAGATAGGTCTTTTCTTTTTCTTTAATTTCTTTAGCTCTTTTTCTACCGATGCCATTGTCTTCTACGGTGCAGAGAATGGTGTAATCATCTTTTAAACTAAAATTAACCTTAACCATACCACCTTCTTTGGTTCTCAGACCATGTTCGATGGCATTTTCTACATAAGGTTGCACGATCATCGTAGGGACACCAATAATATCTTCTTCTAGCTCTTCGGCTAAAGTGATTTGATATTGTAATTTATCTCGAAAACGTAATTTTTGATTGATAAATAAATAATCTTCTAAAAATTCTTTTTCTTTTTCTAAGGAAATAATTTCTAAGTCGGAATAATCCAAACTTTGCCGCATTAATTTAGCAAATTTGGCTAAATATTTGGCGGCATCTTTTACTTCTTTAGAAGTGATGTAATTTTGAATAGAATTCAGCGCATTATACATAAAATGCGGATTCATCTGGGCTCGTAGCGCTTTTAGTTGCAGGCTCGTTGCTTCTAAGCGAAGTAATTTTGTTTCTTGTGCCCGCTTTTCAGCTTCATATTTGACCTCTAGTTCTTGTGCTCTTTTATTAAGAATATTTTCATTATCTCGTTCTTTTACCTGAGAGTAAAATACTTGATATTCGTAGGCATTTTTATAATCGCCGTTCTTCGCATATAATTGAGCGATACTCATGGCAATTTCAGAAAGTTGTTGATAATCTTTAGCGATTTGAGCAAAATCATAAGCTAGGATAAAATGCTTTTCAGCCAAGGCACGTTCGTTTTGTGCCATGTATAATTTTGCTTTCCAAACTTCAATAACCGAGAAGTTTTTAGCATTTCGTTCTACCTTGGTTTTATAAATGTATTCTGCACGATCATACATTTTTAAGGCTTCTTCGTAATTATCTCTCAAATAATAACAATAGCCTAAGTTGCCATAAGCACTTGCTTGAGATTCATAGCTAATCATATCTTTAATCTGAATAGCTTGCCTGAAAGATTTTTCTGCGTTATCAATTTCATCTAAGCCAATATAGCATTTCCCAATGTTGACATAATGATAACTCAATCGGGTTTTCATACCTGTAATCTCACAGATTTCTAACACTCGTTTATAATTCTTGACCGATTTTGCTAAATCATTTAATCTTGTATAAATATGCCCTAAACCACTATGGACTAAGGTCAAAAAGTAATAATCTTTTAAAGTTAAATTTTGAGAGGCACTATTAATCTCTTTTTCTGCTTGTAGCAATAATTCAACCGCCTTAGTGTATTCATCGGATGCGCCATAATAAAGATTAATAGATCCTTTTCTAGCAATAATTCGAGCATTTAAAATAGGGTCAGGGTAGGCTTCTAAATGTTTTTCCGCTTTTTCTAAAAAAGAAAGGGTATCCTCTAGTTTTTCTAAATTGATACAAATGCCTGCATAATCTATATATATTTCTGCTTGTCTTTTTAAATCTCCTTGTCTTTCAATGATAACCATAGCCTTTTCGAGATGAGTCTCCGCTAAAGGATAATTATAAAACTGATTTTCGATGAAGGCAGAATTTAAATGAAAATTAAGCGCTTGATCTGAATTAGGTTTTCTTTTGAGTAAAGAAAATTGTTCTTTTAATAAAATTTTTGCCCGTTGTATATTAGTATAAGAATAAACGCTGGTAAGGCCATCAATAATTTTAGCTTTCAACTCAGGACGCCGAGTAAGAAGCAATTGTTTTTCCAGTTCTTCTAAATCGAGAATTGGAGAGAAATGATCAAAAAGTGAATTTAATGCTGCCATTTAATTTTAAGCCTAGATTGTTTATGATTCCTTGTTTTTGTTATAATATAATAAGTAGCATTTAGCCAAATACCTTCTTTTTTAAGCTCATAAAATTCATGAACTTATTATCTCATTTCGCAAAAAGTAACCTACTTAGACGAACTAGGAGGATTGCAAACGGATTTAACATGAACAAACGCCGTTTGTGAACCGCCTAGCGGACGGGATGGTGTCGGATTTAAACGGATTTTCCTTATGATATGTATTATCTTTTTGCGTAGGTTATTTTTTCCTTCTCCTTTACTACTTATTTTATCATTTACTCATCTCTTTAAGAACGTAGTTTTATTATAAAAGTTATTATAAATGCCACTTAAAACAGAAACGGGCTGCATTAA
>CAZXYA010000374.1:0-9517 GCA_964644655.1 uncultured Saprospiraceae bacterium | reverse complement strand
AACCAAATTTGAAATCTCACTTTTTTTGTTCGTGTTTTTGTTCTTAATTGTCCCTAGTTCTAATGTGTGTTTGTTCTTAGTGTCTGTTTTTGTTTTGTCCCTGTAAGTGATTCCATTAACCAAATTTGAAATCTCACTTTTTTTGTTCGTGTTTTTGTTCTTAATTGTCCCTGTGTAAGTTGTGTTTCTATAATTTTTGTTAGATTATCTAAATTCTTATTTCTTTTAAACCACTTGGTTTAGCTTGACTATTTGCTACTGTACTACCTTTAGGTGCTTCATTTTCAATAAATTGGCAATTAGTTAGTTTTGATTGGCTTATTCCATTAGCACCCAAGTTGAAGATGCCGCCCCCCTGAATCATTGCTTTATTACTCGTAAATTCAGCGTTATTTATAAGGCTAATACATTTGCCATTTTTACCATAGTTGAAAATAGCCCCGCCAAATCCTGCTGTATTTTTATTAAAGTTATTGGCTATAATAGTTAGTAAGCATTGTCCACCTTTTTGTCCGTTGTTGAAGATAGCGCCACCGCCTAAAAAAGCTTTGTTATCTTGAAAAGTGCAATTCACTAGCGTTGGTTTACAAGTTCCGCCATTCGCTGCATTATTATATAAAGCCCCTCCATCTCTAGCTGTATTTTCAATAAATCGGCAATTTCTAATTGTTGGATTGGATTGATTTCCGCTTGCACTACCTTCGTTATACATACCACCGCCAGAAGCAAATCGTGAGCCTGATGTTTCATCACCACCGGCATAACCACCGGTGATAATGAAGCCATCAATGATTGTTGTCTTTGTTGCATGTGTAGTGTAAAGCACGTTGAAGGTATTGTCTGTTTTTTGCGGTGTCCCTATTTCTCCGCTCAGGACGCTGTAGTTTGTCTTAATGATTCTATCTCCGATTGAGGTTTCGGAACCGGCGAAGCCACCATAAAGTGCTACGCCATTTTTAATATGAAAAGAAATTGTTCTGTTATTATCTGTGGTTGGAAGGTACACCCCTTTGCTCACCCATATTTGATCTCCTGCACTAGCTGTTTGTAAAGCTTCCTGCAAGTTTCCTGTGGCGGTTGCCCAAGAAGATCCGTTGCCAGTTGAACCTACCTTAACGTAGATAGTTGCTGCGGTTGCTTGCCAATTTATGGCTAAAACTAGTGCAAAATATAAAAATCCTTTTTTCATCTTCCCTTTTCCTTTGTAATGTGGTGTTATTAAATATGATGGGGGGAAGAATAAAATTTAATTATTTAAAACAACAAAAATTAATTGTTATTTTAAAAATAAATAATAAAAAGAGTGTCAATAATTTTTATTAATAATTCTTGTCGAGAGGGGAAATTTGTGGGAGTGTTTTAAAAATTTGTGGGGAAGTTTGCTTCGTAATTATGTCACAAATATATAACTCATTACAACACGACGCAAGTCTTTGGTGCAAAAAAAAATTACCCCCTCTAGGCAATACCCTATTTAATCAACTCATTATCAATACTTTAAATCGTAAAAATAAATTTTAATATTATTTTTAAATATAAATTATAATTATTATACAATAGGCTTAAAACCTATTTTTCCGTGTTACAGATTCATTATTAGTCATTTCTTAGCCTTTTATAAGAAAAAATCTAAGGTCAAAAAACAAATTATTCCATTTTTTTATTATTTGTGACATTCATTAATTTAAAGTTATTAAATTTTAGCGTTACAAATCAAGAGGTTATATTTTTCATTCAAAAAAAAATAAGGTTTTAGTGACTAGTATACAGTACATCCTTATTTTCTTCTCTAATTAATATTATTTTTTACCCTAAATTTTTAGCAGTTGATTAGCAGCCAATTAAAGCAAAATTAGATAGTCAGAAAGAAAATTGATATTATTCAATTATTAATTTGTTTAGAATCCGTAGCTAACTTAATCCGTAGCTCATATTTTTTAGCTACGGATTTTTTTACTTATTTATCTGACGCTCTGAATAGAAAATTATTCAAAAAATCACCTTATTGTTCTTTTTATTAGGCTTGCAAAGTTTCTCCTTTTGCCAAGAAATAATTATTTCAGGAAAGATCTTTGGGCAAACAGATAACCAATCTATTCAGTATGTCAATATTTTTCTTCAAGATGCAATCAACAAAATTATCCAAATTTGGACGATTACAGGTGAGAACAATTAATTAGCGCTAAAATCTTCCTTACAATGCCATCATCAAATCACTATAAGACACTTCAATTAAATCAGTAGACTGAATAGCAAAAAGCTGCATATAATAAGCACATTGTTTGTTTAATTGATCTAAACCAATTTCGCCAGTTTCATCAATGGCTTCTATCTCGACAAAAGTCCCCAAACTTTTCACCTCATCTAAATGAAATTTCACATTGTCAATAAAATAAATCTCTCTTTTTTTATCTACTATTGTTAAAATCCCCATAGCTGCTGCTAATACCTCTTTTAAATCTGAATTGGGTGGAAGACGGCGGTAGGTAACTTCTGAATTCTTAGGCCCTGCTTGATTGGGTCGATTATAATGAATTAAGGTATTTTCTATATTACCCTCTCGTAGTTTAAGCCTCCCTATTGGTGCTTTAAAATAAGTATCAATTTGGTGGTCGATACCTTTGAATTCTGCTTTATGGGCAAGGAGTATTGCTTTTAGTTCCTTAGCATTGCTACTCTTCGCTTTTATTTCTATGATATTTACGGGCATATTTTGCTTTTGAAGGTAATACTCAACGACTATAAATTCGCTGTTATCAAATCAAGAAATAATGAATTCATAAAAAAAGAGAGATTCAGATATATACCCAAATCTCTCTTTATTTATGTAATGAGCTAAATTTTCAACTTGAACAATTTCTGCCTGTCGGTAGACATGCTTCATTTATGGTTCATCCGTTCCTAAATCTATTTTTTCTTTTTCTTCTTAAAATCTCCATTTTTCCAAGATTGAATAAACTTGCCCCAAGAAATTGGATTAAAGATATTCATGGGTGGTACCTGTCCGTAGTGATAATAATTAGAGGCTTGTTCCTTTAAATAATAACTTGAACTTTCTCTTCCATCTACAGAAACTGTTTGGCGGCCTCTAGCTAGAATATCCTCTGCCACATTTTCTCTTGCCCTAGATTGCAAATCGTCAGACACATCCATAGCCAAAAATTCTAGCTTAAAATGTTCTCTACTAGGCCAGGGAAAAACGACTGTTTCTGGTAAATTGAAAGTATCTTGGGTCATCAATTGTACAATAGAATACCGATTATCTTCTAAACTATCAGGTACGACAAACTCTATCGTTTTATAGCCTATCGTAGAAAAAACAACTGTTTCTCCTTTCCTAGCGACAATGGTAAAATACCCCTTGAAATCCGTATAATCTCCTCTATCTGTATCGTCTTCAATATAGACATTCGCATAAGGAATAGGCAATAGTTCATTCTCATTTGTTCCGTCCAAAACCAAACCTGATAATTGGACTAAGTCTTTATTCGGATCCTCTGTTTGTTGTGCCAATATCTCTTGGGTAAAAAGGCAGATAAAAGAAATTCCTAGGGCAAAATATTTCCACATAATTTATAAATTTTCAATTTTCAATTTTCAATTCAAAATTTTCAAACCACTACTATCGTCCAAAGCTACAAAAAGGAAACGCTTTTTAAAACTGCCTATACGCTAGTTTAGAAGGTATTAACAAAGATTTAACCAGTTTGGTTGTATCCTTTGAAAATTTTAAACCTACCAGCTCTATGAACGTTCATTAAAAATTGGCTATTTTCCTTTAAAAGCGGCTTTTCTCTTTTCTACAAAAGCAGAAGCGCCTTCTACAAAATCTTCACTCCCTGTTAATATGCCAAAATTATTGACCTCTGATTCAAATCCATCTACCCCATCTGCAAAATAAGCATTCGTACATTCAATCACTTTAGCAATAGCAATAGGTGCTTTTTTAGCGATTTTATTAATAATTTCCTTAGCTTTATTCACCTCTTCTCCTACTGGTACCACATGATTAGCTAATCCAAGCGCTTTGGCTTCTGCTGCCCCAATCATATCTGCGGTCATAGCTAATTCCATAGCTTTTCCTTTACCAACATGTTGAATCAGTCTTTGAGTACCACCATAGCCTGGAATTATGCCTAAATTGACTTCTGGTTGACCAAACTTAGCTTTTTCTCCTGCGATTCGCATATGGCATGCCATCGCTAATTCACAACCACCTCCTAAGGCAAAACCATTAACCGCTGCAATAACTGGTTTTGGGAAACGCTCAATCAAAAACATAATATCGTTGCCTTTACGAGATAAACGGCTGCCTGCTTCCGCATCCATTCCTAAGAACTCTTTAATATCAGCTCCTGCTACAAATGCTTTTTCTCCTGCACCAGTCACTACAATGCCTTTAATGACCAATTGTCTAGGCGCTTCATCTTTTCCAAAAAAATAAGCCAATTCCTCCATCGTCCGCTTATTTAATGCATTCAATGCTTTTGGGCGGTTTAAAGTAACTACAAGGATATTCTCTTCGTTTTTGATTGCTAAATTCTGATATTCCATTTATTTTGTCATTAATTAAAAAATATTGATTGTAAAGGTCGGTATTTCTATTTATTTGTACTAATGGATTTTAATTTAATGTTAAGATAACCCTATTTAAGATACTAGTTAAGAAATATTTTGTCGTTATAGAATAAACACACATTATTGCCTAATTTGCCCTTCATTATACTATAATAAATAGTAACTATTTAGCATTTAACTTTTTTTACCATAAAGTAGATAAAGTTCATAGAGTTCATAAAGTAGCCGTAGAATAGCGTGCCTTCATGAACTAAAAACTTTATGTTCTATGTGTACTTTATGGTTAAAAAATAAGCTTGCTAAACAGTTACAATAAATAAATTAAAAGACAAAACTTATTCCATAGGACTATCAGGATTAAAATTGAAGAATACTTCATGACATTCAATAGTTTGTAATTTTAAAAGGGAATATTTATTTTTTCAACATTCCAAATAAGCAATCAATGAAAAAATTAATGCTTTGGGTTTTATGTTTTCCTATAATTTTAGTAGCACAAAACAATCCATTATATACAATTCAAATCGGTACGTATGTCAATCCAAAGGCAGCAGATTTTGCGGCACTCCAATCCTTGGGATATTTATATGCAGAGCCCTTCGGAAATAATTTTTCTAAAGTATATTTAGGAGAATTTGTTAACGAAACTGTAGCTAATAATACCCTTTTTGCGGTTAAAAATAGTGGATATGGTGCTTTTCTAACTCGCAAATCAATCGCAGGGAAACCAAGCGCTATTGTCGTTCAATTGACGACCAAAAAAACCAACCAAATAATTGATTGGGCTTCTTTGAATACCATTGGTAAACTATATACGGTACTAACAGATCCAGAACGCATTAAGATTGTAACAGGTCCTTTTGCCACAATAGCAGCAGCTAGAAAAAGAGTAGTAACTATGCAGCAACTGGGTTATAAAGATGCTTTTGTCAAAACAATTAACACGGGGCTATTACATGAGGTTGGTGTCTTTGAATTGGGAAAGACACAGGTACAAAATAATCTAAATGCGGCAGTAGATGTCATTCTCAACGATCAAGTACCAACTGGTTTTGAAGCTAATGATACTAAGATAACTACAATTAAAAATGGGGCTACACACTCCCCTAAAAATGTAGTTCCGACTATTCGACCACTTATCAAACGAACCGCTACGTTAGACATCCAGAAAGTACTTAAAGCAGCGGGTTATTTTGGAGGAAGTTTAGATGGATTTTATGGAAAAGCAACTGAAGCAGGCTATCAAAATTTTATAGCTAATGATTTTCAATACAAAAAATATACTTTATTAGCCAACTATCTAACTACTCAAAAAACAACGACGGCTGCAAGTAGTTTTCAGCATCTAATCAATACCTTACTAGTCAATCCAAACAATAATATTCAACAGTTAAATGCAGCAAAAATCCCCTTAGCCAAAGCGTATCAGGCTTATTGGTTACTAGCGAATAATGGTAATATTACCCAAATCAATCAATTGATGAATGCAGCCATTAGAGAAACTTTTGCGGATAAAAAAATTAAAAACGCACCACCGTTTGATTTTAATGCTACTTATTCCTATGAAGATATAATACAGTTTATTTTACATTTACGTTATTTGCATGCTGCCCCCTTAAATGCTGCCTATGCCATTCCTTGTTGGCTATTTGAACAACATCCAACAGAAGCTTATGCAGCTTTTACTTCCAAATCTAAATTTGCTTCCTTTGCTAATACCAAAATTGATGCTTGTACTAATTTCGATGAGTGGATGCCTATTAAAATGATGCAAACCTTATTAATTGATTTAGCTCCTGAAAATTATACGGCAGCACAAGTTGCTAAAACAGCTAGTTTACAAGCTGTGAGGGATTTTCTTTACCTCTTTCCAGAAAAATTAAGTAAAGAACAAAAGCAAGCAACGGACCAATGGTTGATTGATTTTTGGAAACAATTGGATGCTAGTGGAGAAGTTTATCCCGTTTTAGGTAAAAATTTAACAACTTTAAAGATATTATTCTTCCAATCGCAAGTCCTCTTAGAAGACTATTTTATGAATAAGGAATTTACACCAGATGCAGCAGAAGGATTGGCTTTGAGTGTATTGAAAACTTATGTGGATGTGCCTTTGGCGGTTTATGGGCAGTAGGGGTTTGCGGTTCAGGCTGACCGTCTACCTATTCAAATAAATAGTAATTTTCTTAAATAAATCATCTGGAACAAAAGGCTTTAACACACAATCGTCCATACCAAATTCAGCGAACTTATTGTCTCTTGCCAAATGGGCGTGGGCAGTCATAGCCAAAATTGGTAGGTTGGCTATTTTTTCGGGCATTTCTTCTCGAATATATTTTGCTGTTTCGTAGCCATCCATCACGGGCATTTGAATATCTAATAGGATAATATCGAATTCATGTTGTTCCAGTTTTTCAATGGCTATTTTTCCATTCCCTGCTATTTGCAGTTTCATGTTTTTCCATTTTCGAGTTAGGGTCTTCTTAGCCACTAACTGATTCATTTTATGATCTTCTACCAATAATAAACTAAAAGTAGCCTCTTCATCAATAATGATTTCCACTTCCCCGTCATGCTTATCTGTATCCGCTTCGCTTTGTCCAATTTCAAAAATTAAATCAAAGAAGAACTTAGATCCAGTTCCAAATTCACTAGTTGCATCAATTTTCCCACCTTGCTGTTCTACAATATTTTTACAGATAGATAGACCTAGACCAGTTCCTTCAAAAATTCGGTCCTTAGAACGAATTCTGGTAAAGGATTCAAATACTGCCTCAATTTTGTCCTTGGCAATACCTATTCCAGAATCTTCTACTAAAAATTGTAGTTGAATTCCATCTGCAATGTCATATAATTTTTTAACATAAATTTTCACAAACCCATCATCCGTAAATTTGATAGCATTGCCCACTAAATTATATAAGACTTGGTTTAATCTTAGTTTATCTCCAACTAAAAATTGAGGTATATCTTCTCCATAAATGACTTCAAAATACAGGTCTTTTTCTTGAGCTTTGTATTGCATTACATTAACAAGATTGTCTAATAATTCATGCAAATCAAAGTTGTTATTTTCAAAAACAATTTTTTGGTTCTGCATAGCAGAAATCTCCAAAATATCATTCACAATCCCTAACAAGATCTCCGAGGACTGTTTGATAGAGGACACCAAATTCAGCTCCTCTCCCGCTAATCCCATATCAATCAAAATATTACTCATTCCTAAAATAGCATTCATTGGCGTACGCATCTCATGACTGATACTCGCAATAAATTGCTCTTTCATCTTAGCAGATTGAGCAGATAAATCTCTTGCTTTTCGAAGTTTATCTGCCTGAATCCGTTCCGTAATATCTCTAACGATACAATTATAACCCACAAAATCTTCATCTACTAAAAGGTTGGCAGTCAATAAACAAGTCCTTACATCTCCACGCTTATTGGCGATTTGGATAGGAAAATCTTTAATGGATTTTTTTACTTTTAGTTTTAATAGAAACTCATTTTTCTTTTCGGGTGTATAATAAAATTCATGTAAGTCCTTTAGTTGGTTTAGTTCGTCCGCAGTATAGCCAAATAATTCACCCGTCGCTTGATTAAAATCAATAAATTTACCATCAAAGGTACAGATATAAATAGCATCCTTTGATTGGGTAAAGATTTCTTGATACCGTTCCTTACTTTTAATTAAGCCATCTTCCGCACGCTTTCGTTCTGTAATATCCTGAATAATCCCTTGGACTTCATGTCCATTCTCTCCTGATTTCTTTTTAGTACAAAGTAAAAACATGTGCCGTTCTCCAATATTGGGCACTTTTATAGTTATATCTTTTTTAACTTCCCCTTTCTCAAATGTTTCTTGATGTATTTCATTAAAAAAATGGAATGGATTGTTTTCGTCTTGGAGGTCGTCATATTTAAAATTAGTAGTCGTAGGTAAGCCAAATATCCGATATAATTCAACAGAAGCAGTAAAAAATCTTTCTCCTTGAGAGCATTCCCAATGACCTATATGTGCAATACTCTGAGTCAGTTCTAGTCGTTTAATCACCTTATTCCGTTCAATCGAAAAACGTAGCGATTTAGCCAATAACTCCGTATCAAAGGCTCCTTTAACTAGAAAATCTTGCGCTCCTGCACGTACGGCATTTAGACCTATGCTTTTATCTGCTAAACCGGTTAAAACAATTACATTATTATTAGGAAAACGGTCTAGCAATTGACCTAATGTTTCAAATCCTTGACTATCGGGTAAGTATAAATCTAATAAAATAGCACCAAATTCTTCCCCTTGAGCCAATAATTCCATGCCCTCCGCCAAACTAGTTTTATTGATAATATCACATTGTACTAAGTCTGATTCCTCCAATAGTATCTCTACCAATCGAGCATCCCCTGGATTATCTTCAATTAATAGTATTTTATCCTTACTAATGGTGTCTGAGTGTGTAATGGTGTAGTCCTCTATATGTGTCATTATTTACAAGGTTTCGAGGTGATAAAGGTTTGTTACCTTTCTAAATTAGGAATAGGCTAATTTAGGGGGAAACTTAACAATTGAAAACCAATAGTCTTGGATTTGCTGAATGGCATCCAAAAATTCAATAAATTCAACTGGTTTTTGTACAAAACTACTAACATGTAACTGATAACTTTTCAATATATCCTCTTCAGATGTCGAAGTTGTTAACATAATTACAGGAATAATTTTTAAGGCATCATCTTGCTTAATCATCTCCAACAATTCCAAACCCGTTACTTTAGGCATATTAATATCTAAGAGTATTAAATCAGGTGTTGGTGCTTCTTCATATTGCCCCATTTTTTTTAAAAATTCGTACCCTTCCTGTCCGTCTCGACAAACATTGATTTTGTTTGCAAGTCTGGCATCAGAAAAGGCTTTTTTGATTAGTACAACGTCGCCTTCATTGTCCTCGACCAA
>CAZXYA010000373.1:0-9556 GCA_964644655.1 uncultured Saprospiraceae bacterium | reverse complement strand
TGTAAGGACAATTGCCTATGTGAGTGGCTCGAAATTTCCAAGTGGCGGGCTAGTTACTGCTGGGTACTGCGTCGCCAATAAAAAAGCGGAAGGGTTGATGGAAAAAATAGCAACCCATCTACAACTTTGTGATAATGGGGCTACCAATTTTCAAATTGATATATTGGCTAAACAAATGCCTTCTATGAAACAACGAATTCAGGCAGCTTATAATAATACCCGTGAATTTGTAGATTTTATTAAAGATACTTTGCCGGCCGCAAAAATCAATTTTGTTTCTCGTGCATTGGCTAAAAAAGGATTTACACCATCCGTTTTTTCTTTAGATTTGCCTACTAAAGGGAAGACAGCGGAAGCAAAAGAAAGATATAAAAGAGCTTTAAATTATAAACTCATTAATTTAATGATTCAAGAAATCCCTCATGAAAGTAAGTTCTGTGTGAGCTATGGGCAATTAAAGGGCTGTTATTGGACGATACCTGCTACTTCTACGCAAGGGACGACTAAGGAAGGGGATAAGGATTATATTGTGCGGGTTTCTCTTTCTCCAGAGATGGATGTGGAACTTCATAAAAAAGTGTTTTTAGATTTTGTTGGGAATATTTGATTATTGAGCAGATAGTTAGTGCTGCTTTATTTTTTTACCACAAAGAGACAGAGAACACATAGTTCACAGAGTTTTTGACGAGTAGAGCTTAATTTCTACCATAAAGTTCATAGAGTTCATATAGTTTGTGACGAGTAGCGTTTAGCGATTTTGGACAAATTTATCGAAGTACCCCGAAGAATTGGGTTTTAACTCCGTACTTTAGTCGGAGATGTTCCAGTTGACCCTTTCTAGCTCCAACGGAGCGAAATATGGTAACATGGGGCGCAAGCCCTATGAAATACCTACCTACTTCGAATACCAAATAGGCGAAGACCAAGCACGCTCCTGAGTAGTCAAAGGAGTAGTCGGTTTATAAGTAACCCCATACCGAATTATATCCCAAAGCGTATATCTAGCCGTTGGATTTTCAATAACTCGTAGATAATAAAAAGCCTCAGCGGTTGCGTCAAAATCTGGGTCGGTCCAAACCGTTTGTAGGGTAGTAGCCCCTTTAGTTTTATCCCATTCGCCAGTTTCCATATTGACGCTTGCATTATTAGACGGAATAGTCCCATCTTCATTGATTGTACGATTATCAGAAAGGGCAACGGTATAAATTTGCTCTGCTAATTGCCCATTTTTATACCAGCCTTTTACGACTTGAATTCGATCTAAATTAGCGCCTTCTGGGTCTTTTCCTGCCCAAATTAAAAAGGAAGGGGCTTTATCGGACTTAATTAAATCACTACCCATAGGAACGCCTTTAGCATAACCATCTTGAACTAAGGCATCATAATTTTCATAAGTATTGTCAAAATCATAGCCCCCAAAAAAGCGAACTTGAATACGTCCACCACTAGTAGCATAAGTTTCTTTTCGGGCTAGTGCATCATAAATATCTGGTCGAGTATTGGCTGTTGCCCAAACAGCGACTAAACCACCTGGATTTAAGGCATCTTCTATTTTTTTGCCACTACCAAATTCTAATACCCAATCTCTGGTAGACCGTACTTCCGGATCTCTATCCAAAAGGGAATGATTACCTAGAAATTCGCTCCATTCATCGGTATTACCAGGCACACTATTATGGGTGTCGGTACTACCAATCATGCCATATTTATGTGGATTTACCCCATATTTTTCTTTTTGTCTTAATCCTTCTTTTAGGGCATATCGAACATAGTTATTTTCAGTTGCTGGATCGTAAGTATAATTTTCAAAATTGGCAAATTCATCATTTTCCCAAAAAGAAGCATGTACTTCAGAATTGCCTTTGGCTTGATGAACTTCTACTAAGGGTTCATATTTGCTACGTAAAATGGCATATTCTTTAGTTTTTTCAGCAAACCCAGCCCCTACAGAAAGATTGGTATTGTGAGGAATTGCCATCACTGTTGCGCCTTGCTGAGTAATTTGGTCTAAGAAATTAAGAATCTTTTCGCCATCATTTGCTTCCAAAGCACTAATAGGATAGTCAGGAACAATCATATCTTTAAAAATGACATTTCTATGGATGTGAGATTCCGCAGCACCATTGGTCCACTCATAAGCAGCGAAAGTCGTAAATTTCCCTGGTTGATAATGTTTTTCAGCTGCTTCTAATTCAATGTCCCATGCCTTTTTGGTGGTTTCAAATCCTTGGAAAAAGGGCATGTGTTGAGGAGTAGAAGAAATATTATCTAAAGATCTTAAAAATAGTTCTCTTTGTTTGGTCGTATCTAAACCGACACTCCGAAAATATCTTGGAACAAAAGCATTATGTGCAGGGGCATCTGGCGTATGAATAGAGTAAAGTTCTCCCAAAAATTCAGCATGGTCAGTAATCGCTGCAAAATCTAAGGGGCGGTCAATTTTTACCTGTCGTTCTAAAACATCAATCGTTTCTCCTTTGGCAAACCGATACGCATCATTGGGTGTTGCTCGATTTCCACCAATATAAGCATCGAATGATAGGGTCGTGTGGACATGTAAATCCCCCCAGTATAAATTTTTATTTGGATTGGATGGAATAGCTGATAAATCTACATTTTTAGATAACGTAGCTCTATCTCTTACTGGATTGGGGACTTCATCCATTATCATTTTTGGGAAAAGCATTCGATATGCAAAAAAACCTATAATGGCTAAAATAGCAATGACTGCTAAGGAGATTTTTATAGTTTTGGACATGGTGGTTTTGTCGTTTTTATAGAATGTGTTTTATATTATTTTTATGTTCTCGAAAAAATAAGTAGTGTGACAAAAATAAGGTAACATCTTATATTTGGACGAGCGCAGCTTGGTTTTACCACAAAGAGACACAGAAGACAAAGTCCACATAGTCTTTTGACGAATATAGCTTATATCCGTCAGAACAAAGTTGTTAACTTAAATTTGTCTGATTAGTTATCAAGAAAAAATCTTTTATATAACAATAAAAATTAATTTGTTTGAAAAGTAAGCCGTCTTATAAAGTACAGCGGACAAAATAAAAGATTTACCTATTTAGTAAATTATAATCCACAATATATTATAAAAAAATAACCTGCATGCTAAATTGTTGAAAAATCACGCTATAAATTTCCTCAACTCTAAAATCCCATTTGCGAATCGGCTTAGCCGACGAGCAAGAATGTAAAGTTATTTTTTCAGTCTTTGATCTTTCAGTAGTGTTCGAGTAAAGTAAGGTAGCTTTAAAATCACCCCATAACGGGAAGTTATGGGGTGATAAGCAGGAATTATCACGGGATAACTTCCCGTTACCCCGTGATTTTAGCTCCTTTCTTAATTCCCCTACTTTAATCGAATAGCTCCGATCTTTCTAAATTAATCGAAGTACATCATTTATTAGACTATTTTGAATTATTGTCAGCCATATATTTTGATATATCCTTTAAAAAGACTAGGTTTGTAGCCTATTCACTTATTTACGCCCTAGTATTTTAATTTTATTGATTTTTCTCATTTACTTTAATAATGAGTAATACTTCATACACACTCACTTCATTATATTTAATATTCTCTCAATATTACAAAGCAATTTAATCTGCTTTAATTATTATTTTACCGATTACCGATTACCGATTATCAATCATTACTTTTTTACTTTAGAAACACTAAAACACCACTTCCCTTATTTTTATGGTGGTCTAATTTAAAGCTGTATGGCATTAAAACCTCAATAGCTATTGAGGTATGACTTTATGGTATAGTCTAAAGATATCGTGTCTATAAGAAGTTCAATTGCTTAATAGATTCGTACTTTCTTTGACCTTAAATTCTTGTGCCAAAATGGGAGGTCTATTTTTTACACATTATGTAGGCCCAAACACTTGCTTAGTCAGGTAATACAAACCTTACTAATACCCTATCCTTTGTCTTTTTTTAAATAGAGAGACTAATTTTTTATTTTACAACAAATTATTTATGAGAAATTGGAATTTTTACTTTACCGTTTTATTTTGTTTGGCTTTTAGTATTACTACTTTTGCTGGTGGTAGTGCGCCTATGAATAATGAATGTGGTGGTGCAGCTCTTTTAACCGTAGGGACGGAATGTATTCTAGAAGCATATACATTGACTAATGCGACTACCTCCGCTATTTCTTGTTCTGGAGTAGGAGATGCAGGAAGCAATGATATTTGGTTTAAAGCAGTAGCACCTGCCTCTGGAAATATTACTTTTGAATGGAATAGTTCTTCTAATTTTGCGCTAATTGGAGGTGTTTTTAGTAGCAGTGATGGTACTTGTGATAATCTATCTCCAATTTCTTGTATCAATTCTAATAATATTGTTATTGTAATGGGCATTCCCGCCGGAGATATGATTTTTTTGCAACTTCGGGAGTCTACTGTATCTAGTTCTAGTTCTACACTCGTGAATATTTGTGCATCTGATGCTAGTGATATTATACCATTTACTGAGTTGAATGATTGTTTCTCTGCACCCAAAATAGATATATTACCTACAGGTTCGGAACAATTTACTTGCTATTCATTTAATATCCCTAATACGACAGTTGTTGGTAATCCTTTTGACCAAACAGGTTGTGGATCCCTTGCAACCGTTTTTAAGACGACTGCGCCTGCCTCTGGTGAATTAACATTTACAACCAATGGAGGTAGTATTTTTGATGTTGCGGTAACGGTACTACTGGGAGAATGTTTACTAGTAGATGGATCAAGTACAAAGGATGGCAATCCAGGAATTTTAAATACGATCTTAATAGATTGCCAAGATTTGAATAATGGTCCTTCTTTTGGTGAAGAAACGGTAGCGTTAACGGGGCTTACCCCCGGAGGAATTGTTTGCTTTTTAGTTTATCCAGTTATTAATAATACTGATATTCTTGATTTGTTAGATGAGAATACGGAGGTTATTGGTTCAACAGATGAACAGGCAGAAACAACAAGCAATGATGTTGCTGAACTTGTTAGCAGCACCAACTCCAATCCAATTAGTACCTTTTCGGATAATATAAAGGTATCTTTACAAAGTGATTTGCCAGGCGTCTTTAGCAATCCTGAGCAATTGTTTTCTTCTCAAAATGAAATTTCTTTCGGTGATCCATGTAGTTGTGATGATCCACGTAATTGTACAGATGGTGGCGTGCAATATTTTCATGATACTTTGACCATACCTGCTGCTTTAACGACAACTCCAGGTTTAACGATTAATGTGTCTAGTGCGACTAATTTCTTTATTGATGTACCTTGTTTTGGTGCTGGATTGACAAATGCAACCAATCAACTTATTCCAGAGGTATCTCCAGGGGTTTATAAAATAGAGTTTTGGCGACCTTCAGGCGTCATTCCTACGCTGGCAGTTACGGTTAATGGTGGTGCACCAATTTCAGCGCCTGCCGCTACTTTTCAACCTGTATGTACCACAGAAGCTTGTACACCTCAAGCGCCAATACCAACTATGAGTGAATGGGGCTTGATTATTTTTGGTTTGTTGACCTTAAACTTAGGCTTGATTTTGATACAACGAAGAGAAAAGGTATTACTAAAATAGCATGGAGTAGGTAGATTCAAAATCTAAATAAAAAAGAGGTCGCAGTTTTCTGTGACCTCTTTTTTATTTAGTACTAACAACCTATTCAAAAGCTAATGAAAGAAACTCTGCTACACAAGCAGGTTTTTCCACCCCTTCAATTTCAATAGTCGCTTTCCAAGTAGATTTTACGCCATTATCTCCATAATCTTCTACATCTGCTAAAGTTACATGCGCTCGAACTCTGCTGCCACAAGGAACAGGATGCGCAAATCGAACTTTGTTCAAACCATAATTGACACCCATTTTAGCACTTTTAATGGTAGAAACATCTTCTAATAACCTTGGTAATAAGGACAAGGACATAAAACCGTGGGCAATTGGTCCACCGAATGGAGAATGCTTTTTGGCTTTTTCTACGTCGATATGAATCCATTGAAAATCAAGTGTGGCTTTTGCAAAATCGTTGACCATTTCTTGGGTAACGGTCATCCATTCAGAACTACCTAATGATTTTCCTTTATGTGCTTTAAATTCAGCTAAATCTTTAAATTCAGTCATAATTAGTTGATTATTTAGATTAGAGAGTTGAGATTAGAGAAAAGAGATTTTAAGGAAATTAGTATCCTATTTTTTATATGGAGAATGCTATAAAATTTACTAATTAAGCACTATGACAAAAATAAACGAACATATTACAGCCACATAGTCACACTAGTATTTTCACATAGTGAACCTAGTTTTGGGTATTGTATAACTGATTTTAGTTCGTAAAACTATGTTTTCTATGTGTTTTTCGCTATATGACTATGTGATAAAAAATCGAAAAGTTGTTAACTTAATTTTGTCGGACTAATTAGCTGAGTTTTATCTCTATTCTCTCAATGAAATGGTCTCTATTCTCTAATCTACATATTAATTATTATCTAGACGTTCCTCCATCAATTGGTAAACATACGCCTGTTACATATCGAGCTTCATCAGATGCCAAATATAAATAGCCATAAGCAATATCAATTGGGTCTGCTTTATATCGTACTGGAATAAATTTCACCGCTTGGTCCGCAATCGCATCAGGAATTTTATCAGTCATTGGGGTAACCGTATACCCTGGGGCGATACTATTAGCGGTTATGCCGTATTTTCCTAATTCTAAAGCCCAAGTTTTACACATGCCAATGACTCCCGCTTTAGTGGCAACATAATTGGTTTGTCCAAAATTACCTCTAATGCCAACGTTGGAAGCAGCACAAACGATGCGCCCATAATTTTGTGCTTTCATATAAGGCACAACTGCACGAGTACATAAAAATACTCCTTTTAAATTGACATTGATAACTGCATCCCAATCATCATTGGTCATTTTAGTCAAAGTCTTATCTTTAGTAATGCCTGCATTATTGATTAAAATATCAATCTTGCCATGCTCCGCATGAATCTTAGCCATTTCTGCTTCTATAGCTGGCTGGTCGGTAATAGAAATCTTCGTAAAACTAGCTTTACCGCCTGTTGATTGGATTTGCTCAGCGACAATTGCTCCTTCTTCTAATAAATCCCAAATGTAAACCGTAGCGCCTTCTTTGGCAAAAAGTTGGCTAATTGCTTCACCAATGCCTCTTGATCCACCTGTAACAATCGCGATTTTATCTTTTAATCTCATTAAATCAAATTTTAAATTAAAAAATGAAGGAGGGTAATTACTCCTTTTTTATAATATGGAAAAGGTCAAAATAAATTTGCATCTTAAAAAAATAAACTGTTGCTTAATAGATTGTTTTTAATTTGCATTTTAATTTTAATTGATTTCCATGAAATGATAGAGATGGCGAAAATAATTATAATTTTGCAGGTGTTTTACTTTTTTAGTATAAAAATACTAAAAAAGGGAAAATTTTAATTTTTAGCCATCAAAACCTGAGTGGTAATTTTCAATTTCAAATGTTCAATTTTCAACCACCTTTGGTGGGAATTTAAGTTGAATTTGGGATTGAGGCCTAAATTGATAATTATCGACAATTTATTGGTTTCAAAATTTAAGGGAGAACCTTGATAGAATTTACTACAGGTCTCTTTTGAAAATTGTTAACTCAAAATTGAAAATTTTAAATTGCCATCGGTTTTCAAAACGAATTATGGATTTTAACTATGGGATGTTAGTACCGCTTTCTTTTATCTTTGGTACGATTAGCTGGCGCTTTTTAATTGCGACGGTATTTTTAGAGAATTTCAAAAGTTGGCCAATTGAGAAATTGATTATGCCTTTTATTTGCATTCATCTATTTCGATATATTTCTATTTCTTTAATGATTCCGGGACTAACCTCTATTGGGGAAATTTTGCCTTTTAATGATGTATTGAGGTTAACTTTGTTTGATGTCGCTTGCTCTATTTTAAGTATGCTGTCTTTAATGTTTTTACATAAAAAATGGAAGGGAGCGATGATTTTTCCCGTGCTGTTAAATATTGTAGGGCTGTTAGATTTATTAATTGCCACTTTATATGATGTGCCTAGATTCGTCGCACAAGTAAGTACTTTAGATGCTCGATTATTTGCGGTATTGACCACCTTTATTCCCCTAATATTTGTGTCTCATACCTTTATGGTACAATTGCTTTGGAAATATTTTCGCACGAATCGCCAATAATTGACAAAAACAGTTTTATATAAAATTATATATAATTTTTTTATTCATTTGGTGGTTTAGTCAGGGAGATAAAATTCCTGACCCCCCAGTTTTTTTCTTTTGGTTGGGAATTGGTTGGTTGACTTTAGTCAACCTGTAGTTTTACTTTATCTAAACACCCTATAATATGACCTACCGCCACTTACTTACTTTTAGCCTCTTTTTAATATTAATTAGTTGTAGTCAAGAAGAAACTGTAGATGTTACGCCAACCCCTCCAATTGTAACACCACCACCAACGGATACGATTGATAACCCTACAGAAACAGCCATTTTTAGAATTGGTTATTATAATGTAGAAAACTTATTTGACACAGTAGATGATGCCAATAATCCAAAAGATGATGAATTTTTACCAAATGCCCCTAAACAATGGACGGAGGAACGCTATCAAACGAAATTAAGAAATATAGGATTGGTGATGCAAGGCATCGAATTTCCTGATTTAATGGGCTTTTCCGAAGTAGAAAATAAAACGGTTTTGGAAGATTTAGTCAATTCTGAATTATTAAAAGCCGAAGGATATGAGATTGTCCATATTGATGGTCCTGATTTTAGAGGGATAGATAATGCCTTATTATATAAAAAAAGCGCTTTTACCGTTTTAGAAATTGAAGCTATTGAAGTACAGTTGCCTCCAGCGGTTTCTGAATTTAGTACTACTAGAGATATTCTAATGGTAAAAGGAGATTTAGGAGGAGAAACTATCTATGTTTTTGTGAACCATTGGCCGTCAAGAAGTGGGGGAGAGGCGGCTACTTCTGGAAAAAGAGAATTTGCAGCCGCTGTGCTAAGAGAAGCGATTGATGAGATTTTAGCAACTGAACCAGCCGCAAATATAATAGCCCTAGGCGATTTTAATGATGAGCCAAATAATGTGAGTCTGCTCAATGCTTTAAAAGTAAACAATCAGAAAACAACGACTGTTGCGGATAACGCTTTATACAATTGTACGATTCCCGTATTGGAAGCTAATAGAGGAACTTTATTCTTTGACGGGAATTGGCAAGTATTTGACCAAATTTTGGTGTCAGGGCAATTATTAGATGATGTTGGCATAAAAGCCTTAGATTATGTTGTTTATGATGATGAGTCGGTCCTTTTTAATCACCCAACAGATGGATTGCGACCCGATCGTACTTATGGTGGAGATGTATATTTTGGTGGGTTTAGCGATCATTTGGCGGTGCTTTTGGAGTTGAGTAAGCTTTAGTATAAATAATTTTGAAACCATCCTAAAATTTAACTACCTAATATTTCGTAGGTTTATTCAATCAAAAGCGGTCAAATAGTGGGCGATACTTTCAAA
>CAZXYA010000372.1:0-9602 GCA_964644655.1 uncultured Saprospiraceae bacterium | reverse complement strand
GGGGAGTTGGCGGTAAATATGGCGCTATCAATGCGCCCCAAAAATTCTATTCTGTTTATCGCAGTCCAAAAGGTCAACCGACCCAACTGGATGGTCAAATTTTAACAGGGCAAGCTGAATTAATTTATGCCCTTTTCCAAAAAGAATCTTTATTAGATATTCTACGACATTTTGTAATATTTGAATTAGAAGAAGGGCGCACCATTAAAAAATTACCGAGGTATCAACAATTACGGGCTACCAATAAAACGATTGCGAAATTGCAACAAGGCGATGGTGGAGTAGTGTGGCATACCCAAGGGTCGGGTAAGTCGATTACGATGGCTTATGTCACTCGAAAACTGCAAGCTCCAGAATTTGGTTTTAAAAATCCCACGGTGATTATTATGACCGATCGCAAGGATTTAGACCGCCAAATCAAAGGCACTTTTAATAATATTGGGTTTAAAAATGTCCATCAAGCCAGTTCGGTGGTACATTTAGACAAACTATTGCGCAATGATTATGGCGGTATCATTACCACTACCTTACAAAAATTCCAAGAAACCAATCCTGAAGAAACTATTGAAACCGACCAAGCCGAATTAGAAGAAACGGCGAATCAACGAATAGAAAAACATATTTCCGATAATCAGCTCACTAAAATAACTAAGGAACTACAAAATGGAAAATGGGTAGAAATAGAACGAGTAACGGTAGAATTAACTGCTTTATCAGAAAAGGAAAATTTATATATTTTAGTAGATGAGGCACACCGTAGTCATTACGGTTTTCTAGCTGCTTTTATGCGAACGGTTTTGCCTAAAGCTAAGTTTGTTGCCTTCACAGGAACGCCCATTTCCAAAGAGGATAAATCTACCTTAGGAGAATTTTATGGTGGCGAATACATTGATGTTTATACGATTAAAGAATCAGTAGCGGATGGAGCGACCGTCAAATTATTATACGACGAGGGCATTGCCAAAATGGATGTCAAAAAAGATGCTTTAGATTTAGAGTTTGAAGAAAAATTTGGACATTATTCTGCTGAAAAGAAAGATAAATTAAAAAAGGCAGCTCTTAAAAAATACGCCTTATCTATTAGTCGAGTGACTGATATTGGGAAACATATCATTGACCATTTTTATACTAAAATATACCCCGATGGTCACAAAGCTATCATTGTCTGTAATGGGCGACCTGCTGCCATTCGGTATCATCAGGTATTACATCAATTAAAGGAAGATGGGTATCATGATTTTGAATCAAAGGTGGTAATTAGTTTGGGGTCTCCAAAATCAGATGCCATTGCCAAGGAGTATTATGAAACGGTGGAATGGAATAAACAACATCCGAATAACCAAAAACCGATTTGGGTAGTGCCACCCGAAAAAGTAAAGGCAGCCACTGAAGATTTTAAATTGCCCTTTGGAGATGAAAAGGAGACCGAAAAATCGGGTAAAAAGAAGTATGATAATACGGCTTTTCTGATAGTCTCTGATATGTTGTTGACGGGTTATGATGTGCCAATAGCGTCGTGTTTGTATTTGGATAAACCTTTAAAAGAGCATAATTTATTACAAGCCATTGCGAGAGTCAATCGTTCGGGTAAAGGCAAGAATGCGGGTTATATTATTGATTATAATGGTATTGCTGCGGCTTTAATTGAGGCTTTAGAGATTTTTTCGGGTGACCTTCGACCCGATGATATTTTAAAAAATCTCAGAGAAGAATTACCTCAATTGGCAATGCATCATGCCAAATTGGTGGACTTTTTCAAACCGATGCGCATAGACCGAAATTATGAAAGAGCAAAATACATAGATACGGCAATCCGCTATATAGAACCGATTGACCGACGAGACGAATTTAAGGTCTTATTAAAGCAATTTAATAAATCTGTCAACATCGTTTTGCCGAATGTCAAAGCCATCCAATACCAACCAGATTTTAAATTGTTTAATGAAATCAAACAGGTTGCCCGGAATGCTTATCCAGCAGATGAAGGCTTGAAAGTGAGTAAAGACGAGAGTAAAATGCTACAGGCAATGGTAGATGAACATTTGACCACACAAGGAGTTGAAAATCTTTTAGCTGAACCAATTTCCATTATCGACAAAGAGCAATTTAAAGCCACCATGGAAAATGCCTCTCCTGCTACCAAGGAATTGAAATTGCGGAATAATTTAAAACATACCATTAAAGTAGGTGTCCAAAAAAATCCCGATTTTTATAAACCTTTAGCCCAACGAATGGAAGAGCTATTAAAGCTAAAGGAGGAGAAAATGATAGACGGAGCGCAGTTAATTTTGGCGTTCATGGATATGCAAGATGAAATCATTGACGAAGAAAAAGATGGGGCTGCTAAAGGATTTGATACGGAAGGCAAACGAGCGTTGTACAACTCAATGAAAGTCTTATTCCCTGAAGATGCAGAACAAACGACTAAAGCTTTATTACACAGTATTACAGGAGAGTTAGACATTGTTGGTTGGGAAGAAAAGGGTAGGGTGCTAAAGGATATTGAGAACAAAATCATGCGCTATTTGAAAATGGCAAATATTGATAGAAAAACAGCGAAGACCAAAGCGAAAGAAATGGTAGAAACCCTTAAAAAGAATAAAGGTGACTATTCAGCAATAAAGATTGTTGATTAAATTATGAGGCACGACATTATTGGTAAACAAACTGCGGATTGCTTCAAAAGCATTCACGCCTTGTTTACGAGCCGTACCAATATAGCTACGAATTCTAGCAAAATATTGAGCACCGTTTAAACTTCTAAAACAACCAGAGATTTTAAGTTTGACTTTCATCATTCTTAAATCCCTCTCGGAGAAGTTATTATCAAATGGAACTTTAAAATCGTAAAAGAATCGTAATATATCGTCCGAAAAATCATTTAATCGTTCTAATAAGTTTCGAGGTTTTGATTTTGCTTTTCGACCTCTTTTTTTAATTAAAGGAGGTGCATTTGATAATGGATTAATAGCAAGCCCTTTATTGATAATATCTTGATAAGTTTTACGATATTTATTTAAAGTTGCTTGGGCTAATTCTGTTTTATTTTTCAGCAATGCTCTATGCTTTGCTTCTTTCATTTTGAGCAACAGGTCAATTAAATCTTGTGCCCAATCTTGCTCAAAGCGTTCTTTGATAAAAATGAGTTCTCGAAGAATATGTGCATTACATAAGGCATGGTCACATTCATATTGGTAATAAGACTTCCAAAAATCATGGACGGCTATACCTTTGAAATTAGGAAGAATATTAATATCATCCATTGCTTTTCTACCTCTTTTCTCATGAACTTTATAATGCACACTATTATCAGTAGAACAGCTATGTAACCAATGAAGTTGGGCAATCACTCTTAGTCCTGTTTCATCAAAACCTGCAAGCGTAGCAGCACATAAGAATTGTTCTAAACTCAGTTCAAATTCTTCCAACTGCTCAAAGGCATACTTACGGATATTATAAAGAGTACCTTGACTAATTTTATGTTCAAACAAGTCATCTACCAATTGTGCAGTCCTTTGATAAGGTAATAATTGATAGTCTTGTAAGTAAGTCAGCAAGGTTTTGATATTTGCTCCATATTGAACATAGTGGGTAACATCATTTGGAAATAAGCTGGTAGTTGTGCATCCACAACTACACTTTTTCATTTCTATTTGATGCTCGGTTACTTTCATGCGTAACGGAGGAATATCATAAACTTGACGAGTTTTTCTATTGATTGATTTTTGTGTCCTTAGGTCTTTTTGACAGTGGCTACAAAAATCAACTGGATGTATAATAGTTTGGTCAGGACTTGTCGTCATTTTTAAATTATGACCTTTATGCCCTTTTTGACCACCAGCTTTAAGACCAGTTTTTTGCCGAAGACTCTTAGGAGATGGTTTTTTATAGCCATCACTAGATGGTGGTTTGCTACTATTTTTGCTGTTTTTTGATAACTGGTCTTCGAGTTCTTTTATTCGTGCTTCCATTTTTTGGAATTTCGACTCATATATCATCGCAATTGCCTGTACAACCAGTTGGTTTTCTGGCGGCAAGGTTTTGATTAAGTCTTGTATTTCTTGTGGAAGCATCGCACAAATTAAAAATTTTATTTTAAATCAGCTTTTGCTGAATAGTCACGAATAAAGAATAAATATGCCTAGTGTAAAATACGGAACTAAAACTATCGACTACGACATTCTAGAAAAAGAGAACTTACAAGCTCACTACATTACGGTAGAGAAAGGAGAAGGTGTGGTCTTAAAAGGTAAACGAATTACTCAAGTTGAATCAGACAAACTCATTCTTAAAAAAGCTAGATGGATATTAGATAAATTAGATTTAGTCCAATCCATCAAAGAAACCGATATTGTAACAGGTTCTAGAGTGCAATATTTAGGTCGAAAATACTATGTAGAGATTTTTATACAAAAAGAAGGAAAAGAAATAACGATTGAGTTTACGGCGTCTAAGTTTAGAGTATATGTGCCAAAGGCATTTCATAATCAACAAGCAATCAAATATGCTTTCTCTCGATTTTTAGGTAGAAAAGCAGTAGAGAAAATTGCTCCACGAGTACGAAAATGGTCGAGAGCAACAGGGTTGGTTTATAATGAATTGAAGTTTAGAAAATTAGAAAAACGCTGGGGTAGTTGTACCCCTTCCAATAATATTATTCTCAATGTAGATGCGATTAAATTGCCTTTTAGCTTGATTGATTATTTGATTGTACATGAATTGGTACATACCCAGATTAAGAATCATTCTAAGGAGTTTTGGGCGATGGTTTCTATGTACTTGCCTAAGTGGCGGGAGTTGGATGCTCGGATGTATGGGATGAAGTTGTGATAATATAATAATTGTATGCAATACAAAAAATGAAAAACTATGGCGAAGAAAATAATAACAAAAAATGAAAAATTAGAATTCGCATCTATTTTTAGAGCTGTGGTGCGAAATACAATAAAAAATTTGGAATTCAAACAAAATGACATATGTGTTATATTGAATATAAGTAAGAGTTATTTGTCAAACTTAATGATTGATGATGGGGACGACAAAAAAATTTTAAAAAGACATAAGTCAAGGGAAAAGTATTTTAAAATACTATTAGAACATTTAGAAAGCCAGAAATTAATTAAAGAAAATTCTATAAAGGAGGGAGAAATTAATATAAACTGGGTAGAACAATCACCAAGTATAAACCATGTCTACGGAAATATTATCAAAATTTTAGAATTTGCCATTCAATCAAATGCAAAAACACTTAGAATTTTAGATACTTGGCTTTCTTATTTTCAACCCCAACAAGATGTCATTTTTCAAAAAATGATTATTAAATTTGAAAAGATTGAAATTTTAGTACTTAATCCATTAAGCCCACTTTTGAAGTATAGAGTCGATGATTTGGATAATATAGAAATAACCTATGAAAAGGTATTGGATGAGGCAAAATCTGCTATTAAGAAAATATTTAAAAAAAGTAAAGAACGGACACTTAAATGTAAGATAGAATTAAGACTATACGATTGCCTTCCTGGAACTAATTGTGTAATAACGGAAAAAGTAATTTATTCTAGACCATTTTTATCCAAGAGATATGATGGTCTTTTCCAAAAAGTGGAGAACAATGCAAATAAAGTAGCAGATGAGATAAATAGTCATTTCAATAGTTTATGGGATAAGGGTAAAGAATTAATAGAATCTGATATACATTCTTTAGATGAAACGGTGAATAATCTTATTGTCAATCAAATAATTAAGCCAAAGGATTATTTAAAGTTTTTGCGTTCTGAATATAGTTTATACAACCTGGATGAAGATTTAAATCACCCTTTTCAAAAAAGTAAAATCGAAATTATTGATAATAATAATCTAGATTGTAAACTCATTTATGAAGAAAGAGAATCTAGCCTGACAAAAGAATGTTTAGGAAAAATCAACCATGTGGGACAGAATAATTTATTGTTGACTTTTCAGGAGGGTAGGTCTTTTTTTCTTTCTATTCTGGTTTATTTAGAATCTAAAATACTTGAATCTCCAGAAGTTATTCAAGTTGTTTATATACACAGTGACGTAAAAACAAAACCAAGAAGTGTTTTAGGACTATTGGTAGATGCAACCAAATATCCACCAAATTATATTAATACAAAACCAGTAAAAGCAATTTCAAGAAAGCAAGAAGACATAGACATCGACATTCAAAAATTTCTTTATAGGAAAAAGGACAATATAATTCAATTAGAATCAGGCATTAACAAGTATGCAGATTTAGTTGAAGGCGAGGATAAAAATGAGATTTTAGGTAATCTTACAGGCACTTGGAGAGCTGTGTATCCCAATCGGTTCTCAGGTAATGAAGATGAAACTATAGATAATGATTATTATTTAAGTAGTTTAGGAGTTGGTAAATTAGAAATTTATCAATATTTAGGTGAATTCAAAGTCAGGTTTACTACTGAAAACGAAATAATTAATGGTATCGCAAATATTATTTCTATAAAAAAAGGTTCCAATTATTTGAAGATTGAATTAACTGAACCAGATTTAAACACAACTGAAAATTTTTATATTCACCTTATCCTTTGGATAAAAGGGAATGGAATAATAAAAACATTAACAGGAACTTTTAATATCATTTATCCCAATAAAGATACGAATGGTGTTGGTCTCGTAGAAATAAAAAAAATCAATAAGAATATCGATAAGGTTCAACCTAGATCGGTAGATTTCCAGAAAGAGTATAATTTTGACAATTTGGACTTGACAACAGTAAAACGATTGGTTTTTAAAAGAGATGCCTCTATAATATGGAACAAAAAAGTTAGTAAAAGAACTAGCAAAGAATTCCAATTTTCGGGCCTTTACAAGGTGTATACACATGGGTTAATAGGAGATAAAAGCGATGCGGGTTTATCGCCATTAATTAAGAGTATCACCTCTGGTATTTTAATGTTAGGAGAAAACTTAGTAGTAAAGTTTAGAGGGACTCATAAGGGAGATATTTCTTTTGGAAAGGTATTTCGATATAGAAATAATTTATTTATTGAATTGAGTAGCAAAGGTAAAGATGGAGAAGATAGATTAGGTTATTTTATAATTGCAGCACGAGGAGAAAAGCCCAAAAAGGATTCAGTTTATAGTGGTATATTTTTAGGTTTGAGTGGAACAGACCATTATCCTTTAGCAAAACGTGTCATCTTTGAATATGTAAAAAACAAAAATGAAAAAAAATATTTTAAAGAATTTGATTGTAAAAGAATGGTTTTGTATGGACCTGATTATGATAAACTTCAAGAGGAGATAAAAGGTATTTTGTCTGGTAGAATCCCTAATTATATCGGATTTCAAAAGGCTGGACCTCCACCTATAACTTGGAAGGAATTTGCAAAATATAAAAAGTTAAGAGTTGATATGGGAGAAGTCTTTGCTTACTATGCTATAGGAAAAATTCTTCATGGTCGCGGTAAAGTTGATTATTATGAGGCAGATAAAGCTATACAAAGAGCTGTCGAACATGGATTTAAAGATATAGATTTTTTTAAAGATGTGCTAAAAAAGCATTTGAGTGATGACGATATTAAAAAATATTTTCAAAATTACTGTGTACTTAAGTCGTCAAAAGTTTTCAATTATGAAAAAGAATAATCCTTTTTTTTTAATAACCGATACTTTTTTGTAAATTTCTGATACTTTTTTGTTGATTCGAAGTTAGTTGTTTATTTTTGTGAACTTGAAAACAATTTTGTTTTCAAGTTCACAAAAACAAGGCTATTTATAATTGCATATTATAGCTTTCATTCTTAATTTTGTGTTAATAATTATTTCGATTTTCTTGAATAAGTAGATTTATATTCTGTATTTAAATTAAATGATAGAATTAAATTCTAATCTAGCAAATCTTAAATAAATTAATACAGATATGAGAATTTATCCCCCTTTTTCTAACCCTTCCTTTCACGCCTTCTTGTTACATAAGGCACTAAGTCTTACTGCCAATTATTGGGATCCACTGTAGACATCTATTTTCTACAGGTTAGTAGTTTTTCGATATTTTCATATTAAATAAATAGGGGATTGAATAAATTACGAGTTTATCCTATCCCCAGATTTTATACTCATACCTATATTGATGGCAGAGCATACATTTTGATACAAACTTACAATTTTTTGATGTTATTTGATATACCCTTAAATCTGTACTTTGTATGTCATCGATTAGGTTTAAAAAATTAAAAATGAAATTTTTAAATATTAAAACCTTAGTTCTAATAATTATAGCACAAACCTTATTTGTCAATAATGCAAATGCAATTGATTCTAGTCACATTAATGAACCGTCTATTATTGGAGTTTATGTATATGATGGACCGATAGAATTGACTATTTCAAACAAATCAGAAATAGATTTGATGGTTACCAAATACTGTCCATTGTATTTTACTTTTAAAAACCTTAATACTTACGGTTTTTTTAGTATCCAGGTTGGTGCGTTTGAAGAAGAAGAAAAAGCTATTCAATTAAAGGCGCAACTTGATGGATTTGATGTTTATATTATTCAAGAATCTGGCTTATTCAAGGTAGAGGTCGGTAAGTTTTTAACAAGAGCAGATGCAGTTGACTACCGTAAGCAATATTCATTATTTCATGATGGATTTATTAAATTTTTAAATAGTAACTATACCGAAAATAGAGATTAATTATTTGCTATAAAAGTATATTTATTATAGGCCAAGCAAAATTTGTTTGGCCTTTTTGTTTTCCCATGATGATACAAATTAATTATTCCAGTTGTGATTTACTTTATCTGAAGTTGACTCAAAATATTTACTGCATTATTATTTCCTAATTCAGCCGACTTTAATAAATTTTGAATTGCCGCATTTTCATTCCCGAGTTTAGCATAAATTTGGAAGAGAATTATATAAGGGTTAGAATAATTTCTATCATATTCAATCGCTTTATTGCAATCATATATTCCCTCCTGGAGTTTTCCTAAATTCATTAAAGCATTTGCACGATTATTATACATTCTTTTGAAAGGAACTCCAGCCATAAATCCCATATTCATTCCTTCAGTATATGGGTTATTAGAGGAATTTGGATGTGTTTTTTTTAATTCTATGGCGTATGAATAAAAGTCTAGAGCTTTTTGATTGTTCCCAATGCTTAAATAACAAAATCCTATTTGATGATAAAGAGCATAGACAAGCCTATCATCATTAGCTGATTCAATGGCATCTTCATAATCCATTATAGCATCATTGTAACGACCTACATCCTCATTTAAATTTGCTCGCATAGCATGTGAGGTCCAGTCTTCTTTTTCTTGTCCATTTTTTTCTTTTGGTTTGAAAATATTGTATAGTGAAAATCACGAATTTTTCTTCTGGGCATCTACTCTTTTTCTTCCAAAAGCTCTCCCAAATATCATGCTGCTATCCTTCATTTATTGTAGTCTTTTTCAACGAAAAAATGATTTCTTGATATTTGATTTTCTTATGTTATATAAAAAGTTTCACCAAAATCACTAACAGTATTATTACACTAATTATACCAAAAATAAGTACTAGTAGTTAGTCAATTATGGAATGATGGGTAATCCTTATCTTTGTGTCAAA
>CAZXYA010000371.1:0-9643 GCA_964644655.1 uncultured Saprospiraceae bacterium | reverse complement strand
TTTCAATCAACTTTTTTGCATTTTTTACCTCGATGCAAACATACGAGTGGGTGGGATAGATTAAGCGGTAGTTTTTTCAAGATTAACAAGATTTTATACAACTTCTAAGATTGTTAAAATTGTTTGATTGCTAAATTGTTGATGGGTAGTAGTTCCGAAAGCAAACTGATGTTCCTTAGCAATTTAACCTTATAACAGTTTATCCGAATCATTTTTGTCTGGATAAAATTTAACGAACCATAATATCGTTAACCTTTAAAATAAGCCTTGAATTTGGTAACTTTACCTATTCAAGGCTTACCTATTTGTGGGGCTCTTAATAATTCAAAATTTCTACCTGTCGGCAGACAGGTATTTCCTTAAAATTCATAGCTACTTAGGGATATAAAGGTACAAAGGTGCTTAAAAGGAAGTTCCAAATGATTGGGGATTTAGCAAAAAACAACTCCGATGCATCGGAGCAAGCTCTACGTGGACGAGCTAGGAGGATTGTAAACGGATTTAACATGAACAAACGCCGTTTGTGAACCGCTTGCGGACGGGATGCTGTCGGATTTAAACGGATTTTCCTTATAACGTGTATTATCTTTGTCCTTTGTACCTTTATTTCCCCTAAATAGCTACTAAAATTCAAAATTAATAATGGATACAACGACAGATTTAAAAAACTTAGTCAAAGAAAAATACAGTCAAATTGCTAATCAAGAACTAAGTGCTAATTTAGCTTCTTGTTGTGGCGCTGGCGGCGAATCGCAGGAAGTTTATAATATCATGACCGATGATTATAGTGAATTGGAGGGACATGTAAAAGAGGCAGATTTAGGATTAGGATGTGGCTTACCAACCCAATTTGCAAAAATAAAAGCAGGAGATACGGTGGTTGATTTGGGTTCTGGTGCGGGCAATGATGCCTTTGTCGCTCGACATGAGACTGGGCCAACTGGAAAAGTCATCGGGGTGGATTTTGTCACCGAAATGATTAAAAAGGCACGAACGAATGCCGATAAAATGGGGTTTAATAATGTAGAATTTAGATACGGCGATATTGAAGAAATGCCTATTTCGGATGGGACGGTAGATGTAGTGGTTAGTAATTGTGTCTTAAATTTATTACCAGCAAAAGATAAAATTTTCAACGAGATTCAGCGTGTATTAAAATCGGGTGGTCATTTTAGTATTTCTGACATAGTTTTGAAAGGAGCATTACCCGATGCTTTGCGCCAAAGTGCAGAAATGTACGCAGGTTGTGTAGCAGGTGCGATTCAGAAGGAAGATTATATGGGCTTAATCAAAGAAGCTGGATTTACCAATATTACCATTCAAAAAGAAAAACCCATTATTATTCCTGATGATATTTTAACTCAATACTTAAATGGGGAAGCATTGACTTCCTTTAAAAATGGCGATACTGGTATTTTTAGTATTACTGTCTTTGCGCAGAAAAAAGGCAAGCTATCCACTTATAAAGCCATTGATTTAGGATTTGAACAGGGTGCTGTTTGTGATCCGAATAGTGGGTGTTGTTAAAGTTCTTTTAGTATCTATCTAAACAAATATGAAAAACGGCATTAACCAATTACTCTCCCTATTATTAAGTTGCTTTTTAGTAGTAATTAATAATCCATTTTTATTAGCAGATTCCACTTTTCAACAACCTAATATCGTCCTCATTCTAGCAGATGATGTCGCCCTCATGGATTTTGGGGTTTATGGAGGAGAAGCAAGTACTCCTAACATTGATAAACTTGCCAATAAAGGAACTATTTTCACCAATTATCATACCTCTCCAATGTGCGCTCCTTCAAGGGCAATGTTGCTAACAGGCTATGATAGTCATTTGACAGGTGTACCCAATCTACCATTATTTCTACCCCCAGAATATATTTCTAAACCAGGTTATGAAGGTATTTTAAATAATAAAGTGAAGACGGTTGCCACTCGCTTAAAGCAAAATGGCTATCGAACGTATATGACTGGAAAATGGCATTTGGGGCATACGGAAAATACCTTACCCAGTAAAAGAGGCTTTGACCGCACTTTTATTTTGGATGCCTCTGGTGCCGATAATTACGAACATAAAGCTTACTTACCCACCCAAACAAAACCACCTTGGTATGAAGATGGTAAAGCTATTGATTTACCAGCCGATTTTTATTCTTCTCGCACTTTAGTGGATAAAATGATTGGGTTTATGGAAGCAGCACCTGAAACGGATGCGCCATTTTTTTCCTATTTAGCTTTTCAGGCGGTACATATTCCTGTGCAAGCTCCCAAATCATTTATTCAAAAATATGAAGGCGTTTATGATGAAGGTTGGGCCGCTATTCGAGCACAACGATTTAAAAAAGCCAAGGAATTAGGATTGGTTAAGGCGGATGCCACTTTAGGAGAAATGTTGCCTGTCTTAGCAGACTGGGATGCTTTATCGGCAGACGATAAAAAATTAAAATCCAAATCAATGGCAGTCAATGCAGCTATGTTGGAAGCTATGGATTTTCATATTGGTCGTTATATGGATTATTTAGCCCAAAAAGGGGAATTAGATAATACTGTTTTTGTCATCACTTCTGATAATGGTCCTGAAGCTAGTGACCCTTCCTTAGTCGCAGGTTTTGGTTTATGGATGCAATCAGTTGGCTATCACAGAGATTATGACAAACTAGGAGAAAAAGGGTCTTGGAATTTTATTGGGCCAGAATATGCAAGTGCTGCCGCCTCTCCAAGTGCTTTCTTTAAATTTTATGCGGGCGAGGGTGGATTACGAGCGCCCTTGATTGTTTCAGGTGACAATATGCCAATTCAAAAGAAAAATGCCTTATCTTTTGCTACAGATATTACGCCTACTATTTTAGAAATTGCTGGTGTCAATCCATCAGATAATGCAATGCCGTTTACAGGGAAGAGCTTAATTCCTTTAATTAATAATGAAGCGGAGTATGTCTATGGTTCGGACGAACCCATCGGCATGGAGGCAGCAGGACAGTCGGCATTATTTAAAGGGGGCATGAAATTAGTGAAAAATGGTAAACCTTATGGCGATGGTATTTGGCGATTATATAATCTGGAGACTGACCCGGGAGAAGTGCTAGATTTAGCCAAAACTCAACCTGCGTTATTTAAAGAATTAATGACTCATTATGTGGATTATACCAAGAAATATGGTGTTTTGGATATGTTTGAAGGATATGAAGCGGTAAAAGAAGTAGAAAATAAATTCAAACGAAAAATTATTAACGCCCTTAAACCTTGGTTAATTGGTCTTGGTATTTTATTTATTGTTTGGTTTATTAGAAGAAGATGGAAGAAAAAAGAGGCAAATCAATAATTTCGGTATAATGCAAAGTACTTCCAGAACTTACAAGTTCTGGAAGCACTCATTTTGAAATTTTCCTTCAAGTTTTTAGAAAGATTCCAAGATGCAATTCCCCGCGATTATAATAATTGCCGTAAACCACCCCTCGAAACCATCTTTTCAGTTTGAAGTTTAAGATAAAGGTAGTAATTTTTATAAAGGCAAACAAATATAACTTTTAGAATTAGAATTTAGGACAAAGAATTTCTTCGTTCTCAAAGTTGCCTAAATAGGCAACGGATATTTCAAAAGAAGTTCTATTTGGACCTCCTAAAGATAAATCTCCTATATTTAAATCATAACTAAAGCCAAATAAAAGGTTATCAAATTCGATACCTACCATTGCTACTACTGCGTCTAGTGAAAATGTATCATCTGCATTTTTAACAGGTCTTGCCCAACCACCAACATGCAAAGCAAAGGGCGTATAATCTCCCATAGCAATTCTTACATTTGAGCCTGCATTAATTTCAATATGTGGTCCTTGAATTTGGATCAAAGCTCTTGGGATAATAAAGAGCTGATCCCCAGCTGGAAATCTAGCAGCGAATAAACCTGTATATCTTCTATATAATTTATTTTCTTCAGGAATGGCTATTTCTGTATCTGGATTAGCAGCTAAAAAAGATACATTGGGTTCCAACAAATGGTGCATTGCCCCACCAATATAAAAAGTAGTTCTATGGCTAGGCGAAAAGGTATAATTAATACCCAAAGCCATATCAAAAAAGGCAAAATTATTTTCTGGCAAATCCTCTCCTGTTGGTAAAGTATAGCCACTTGTTCCGTTATATTGGTCTTCAAAGGTTAAATTTTCATAATTGACACTTCTTTGATTGACCGCCATTTGGCCGCCAATGGTCAAGTAATGTATGCCTGAATCATCTAAGGCTTTATGATAAGCCCCTGTCAAAGCCATCTGGGTAGTTCTAAATCCTGTATCATCGACTTTATCATTAAAAAAAGAAAGTCCAACGCCAACAGCATCGCTCACCGCTTTTTTATGATCGGTTTTAAATCGAACATCTACACCACCTGCAAAAGTTACATAAGGTCTATCTAATGTTTGTCGCCATTGATCTCGACGAATAATACCCATCCGATAGCGGCCTTGAAAAGCCCCTGCTAAAGCAGGATTGGTCAAGGTAGGAACGGCAAAATATTGCGTAAAACGTTTATCCTGAGCAATTAAGTCAGTACAAAGAAAAGAAGCTGCAAAAAGGACTAAAGAAAAGATTTTTCTCATTGGAAAAGTAAAAGTTCTAAAGTTTAAAGACAAATTCACCAATAATTATATCATTAAAACACAATATTAGTAGATTTTCAAACGGAATATGTTGATATTTAGTATTTTTAGACTTGAAGTTAATAAACTTTGTTAGCTATTAGGCACTTCTTAATTTTTTTTGATAACTTGTCTATGGAATGAATTAAAATTAAAATGACAATTAAAATTAAAACCACTACTGACAATCAATAAGTTGCAATTTTAAAATGTAAAGTTATTTTTGAACCGTTCCTATATAACTATTTAATTAACCTTTTGTTACTGTATAAAGAAAAGCTTTTCCTGTATAATTGATGGTTATTGTTCTACAAAGACCTTGCTAATTATATCGACTTACTGAAACGAATAATATGATTTTTAGCATTTGTTCCCTTAGTGTAGTGCCTGTTCGGGCAGGTAGAAAAAATACGAGTGAAATGGTTACCCAACTACTCTTTGGAGAAGTCGTGGAATGTTGGGAACGAAAAGGAGAGTGGACTAAGGTTCGTTGTTTATGGGATAACCAAATTGGCTGGGTTCCTACCAATCAGTTAACACAAATCACCCCTGAAGAAGCTGAGCGCTATCAAGATTCCTACGCTTGTTGTATGGAATTGGCTCAACCTGCTATTGCAACCGACCATTTTTTACCCCTTACGATGGGTGCTTCCCTACCCTGTTTCGATGGAATGCGCTTTGAAATTGCAGGTACTAGTTACTCCTTTAGTGGTCAAGTCATCACCCCACAAAATATTCATCAAAATATAGAGTTATTAATCAAATTAGCTAGAAAATATTTGTATGCCCCTGAGTTAGAGGGTGGTCGTTCCCCTTTTGGCATAGACAGCACAGGTTTGATACAAATATTATTCAAAATGATTGGTATCTCCATGCCTAGAGATGCTTATTTGCAAGCAAGAAAAGGAGAAAATATTGATTTTTATGAACAATCTACTATAGGAGATTTAGTTTTTTTCCAAGATAAAAATGGACATATTAATCATGTAGGCATAATTTGCGAGAAAGACCATATTTTACATACCTACGGAAAAGTAAGAATAGATAAAATCGACCACTTTGGTATTTTTAACGTAGACTCCAAAAAATATACCCACAAATTAAGAGTCATTAAAAGAATTTTAACTGCCGAAGCACCAGCTCGCAAGATAAAACAAAAAGCACCAGAAGAGATTACTAATCAGATAGAAATGTTTAAATAGAAGAATGAACTATGAAACCTCTATAGCTCTATTCTCATCTACAATCCATTCACTCCAAGACCCAGGAAATAATAAAGCATCAGTTGTGCCAATATGGTGCATCGCCAGTAGGTTATGACAAGCCGTAACACCAGAACCACAGTAAAAAACCGTTTTATCAGAAGGTTGATGCTTTAATAATTTTTCAAATCTTTTCGTCAAATTTTCTTTATCTAAAAACAATCCATCAGTCCCTAAATTTTCCGCAAAAGGAGCGGAAATGGCAGAAGGAATATGACCTGCAACAGGATCAATTGGTTCTTCTTCTCCACTATATCTTTTAGCACCTCTTGAATCTATATACAGCCATTCAGCATTGCCTACATTTTGTTCCATAAACGCTACATCGACCAATAAATTGGGTCTAGGATTTGGCTTAAATTCTTTTGGCCTAACTACCGTCAATTCCGAATTAGTTGTACCACCAATAGATTGCCAATATTTCCAGCCACCATTTAAAACGGCTACTTGTTCATGTCCTAGCCATTTTAATATAAACCATAAACGAGCAGCAATACCACCATGTCCCTGATCGTAAGCTACTACTTGAGTCTCTTCGTCAATCCCCCAATTAGCTGCTAACTTCGTTATTTTAGCTATACGTGGAAATGGATGTCTTCCCGTTGTTCCCTTGATAATTTCTCCTGATAAATCATTATCTAAATGCGCATATTGTGCAGTTGGAATATGTGCTTGTAAATAATCATTTCGCCCACTTTCTGTATCTGCTAAGGAAAAGCGGCAGTCGATGACTACTACATTAGGGGTCTTTAATATAATCTGTAGTTCCGTAGCAGAAATGATGGTGTTAAACATGCCATTTTTTTCAAGAAGGTTAAACAAATTTTTTACTGCCTCAAAGAAACGATTTTTCAGCAGTTAATCCCCGAATTTTCTGGGATTAATTCCGTATGTTTACGCTCTTCTTAAAAACGAAAAATTAATTAGATGAAATTAAATGCTCAATCTTTTTGGATAGCACTTATCGTTTCTATTGGTGGATTTTTATTTGGGTTTGATGCGGGTATCATATCAGGAGTTATGGAATATGCAGGTCCTGAATTCAATCTAAACGATACCCAGTCAGGCTGGGTCGTAAGTTCTCCTTCTTTTGTTGCTATGTTTGCCATGCTTATATCTGGAAGATGGAGTGATATTGTTGGTCGGAAAAAGATACTATTGTTGGTTGGGCTTTTTTATGCACTTTCTGCCCTACTTTCTGCTTATGCCTCGTCTTATGAAATGCTTTACTTAGCAAGAATGCTGGGTGGTTTTGCCTTTGGTGCAGCCTTGGTATTAGCGCCTACTTATATCGCAGAAATTTCAACTGCCGAAAATCGAGGGATGTTGGTATCCGTCCAACAATTAAATATTGTATTAGGTTTTTTTGCTGCTTTTTTGAGTAATTATTATTTTAATGATGCCTTTAAAAGTGGCGGTAGCTTTTTGACAGAAGCAAATGTTTGGCGTTGGATGTTGGGGGTCGAGATGATTCCGGCTTTCTTATATTTTTTCTTACTCTTTTTTGTCCCGAAAAGTCCTAGATGGTTGTTTAGTCAAAATAGAAATGAGGAAGGAAAAGCAGTTTTAGAAAAATTACATGGTCAAGCAATTGCAGCAAAAGAAAGTCAGTCAATTATTGCTAGTCTTGCAGCCGATAAAAATAAAGAAAAGGTAAAAATTGGAGAATTATTCAAACCTGCACTACGGTTCATTTTGCTTGTCGGTTTAACCATTGGTATCCTACAACAAGTGACTGGTATCAATGCTATTTATTTTTATGCTACTTCTATTTTCAAGCAAACTGGAATTGGTACAGATGCCGCCTTTTCTTCTGGTGTTTTGTTAAGTGGCACTTCGGTAGTCTTTACTTTAGTAGCTATGTATTTGATTGACCGAATGGGAAGAAGACCATTATTATTGATTGGCATAGGTGGTATAGCGCTTAGCTTACTCTTATGTGCTTATAGCTTCAAGCAAGCAACTTATCAACTAAATACGGACGACATTGCTGCCTTAGAAGGAGTTGATAAAGCCGCATTAAATGGCATTGCTAATAAATTATATACCAATGATGTCGATTTTAAAAACGACATGAAAACCGCTTTGGGAAATCAAGCTTATAAAAAACAGGAAGGTGCTATCATCGAAGCAGCCGTTAATATGAATGCGACCTTAGTCTTATTAGGCATTTTAGGGTTCATTGCTTGTTTTGCCTTTTCGCTAGGACCTGTCATGTGGGTGATGCTTTCAGAAATGTATCCCAATAAATACAGAGGCTTAGCAATTGGTTTTATAGGGTTCATTAATTCCTTTTCTAGTTGGTTGGTTCAACAAATTTTCCCTTGGGAATTATCGACGCTAGGAAATGCCTTGACCTTTTTCATCTTTGGATTTATTGCTTTATTCGGTTTTTTCATTTTATTAAAAATATTACCCGAAACAAAAGGAAAATCATTGGAACAAATTGAAAGAGAATTGGTGAGGAGTTAGCAACGAATTTTGGTTAGCTTCCCAGACAGATGAAGTCTCTGCGCGCATAGCGCAGACGCTTTTGTTCTGCATTCGTGTTTTTCTTTGTCATTTTTCGGCAATTACGAGCATCTTGTTTATTTATTTCCTGCTCCCTTATGTGCTGTATTATATTAAATTTCCGTTGCTATTTTATAAAATATTTGTTCCCAAATTATGCTTCGTTTTATCTTTTTTGAGTATTTAACTTCTCCTTCTTTCTTCCCAAGTCTAATTATTATTATTTCTTTTTCGGGATATAGATAAATATAGTTTCCTAATAGCCCACTCGTATAGGCGTCTTGTCTTGGATAACTTTTGTAATACCTTGCATTTTTATCTTTTTTAATTAAATAGTCATCAGCTATAATCTCTTCATATCCTATGGTGTGCCACCATATATAACTGTAATACCAGTATTCAGAGCCTTCCAACGGAAGGATACTTTTGTTAACCCAATCTTTTGGAATTATTTGTTCTCCATTCCAATTTCCACCTTTTAGAAATAAGCTTCCAAATTTTGCTAAATCAATTGCCGTTGCATTTAAACAACAATAAGCTTTGGTCATGTTTAATTTTTTATCGGCAATAGCCCAACTCGCATTATTTTCTGTTCCTATTTTTGACCAAATTTCTTCTTCAAAGTATTCAGCTAAGGACTTATTGG
The DNA here is from genome assembly GCA_964644655.1 of uncultured Saprospiraceae bacterium. Classification (GTDB taxonomy): domain Bacteria; phylum Bacteroidota; class Bacteroidia; order Chitinophagales; family Saprospiraceae; genus JAFMDF01. Next base: position 587 of record CAZXYA010000371.1, on the reverse strand, counting down.
CCGCTCTTTCTATTATGAATCCAAGTAGTTGAGCATTCAAATCACGATAATCAAATTTTTCTCCTACCTCATTTTCCTTGGAAAATAAGTCGTTGGAAAATAATCGTTTTCTAAAGTCTGTTGCATAATAATATCTTCCAGAGCCTTTGTTTAGATTGAAATCTCCCTTAATATTTATGCCTACTCCCGAATTCATATTCAGCAGATGCTTTATAGTAACATCTTTAAAAATTTCGTTATCCAGTTCGGGAATGAAGTCTAAAACTTTTGCATCAACATCTTTGATGAAGCCATCTTTTATAGCTATTCCTGCCAAAGCACTAGTGAATGATTTGGCACTTGAAAATATAGGAATTTGAGTTGTTGATTTAGTCCCATGAAAATAATTTTCGTACAGAATAGTATCTTTATGAATTACAATAAATGCAAGCGTTCCAGAATTTTCCAAGTAATCTTCATTGAATTTTAGGCTTTCTAATAATGCTTTAAATCTTTCTTTCCTAGCTGAATTAGCCACCTCGAATTTGCTAGTTTTTTTACTACTATTTACTTGGTAACTCGGAAGTCTTTTTGCGTCTTTGTAATCA